>JBGTKD010000044.1:0-59820 GCA_041744795.1 Acidimicrobiia bacterium
TTGCGCTCACCACCAGAAAGATCACCGACCCGCTTCTGCTGGTCGGCGCCTTTGAAGTTCAGTGACGCCACATAAGCCCGCGAGTTGACCTCTCGATTGCCGATCTTCAACAGGTCGGATCCGCCGCTGATCTCCTCGAACACGGTTTTGTCAGGGGCGAGCGCATCGCGGGTCTGATCGACGTATGCCAGATCGACTGTTGCTCCGATGTCGATGGTTCCGGCATCCGGGGATTCTTGACCCGTGATTATCCGGAAGAGGGTCGTCTTGCCCGCCCCGTTCGCACCGATGATCCCGACCACACCGGCGGGCGGAATAGAGAATCTCAGGTCATCTATCAGGAGCCGGTCGCCATAGCCCTTTGTCAGGCCCTCGACCTCGATGACTTTGTCGCCGAGCCGCTGGGTGAACGGAATTGACAATTGCAGGCCGTCCTGGCGCTGTTCGACCGAGCCTGCCTCCGCCACGAGTTGTTCGTAGGCGGCGAGTCGGGCTTTTCCTTTTGCCTGGCGGGCCCGGGGTGACATCCGCACCCACTCGAGTTCGCGGGTGATGTTGCGCTGGCGAGCCGACGCCTCTTTTTCCTCCTGTTGCAGACGCGTTTGCTTCTGCTCCAACCAGGACGAGTAGTTGCCTTCGAACGGATAGCCTCGCCCTTGGTCCAACTCGAGGATCCATCCCGCCACGTTGTCGAGGAAGTAGCGATCGTGGGTTATGGCGATCACCGAACCTGGATAGTCCTTGAGGAACCGTTCGAGCCAGGCCACCGATTCGGCATCCAGGTGGTTAGTGGGCTCGTCGAGTAGCAACAGATCGGGTGAACTTAGGAGAAGCCTGCACAACGCCACTCTGCGCCTCTCTCCGCCTGACAAGGTCGTGACGTCGGCGTCAGCCGGCGGGACCCGGAGGGCATCCATTGCGATAGCCACCTTCCGATCCAGCTCCCAGGCGTCAGCAGCCTCGATCTTCTTCTCGAGGCTCGCCTGTTCTTCGCCAAGCTTGTCGTAATCCGCCTCAGGGTCGGCCCATGCGGCCAGGACTTCGTTGTACCGGTCGATCAAGCCTTGGGTCTGGGCGACTCCCTCCATGATGTTGCCCAGCACATCTTTGGCATCGTCGAGCTGTGGCTCCTGGTCGAGCAACCCGGCAGTGAATCCGTCGCCCAGGCGGGCTTCACCGGTGAACTCGGTCTCTACACCAGCCATGATCCGGAGGAGAGTCGACTTTCCCGCACCGTTGGGGCCGATGACCCCGATCTTGGCGCCGTAGTAGAACGACAGCGAGATGTCCTTGAGCACGTCGCGGTTCGGCGGGACGTGCTTCGAGCACTTGTACATCGAGAATATGAATTCGGGCACCGTGCGAGGGTAGTTGTGACCTAACCCGCCATAGTCAGGCCACCGGACACACTCAGCGTCTGGCCGGTGACGAATGCCGCGTCGTCACTCGCAAAGAAACAGATTGCTCCTGGGAGGTCCTCGGGAGTGGCGATTCTGCCCAAAGGAATTGCTCTCCGGAATGCCTCCCGCAACTTTTCGGGGTTGGCTGCGCCCTCGGTCACGCCATCCAGAAGGGCGGTGTCTGTCGGTCCGGGGCAGATCACATTGAACGTGACTCCGTGACGGGCGTGTTCTCGGGCGAGAGTCTTACTGAGTCCGAGCATGGCCGCCTTGCACGCGGCGTAGACCGCTTCGCCGGACGAGCCCACTCTGGCGGCATCAGATGCGATCGTTACGACCCTGCCGAAGGACCGCTCGACCATCCCAGGAAGGATGGCGTGATGCATGTTCAACGGACCGACAAGATTCACGTCGATCAGCCGCTGCCACTCATCCGCCGTGGTCTGGAGGAACGGCTTGAAGATGTCCCAACCGGCGTTGTTCACGAGCACATCGATCGGTCCGAGATCTGTTTCGACTTCTGCGACGACACGATCTACTGCCGCACGGTCAGTTATGTCGCATTGGTATGCGCGACTGGTATGGCCCGCTGCCGCGATTGAGTCGGCCACGACCCTCGCTGATTCGTTGTCGAGATCGAGGACCGCCACCTTCGATCCTTCTTCAGCGAAACGACGGCAAGCGGCCGCTCCGATACCGCCGCCGCCGCCGGTGACTACGACCACACGCCCCTGTAAACCTCTGACCGGTGTCCTCCTCGTCGCCAGTTGAGGCTACATCTCGGCCGGACCATCGGGCGATCGATGTCAGGAGGGAAGTTCGGTTGGGTCGATGATCCAGACGTTCTCCTCACCCAATTCGTCGCTCAGGGATCGCACCTGTTTGCCGATCATGGCGTCGACCCGATTCCAGACAGCCACTGCCTCATTGGCGTGGGCGCGTAGCCAGGCGTCGCGCCTGGCAGCCGCCGCCCCCGCCTGTTGTCGATTGTCCGGAACCTTCTTCTGCAGAGTGATCACCCGTTCTCCTGCGCTGGACAACCTCCGAAACGTCTCCTGGGAGTCCGGAGTCCAGACCCCCTCGAAGTTTGGGTATGCGAGCACCGGAATGAATGGGACAGCGACTTCGTCGGCTGCTTCGGCGGCGAGTGTCTCGCTGCCGAGGTTCATCGCGGTGAGGACATGCAGGTCGGGGTGGAGGGATCGTTTGGCGGCGAAGACGTCCACGAGGCGCTGGCGGATTGCCCGGCTTGCAACGGTGTCGCCGTAGCCGCCGATATCGGGTGGTCGGTGACCTATTGCGACGATGAATCGGCCCTCTGGTAAGTCCTCGGACGCGGCGCGGCGGATCTTGGGTTCGTCCGCCGGGCCGACCTCGTGTGGCGTCTTTGTGCCCTGACGTGACTCCTGGGTGGCGGCGGCCTCGACCGCCAGTCGGTCTGCCAGGTCGTTCCACCGGTCTCCCGAGTGACCCTTCACCCACCGGAACGTCAGGTCACGCTTCTGGTAGCGCTCGACGAGAGGTTCCCAGAGGTCCCGATTGGCCACCGGCTTACGCTGGCTGTTGAGCCAGCCCCGGGCGATCCAGCCTTCCCACCAGCGATCCCGAAAACAGTTCACGACATAGGTCGAATCGCTGATGATCTCCAGCGGTCCATCGAGCGACCCGACAGCCTCCAAAGTGGCGGTCAGCTCCATCCGTTGGTTGGTTGTCGGGTTGTCCGCTCCTGCTCCGAACGGTCCGTTAGGCACTATCCAGGCCCAACCGCCTGGCCCTGGGTTCCCCGAGCAAGCCCCGTCGGTGTAAACGCGTGTTCTGTCCACAGTCCGATCTTGGCATGCGAACATGCTGCGGTGTTCGCTCCGATCCGATCTCTCACTGCAGTCGGCCGGGGTGCGCCGCTGGCCTTGATGTCTTCGGCGGCGATCGTGACGTTCATGTTCTCGGCCACGCCCTTCTTGATCGCCGAGGTTGCCGATCGGTTCGAAATCGGACCAGGACAGGCGGGATTGCTTTCTGTTGTCCAAGTGGGTGCGTTCGCAATCGCCAACGTCGTGCTTCCCCGGGTGTTGCAGCCTTCGGCGAGGGTCTTCAGGGTGGCGGCGATGGTCCTGATGCTGGCTGATGTTGCGAGCATCGTGACGCCCAGTTTCTCGTGGCTATTGGCGTCGAGGGTCTTCAGTGGCGCGGCGGCAGGTGCGCTTACGTGGTTGGCCTGGTCAGCAGCGATGCGCACAACTGCGGCGTTGTCGTCGATATCGGCTATCGGTCCCGTTGCAGCTCTCGTGTCCGCTCCCATCCTCGGTGCGTTGATGGTGTTCGGAGACAGAGTGATATTCGGCGTCCTGGCGTTGTCGGTATTGCCGTTGATTTTTGTGAGCCTCCCGAGCTTCGAACGTCGCCCAAACCTGGGAGAACGGAGCCGGTCGAGGTCGAATCGTGTTTTGTTGGGCGCACTGTTTCTCCTCACAGCAGCGGGAGCCGGCCTCTTCGTGTTCGAAGCGGTCGTGGCCGTTGAGCGGCTGGGCATGAGCCCTTTCGCCGCGTCGCTGGCGTTCAGCCTCAATGCAGGCGCAGGGTTTCTGGGAGCAAAGCTTGCTCCGAGGCATCGCCGGCCCGGTATCTGGTTGGCGACATCCGGTCCGGCGGCCGTGCTGACTGTCATCGGCGGAACGCCTCTCTGGTTCTACGTCGGCATGGCTTGGTGGGGCTTCGCTTTCTGGATGGGCCTGCCCGGCGTCCTGCAAATGCTCGCTGCGCGTTCGTTGCGACCCGATGAACGAGCCGGCGATGCGCAGGGTCTCATGGCGTTCGGCAGGAGTATCGGACCCGGGGTGGGAGGGGTGATGGTGGATGCAGGAAGCATTGTGACCTTGGCGGTTGTGGCGGGTGTTGGCCTCACACTCTCGGGAGTCATCGTCGTCGGTGTTCAGGAAGGCAGGGAGGCATTGCCTCCGACCGACCTCCGTACGCTCACCTAAATACACCGGTACCGTTCTGACATGCCCGAACTGCCCGACATTGTCGTGTATCTCGAAGCGCTCGGGCGCCGGATCGTTGGCAGGGAGGTGCGGGGATTTCGGGTGGCGTCACCGTCGGTTTTACGGACCTACGACCCGCCGTACGACGCCGTGGTCGGCCGGACGGTGATCGCACTAGACCGCATCGGCAAGCGGCTGGTCTGGGAGATGACAGGGGGGCTGCATCTCGTAATCCATCTGATGGTCGCTGGCCGGCTCCGATGGTCCGAGAAGCCTTTGACCCAAGTGCCGAAGAAGGTAGGACTATGCGTCTGGGACTTCGAGGGGGGCTCGCTCCTTCTCACCGAACAAGGGACGCACAAGCGGGCCGGGGTATGGATCTTTGCCGATCGAGAGTCGGCTTTCGCAGAGGACAGGGGAGGGGTGGAGCCCTTGGAAGTTTCGCGAGACGCCTTTGCTGCTGCCCTGACCAGGGAGAATCGAACCTTGAAAAGGGCTCTCACCGATCCTCGGATCTTCTCGGGCATTGGTAACGCGTTTTCCGACGAGATCCTGTGGGAAGCCGGGCTCTCACCGGTCAAGCGAACCAGTCAACTCTCGCATGGTGAAGTCGACCAGCTCTACAAAGCCACTAGAGACTCGCTGATACGGTGGACAGAGATGCTGAGGGAGTCAGTCGGCGAAGGCTGGCCGGACCGGGTCACAGCCTTCCGGCCCGAGATGGCGGTCCACGGTAAGTTCGGCGAACCATGCCCACGCTGTGGAGCGAAGGTCCAGCGCATCGTTTACGCATCCAACGAGACCAACTATTGCGCTGTGTGCCAGACCGGTGGCAGGCTTCTGGCGGACCGCTCGCTCAGCCGCCTCCTCAAAGACGACTGGCCGGCGACCATCGAAGATCTGGAAGACAGGTGAGGGCTCCATCGACCACGATGGAGCCCTCATCGTGTTCACTACGTCACAGGATCAGTTGTTGACGTAACCGCTGCAGTTGTCGAGGTCGCCAGGTGACCCCTGCACCCACATCACCGCTTCTCCACCACGCCAGCCTGGCTGGCCGAGGTGGACGTTGACGTGCAACGGGTGTCTGCGCCCCTCGGCGTACGAGCCGGCGTGGGGGAGCTCGACCTTGGCTTCGTGGCCTTGGCCTCCCAGGATCACGCATGCTCCGTTGCCGGTGGCCCGCACGTGGGTGTGGGTCGCCCAGGCGGGCGCCGCCGCCATAAGCACCAGGAGCGCTGCGAGGATCGTCGTTGTCAGTGCCCTCATCTCTGTCCTTTCTCGAGGGGTCACTCATACGGACGAACACCGACGCCGGATGGGTGACGTCAGGAGTCGGAAAGGCCGAGGCCGGCAAGCAGGCCGAGACCGACCAGGGCCTGAACGGCGAGGATGCCGCCGATGATCCAGACGATCATTCGACCTATACGGGCCGCTCGCACGGCCTGGGGGTCGGGCGGAGATGCAGCCTCTCCGGCCACCGCCCGCGCGTGATCCCGCACGATCGTCCCGTGGACGAGACCGATGACCGGCAAGACCATGAGGGTGGCGGCATGCAACAAGCCCATAAGCAGGAAGAGCCCTGCAATGCGGTCAAGTAGGAACCGGATCGCTTCACCGACGTCGGCGGACCCCGACATCTGCCGGTGCCATGAAAGGATGATCACGTAGCCGCCGAAGACCAGGTGGAACGCCACGTCTTGCAGGCGGAGGAAACTCCTTGCCGTCCTGGGGTCCAGGCGAAACACGTCCGACAGGTAGGCCTGTCCGAAGCGCGGGATGATCCGGTCGAGCACGATGACGGCGGTGGTGAGGATCGCGAGCTGAGCGACAAACACCGCCCATCCCGAGATCGTGGCTTCTGCCCGATCCGTCGAGGTCCATAGAAAGGCGGCCACGGCCGTCGTTGCGGCGAGGCCCGCAGCAGTGAAGCGCCTGACACGGCGTCTATGTAGGCGGTCTTGCTGGACGCTTGCCTCGACGCGGGCGAACAGATCCGGCGCGGGCTCGACCCGGTCGAACTCGGACAGGGCGTCGACGAGACGGTCTTCTACGCTCATGCTGGCTCAAGCAGTTCCCGCATCGACGCCATGCCTCGCTGGCAATGGGTCTTCACCGAGTTCGACGAGATGCCGAGGGTCGATCCGATCTCACGCTCGCTCAGGTCGAAGTAGAAGCGGAGGACCAGGCACTCCCGCTGGCGCAGTGACAGGGAGAGCAGGGCGTCGATCACCTCTGCCTGGCTCTCGGTTCGGACCACCGTGTCGTCGGGGCGGTCGGGGTGACCTGGTAGCTCTGCGGATTGGAGGTGTCTGAGTGAGAGCAGCCCGCGACGATTGTGATCCCTCGCGAGGTTGAGGACAATCGAACGCAGATACGCCGCCGATTTGGCGCGGTCCTCGATTCGGTGGGCCGATCGATACAGCCGGATGAATGCCTCCTGCACCAGGTCTTCGGCAGCGTTCTTATCGTCGGTAAAGATCCGTGCCAATCTGACGAGTGAGGTCGCCTCCCTCTCGAAGAGTTCGACAACGAACTGACGGCGCCCGGGATCGCCAGTAACACCTTCAGCGATATCAAGAGCTGTGAGCAGCTCGATGCTCAGCATCAGGTCGCTGGCGTGTCGGTCTCGAGTTGGCGCGTCAATCCGAGCAGGCGGCCGACGAGCGGAAGGCTTAGGACGTTGAAACCGTGGAGGATGCCCATCAACAGCAGCATCCCCCCGATCCGGATCAGCTCGGCCTCCACCTGGGTGCCGATGGATGCACTTCGCCATTCGCGCCGTTGTTCGATTGCCACGGTGAAGAGGATGTAGGCGGTGAAGATCAGGTAGTAGGCGACGTCCATCAGCACCAGGTAGCTCTTGCCGGTCCTCGGGTTGGCGCGAAAGATGTCTCCGGCGTACGCACGGCCAAAGCGCTTGATCAGAGGCCCGAGCCCGAAAACGATCGACAAGAGGACGACGTTGGTGACGATCTCGACCGCCCACCAACTCACCTTGTCACCTCGACTTTCTCGAGGGAATCATGGCACCGAGATCAGGTCCGCGTCGACCGGAATAGGTTGCTCCAGCGGGCGCGCCCAGCGATCGGCGAGCCAGGCCCACCCGACCGTCACTCCGAGGAACATCGGAACGTTCAGGACCGGCCCCGCACCCAGTTCGGTCAGCTCCCGCAAGACCTCGGAGTTGACGAACAGTGGGCCGATCACCACAGCGGTCAGCCCGGTGACGGCGATCGCCCTTCGGGCCGCGTATGTCCTCGTGATCAGTGTCACCCACGTGGTCGTGATACCGCCGAACATCGCTCCGATCCCCACGATGAGAAACATCGTTCCTTCGATCGTGAACTCAGGTGTCCTGGATTCGTCGAGGATTGCCACGATCCTCATCGCCAGCCGGTAACCGGGTCCCAAGACCAGGACACCGGCCAGCCCGCCTGCGATCGCCGCGCGGAACACGGTGCGCCAGAAGTTCGGAACGTACTTCCATCCGATCGCCACCCCGCCGCCGACGATTACCAGCGCCCCGATGGGGCCGAGAAACAGGTCGCCGACGAAGATCGCCGCAGGTCCGGAAGCAGCGGCGAGCAACGCCGCACGTCGGGCAGTCATGAGTGTCCTTTCCATTGCTCACCCCTACCGACGAACAAGTGCTCCCATCGGGTGACAAGGGATTTCTGCCTTACGCGGAGGCGCCGAGCCGCGTGAACATGAAGGCCTTGCGGTTTTCTGTCGCGTCGTAGACCTCGACCTCAAATGCGACGTCGAAAGGCGGGTTCTCGAAGTGCAACGTCGCTTCGAATGATCCTGTCTCCGATGTTGGCACCTTGGTCCAGCCGTAGGCAGAGTTGATCTTGACCCATGAGTTGGGGGCTGCGGTCCCCCAGAAGACGTCGTGTGAGTCATTCGAACTTCCGAATTTCTGCTGAACGGCCAGCTCGTAGGACTTCCAGACGAAGTGGTAGGTCTGGTCGAAGCCATGGGAATTTGTGACTCGCACTCCAATAACTGTCCCGGCCGGGACGTCGAAGTGCACTCGTAGGTACCAGTCGCCTTGTTCGCCGACGATGACCTCAGCGGACCCGTGATCCGAGGTAGCCCTTACGGTTGTGCCCTCCGGGCCGGTCCCGTAGAACTTCGTCCACGGCTCGGTGTTCTCGGCGTACTTCTGGGCGATAGTCCAGTCGGTCTTCGTTGTCGCCGTGGTCTTTGTGGTGGTCGTGGTTGCCTTCGCGGCGAGGTGGCTGAAGCTGTAATTGTTGATCCAGCCGGTGGATGTACTCACCGTCACGGCAAACGACGAGCCGGCCGTCGATTTGAAGGAAATGCCTAGGACCCAGTTCCCCGACTTGTCAATGATGGTCGACGCCGACCCGTGCGGGCTCCTAGCAGTGATCTTCATACCCGGACTTCCGGTTCCGTAGAACTTTTCGTATGGCGTCTCGCTGGCTGTCACCTTCTGGGTGATCGACCAAACAGGCTGGTCTCCCAACTTTGGGACCTCGACCGTCTCGGACTTATCGGCATCCTCGGTTTCGTTCGCAATCTTCGTCGCAATCTTCGTCTCGGTTTTCGTCTCGGACTTTCCGGTTGCCCGGGTTTTCGTCAACGAATCTGACTGCGATGTCGTGACGATCCTGTCCGCGGCTGGAAGGTCGACGGTTTGTGTGGCATACGCTGGCCACTCGTCAGGTTCGGTTGATTCCCCGGCCAGAAGACCGGTCTGGGCCATCGCCACCCCCGTCAGGGCGACTACCGCGAATCCGGCCACGAACATCAAGACGTGTCTCATTAGTGCTCCGTTCTGTCACGAAGTCACTCGTCCAAACCCCCGTGCGAGGTTTACCGCCGTTTCAAGAATGCGATGCCTACGAGAACGGAGAGCCGGTCAAGTAAACCTTTCGGGCTGCCGATGCGAGTACTTCCACAGATGAACCGGAGATCCGGCGTGATCGGAGCAACGACAACCGGCGAGCATCTCGTCTGCCTTGAAACCTTCGAGGCCTTTTACCGGCGTGAGTTCCGCAAGTTGGTCGCGTTCGTGCTTGCCCTCTCGGGCAGTAGGGCAGCAGCCGAGGATCTGGCTCAGGAAGCGCTCATGGTGGCGCACGCCCAGTGGGAGAGGGTGTCTGTGATGGATCGACCGGATGCATGGGTACGCCGAGTGGCGTCGAACATGGCGGTGAGTATGTATCGCCGGCGCATGGCGGAGTTGAAAGCGGTCACTCGCCTCGCCGGTCACCGCCAAGACTCCATCGCTCCTATGGAACCTGACGATGAAGCCTTCTGGAAGGCAGTGCGGTCACTACCGAAGAACCAGGCGACTGCCATCGCTTTGCACTACCTCGAGGACCGCCCGGTTAGCGACATCGCCGAAGTGCTCGACTGCAGCCCGTCCACCGCCAAGGTCCATCTCCACCGGGGTCGCAAGGCCCTCGCCGAGAGGTTGGAGGTGAGGTCGTGATGGATCTCGACACCCGGGCACGAGATGCGGCCGACGGTTTGCGTCGTTCGGTGGCCGAATCGAACCTCACCTTGACCGAGCCGCCCTCGGTCCGCACGCGTACTTGGAACCCGGCGTGGGCGATGGCAGCCGGCGCGATCACCGCGTTCGTGCTCGTATTCGGTATCTGGTCGCTGCGGCCGACCGTGGTGGCGGACGACCTCGAGACAACCACGACGACCATCGAAGTAACGACCACAACCGCTCTGCCAACGACGACAACGGCTCCGTTACAGGAGACTTCGGTTGCCCCCGCCCCGGTTCCGGCCGCGCCGGTCGTGTTCATTACGATCGCCTCTCCGGTTGACGGCCAGGTGTTCACGGAGAGTCACATCACTTTTAGCGGAACAACCGAGCCAGGAGCTCGCGTGTTCGGCGGCCCGTACGAAGCCACAGTCGATGAGACAGGTAACTGGTCGATCCTGCTGATCCTTTCGGAAGGCTCGAACACAGCCACGTTCACTGCAGTCGATACGGCAGGCAATGAGGTTTCGGCGAGCGTCACCGCTGTCTATCAACCCGTCAAGGAACCGCCCAAGGAACCTGTCAAAGACCCGCTTAAGGAGCCCGTCAAAGACCCGGCCCCATTCGCGGCTTACGCCATGTTCACCGAGACGAATGGAGACCCGGCTTACGGCGAGTACTACGGAACCGGCCAGCCCGGGAGCCTCGTCATGGCAGTCTCGGCCTGGGGGAGTAGCGAGACAGTGGTCAACGCGGATGGCAACTGGAATCTGAAGGCAACCTTCAAGAATGCGCCGATCGGGACTCAGTTTGAGGTCAAGGTCAAAGATGATTTCGGCCGTTACGTCTACTTTCCAATGTCCAGGACTTCTTGACGGTCATCTCGGCTGGGGAACCATCGTCTCGACAAGTTCGTCTCACTTCTATCAAGTGAGAGGACTGACAATGACGAAGTCGTGGAAACTCGCCGCTGTGATAGCGCTGCTGATCAGCGCCTGCACCGGCTCCGGTGACTCCTCCGAATTGTTCAACGTATCCGATGGGTCGCCCGCTTCCCCAACGACGACGATGGCAGCCGACGACCGCGCGGGTGGCGAAGGCGACGTCGACGAAGAACAACCCTCGTCTGACCTCGAAAGTGGGGGAGTGGTGGCCACTCCACTGATTCAAACCGCAGCCGATCTGGGTCGAGACATCATTTTCATAGCTGACATGACAGTCGCCGTGAACGACGTTGCCGAAGCCGGGAACGAGGCCACCCAACGGATTCAAACCCTTGGTGGATTCCTGTTCGGACAGCGCACCACCGCCAGTCCGGACGCGCGCAGCGTCCTCGTGTTCAAGGTCTTCCCCGAGGACTTTCAGGAGGCTCTCGTCCGGCTCGGCTCGATCGGCGAACTGCGGAGCCAGAACGTGACGGCCGACGACGTGACCGAACGAGTAGTCGATATTCGCAGCCGTATCACGACCGCCGAGGCGAGCGTCGAGCGGCTCCGCGGGTTCTTGGAAGCTGCCACGGACATCAAGACGATCGCCGATCTCGAGAATCAACTCCTTCAGCGCGAGACTCAGTTGGAGACACTCCGCGGTCAGCTCCGAACTTTGGAAGATGCCGTCTCGCTGGCGACGATCACGCTGACGATCACCGAGAACACCGTCCGACCCGGCGTGCGCGTCGACGTGACCGCCTATCCGGGCGCCGACGACGAGGGTTTGGCCTGTCCTGGCAGCTCCTCTCTCACTGTCGATCAGCGGACGGCGGTAACTGTGTGCTTCGAGATCGTGAACGTAGGGGACACCGATCTGACCTCATTCACGCTGCGCGACCCCGTGATTGGCGTTTCCGACGAAGACCTCATCCCGGTCTTCGGGGACATGTCTCAGATCCTGGAGCCCGGCCAGTCCATCGTCATGGCAGCCCAGATCATCGCTGATCGCAGTTGGCGAACCCAGACGAGTGTTACCGCTCTTCCGGTAGACGACGACGGAACAGTCCGTGAAGGCCGGTCGGTGGCAAACGTGGCCACAATGTCGATCAGTGCCGTGGATCCGGGTGGTGTTCCCGGTTTTGGCGAAGGTCTGGAGCGCAGTTTCGAACTGCTCGTCCTGCTTGCCCAGCTCGCTGTCTACTTACTGGCGGCTCTCCTCCCGTTCTTCTGGATCCCGCTGGGTATTTGGTGGCTGATGCGCCGACGCCCCCCACAAGTTCCACAAGATGCCGAAGAGAGCGAAGAGTCAGAGCCCGTTACAACCGGCTGAACGCGTCACCCGAATCGCGCCTCCTTTCGTCTGTAGTTCGAAAGGAGGCGCAAATGACGCAACGAGTAGGTGCCCTGTGCGGGCTGGCATTTGTCGGACTGCTGGTGTGGTCGTTCTCAATCCACGCCGGTTTCGAGGCTTCTCCGGAGAATTCCGACCTCGTGATCATGGCCGAGATGAGTGATGTGGGAGATGACGCGGGTACGGCGACGGTCATCGCCATGTTCTCGATCCCGTTCCTGTTGGCGTTCGGTGGGTTCGTACGTGATCGATTCGCGCGCAGCGGTGTTCCCGGTTGGCTGGGTGCTGTTTTCCTGTCGGGGTCTGTCCTGCTCGCTGTGGCGCTGATGTTGATCATGGCCATGGGTCAAATGGCCTCGACGGTTGGAGGTATCGCTGGTGGCGAAGCCATCGCCCGACTGGTCATTGTCTATGGGTGGAACAGTTCGACGCTATTTGTCCCGGCGCTATTCGCGATTGGTGCCAGCGCCCTTTTTGCGACGATTGAGGCAGGAGCGCTTCCGCGGCCCGTCGGGTATGGCGCCGCGCTCGTAGCGGTGTCGGCCCTTGCTCCGTGGGTGGGGTTTCTCGTGCTCTTGGCGTGGATCGCAGTGACCAGCTTGGTGCTGGCGCGCGAACCTGCCGACGAGTTGGTCACCGTGTAAAGCATCTTGCGTATCGAACACATGTTCGATACGGTGTCTGGTTCCGGGCGCGCTGTCCGGGACCAGACATCAGGAGTGGGTGCTTGTCTTCTACGGCGGTTCGAACCGAGGTCCTGGCGGGGACGATGGATCGATGGGACTTGCGGACGCGCCTACGGGAACGGGATTCCGATCTGCTGGTCCTCCAACCCGGACGACCCGTCGAATTGACCGGCCCGGTCGGGTTCGGGCTGACCCGGATCGGATATCGCATGCTGGCCGCACCCTCTCTGGCCTCTCCGGTAGTCATCCTCGATGTTCGAGGATGGGCTTCTCCCCAGGCGGCCTGGGAGACGGGTGTCAGGATGCCGATCATCGTGCGTTGTTCTGATCCGACCGTTTGGCCCAAGGTGGCGGCCGCTCTGTTGGAAGGGGTTCCGGCCATGTATGCCGAGATCCCCGGGGGGATCAGGGACCAGGACCTTCGTCGTCTTGCTGCCCTCGTTCGTGCCCGCCAGGGAAGGGTGGTGTTTCGACCGTTGACCGGAGGGTTGCCAACCGGCGTGGGATACCTGCGTTTGCGCGCCAGCCAGGTTCGCTGGGACGGCCCGGACAGTGGTCATGGACGGTTGATCGAGCGACGTCTCGTATTGGAGGCATCCGGAAAAGGCGTGGCCGGAATGAACCGGACAATCGAGGTGAACGATGCCGGAACCCACAATCTGCGTGTGGTGTCCGACCTGGCCGCTGAGTCGGCCGGACGCTCCTTCGGATAGGGCTGTCATAGTCGTTGGTGCTCCCCACAAAGGGGTGTCCCGTGTTGTCGCGGCTGATGAGCTTGCTTCGGGTGTCACCCGCGGCATGCCTCGCCGGGAGGCGGAGGGATTGTGTCCCGGGGCAACCGTTTTGTTACGTGACCTCGAAGAAGAGGCGCGACGTTTCGAACCCGTGATTCGCATGATCGAAGAACTCGTACCGCGGGTCGAGGTCGTCGAGCCCGGTCTGATCCTTGTTCCGGTCAGTGGCGCCCTCAGGTATTACGGGGATAGTCGGGCGGTGGCAGACCTCATCGATGGCAAGTTGCGTGCCGGGGGCATAGACGCCCGGATCGGCTTGGCGGATGGCCCGTTCGCAGCCACCTGGGCGGCACGTACGGCATCCGTCGACGGCCCAAACCTGGTTGCCGACACCCGGTCGTTCCTAGCCAACCTCGACATTTCTGTCATCGATCACGACGATCTCGTTGCGACCTTCCGCTGGCTGGGAGTCACCACTCTGGGATCGCTCGCCGGGCTGCCGCGGGATGCAGTTGCTTCCCGGTTCGGCGATCTCGGGCTGTCTGTTCATCGATTGGCCCACGGCGAGGACCGCCAGATCGACCCTCGCAGGATTCCACCGGAACTGGCGGTCGAATCGAAGTGGGAGGAGCCGCTGGAGTTGTTGGACCAGGTGGCGTTTGCGGCCCGGGCTCTGGCTGTGAAACTCGTTGCCGGTCTCAGACAGGAGGGAATTGCCCCGCATCGGATCGTCGTCGAGGCAGAGACCGACGACGGCGAGACGCGTTCGCGGGTATGGCGCTCGTCGGATCCCTTCACAGAGGATGCGCTGTCGGAGCGAGTCCGTTGGCAGCTTCAGGCCTGGATCGACGAACGACGCCGTACCGGCGGGGGAATCGTCCGGTTACGGCTGGATCCATCGGATCTTTCCGGAGAAGGTAGACAGTTGGGTTTCTTCACTGATGAGGCTGCCAGAGTCGAGGCCGAGCGAGCGTTGGCTCGTGTCCAGACCCTTGTGGGACCGGACGGGGTACTGGAGGCGGTGGCACAGGGCGGCCGGCTGCCAGCGGAACAGGTTGCCTGGTACCGATGGCAGGAACAAGCCGTGGTGACCCGCGACCCGATGGCGCCATGGCCAGGGGCAACTCCCGGGCCTTCTCCTGCCCTCGTTCCGCCCGAACTCCGGCCCCTGGAAGTCGAATGGGACGGCCCGTACCCGGTCAGGGTTCGGCTGGGGACCAGATGGGAACCAGTGCTCAACTGGGCGGGACCGTGGCGGATGACAGGTTCATGGTGGAAAGGAGACCAGGCCATCGATCGCTACCAGTTGGTGACCTCGGTCGGTGCTTTCCTCTGCGTGGTCCGCAACGGCCACACCTTCTTGGCAGGTGTCTACGACTGACGAACGAATTCCGTCAGGTGGCTGGCGATGATGGCATGGGTCTCGATCCGAAGATTGTCCAACTCGGCGGGCGACAGGCCGTCGGTTTCGATCGCCTTGTCAATGATGACCGTGACGTGTGAGTTGCCTTTGATCCATGGACTATTTGGCTTCCATGCCTCCCACGTCCCATGGATGGTCACCGGCAGGATGGGCATACCTGCGGCCGACGCCATGGCGAAGGCCCCCTTCTTGAAGGGTTGAAGATCCCCGTGATAGCTACGAGTCCCTTCCGGGTAGATGATGAGCGAGTGGCCGCGTTCGATGACCGGCTTCGACTGCAGATTCACCGACGCGATCGCCGCTGCCCGTCCACTGCGATCGACTTCCACGATCCCGACAGCGCGCATCGCTTGAGCCAAGATCGGAACATTGAACAACTCCTTTTTGGCGAGGTACCGGATCGGCAGGGGGATAGCGGAGAAGCAAGCAACGACATCGAGATTGGAGATGTGGTTCGCGACCACCACGTGCGATCTGTTCGTATCGACATTCTCAGCACCTCTTACCTCCAAGGTGCAACGGGCAGCCTTCAACCATCGTTGGGCCCACCACTCGATAAGTCTCTCGATTCGAGGATCGCTGGGATTTCTCGACCCGAGGAACCAGGCGACCATGCCGGCGCCGAGCGTCGTGTAGGCGGCGGTGAACGCGAAGACGAGTGTCCGAGGAACGGTCCTCAAGTACGAGAACATGAACATGTCAGCGTACAGAGCAGTCCCCGGTGACGCCGATACCCTGCCTTGCATGACTCACCAGGGAAAGGCCGCACTGCGACGCCAATTACGGGGACGTCCTCCGGTTAGCGCGGAGGAGTCTGCTGCCGTGACAACGCAGCTTCGCCGCTGGTTAGCCGACCGACCAGGCAACGTCCTCATATACCTCCCGATGCCAGGCGAGTTGGATGTGACAGGTGTCGTGGACGAGCGTCATCGGTGGTTTGTGACGCGTACCCCTCCGGATGACCTGCCGCTGACCGTTCACCCCATCGAAGCGCCGCGCGAGGTGCACCGCTTGGGATATGACCAGCCCGTGGCAGACAGCGAAACGCTTGACCCGGGTTCTCTGGACATTGTTCTCACACCGTCGCTGTCGCTTGCTCGGGATGGGACCCGCCTCGGGTGGGGAAAGGGCTATTACGACCGTCTGTTTGCCGCGGCGACGAGCGCGGTGGCGGTCGGTGTCACATTGGAGCGACTGCTCGTCGACTCCCTACCGACTGAAATCCACGACCGTCGGATGGACTGGCTGGCCACCGAGAGAGGGGTCGGATCCGTCACCGACTGACTGGGTCTTAGGATCGATTGACCAGGACCGGCGCAAGAAGTTCAAAGGCGACTTCGGCCCAGACCTTGTGTCCTTCTTCGTTGGGGTGGAATAAGTCAGGCGCGAACACTGATCGATCCCTGAACCGGGTCGCCGCCCACGCCCACTGGTCCGCCACCAGTGCTCCATGACTTTCGGCTACGACGCCATGGATGCGGTTCATGGCTTGTCCTCGACGACGAGCCGCCGTCGAGAGAAGGAGAGGCAGGCGAGGGACATTTCCGATATCCCCTACGCCACTGAGGGCCACGATCGGGAACTCTGCGGCCAAACGCTCGGTGATCGTTCGGAGGGCTTCTTCGAAGACCCGCAGCCCGACACCCCGCAGCGCGTCGTTGCCACCCACGGACACGAGAGCGATGTCGCCGCCACTCGCGATCGCAGGCTCGATCTGATCGCGCACAAGGTCGACCGCCCGTGAACCTCCAGTTGCAAACGAGACAACCTCGACGCGGAATCCATGAGTCCCCAGGCGCCTGGCGAGCACGCGCACCCAGATGTCACGGGGATCCGCGATGCCGGAGCCAGTGCAGCTGCTGTCGCCCAATACGACGATGCGCAACGGTTCACCGTCGTCTGGACCCTCGAATCCGCTCGGGTCGAGATCAGGAAAAGTAGGTAGCGGTCGCCAGATGGCCCATGCCAACTGACCCGCGATCACCGCCAGCGCGGCTCCGGCCGACCTCGCTGCCAGCCTCATCGCTGTGTCTCCTCCACCGTCAGGACATATGCACCAGGACCGAACCCAGTTTCGTCAAAGACCGCGACGGCATACGAGCCAGTCTCGGAGGCGGTGTACTCGATCATGGCGTCAAACCCTATGACCCCACCTGCGGAGTCGCTGTCGCTCTCGAACGCGCTCCCTGCGATGAAATCGATGAGCAGGGCCGCGTCGATGTTGATCGAACTAGCGCGAACGGTCACCGTCTGTCCTTCCTCGAGTTCGAGCAGGAACCAGTCAAGGTCACCTGGGTAGTCCCCATTGCCGGCGACGGACGATCCCACCGCAACGGGGCGGCCGTGATCACGATCGATCCAGGCGTTCACCTCGACTCCAGACACCGTGACCTCTTCGACCGGACCGCTTTCGGGATAGACCACGATGAAGTGGGGACCGGCAAGCACGATCTCAGCTTCGAGCACCAGCAAGGTACCGGGCTCGTTGTTGGCGGCTTCGACGAACCCGTCGGGGCCGACGAGGTCGGCGTTGATGGTCGACGAACCGCGTATCTCAATGGTGATGTTGTCGCCGGGGATGCCGTCGAAGACGAACACTGTCTCATCGAGGATGTGGGCGATCGATCCGCTCGAACTCGGCCCACCCGTGAGGTCCCCGACGGCACGCAATCCGAGACCATCCGGGTCGCTTCCGTCCGTCATCGCTGAAACTCGCTGCTCCAGGTCGCTGGCAGCCAACGCCAACGCGAAACCGTCGCCGACGCTCAATCCCGAAATACCGATTATCCGACCTTGCTCGTCGACGAGGGCGCCTCCCGACTGCCCGCCCGAGATGAGAGCGTCGGACTGAATAAAGGACATTCCCGTCTCTGTCCAGAATCTGGTGCGTGAAACGATGCCCCTGGTTATGGCGGGGGAAGCAGATTGCTGGTTGTCGGCCGGGTATCCGACCAGGTAGACAGTCGTACCCGGCTCGGCTGGGCGGGTATGGAGCAACGCCGGTGGGGGAAGATCGGTGAGGCCTGACACGTCGAGAAGCGCGAGGTCTGCCATCCAGTCGTATGCGATGACGGCCACGACCGCTGATAGACCCCCGGGGAAAGAAATCGTTACTTCTTCGGCCGGCCAGACAACGTGCGCGTTCGTTACGAGGCCTGCCTCGAGAAGTACTGCACTTCCGCGACCAATCGGCGTCTCGACGAAAGCGAGTGATGCGCTGACTAGTGAGTAAACGTCTGCCGCTCCGAGGGTGGTCGTCGTTGCCGGTGCGGTAGTGGTTGTAGTAGTCGTCATCGGAGCGGCCGAGCAGGCGACGACGAACAGAAGAAGGGCCGAGAACCGCATGGATGTCAGCCTACGGCCGGGTCGCTGATCTTCTGCGTATGCTGGCGGACCGTCGAGTTACAGGGATCGTGTGAACAGCGAAAAGGCAACGGCCGGCGAACGAGCTGAGGCTCTGCGGCGTATCGGACATTCGCTGCGTACTCCGCTGACCGCCATCACCGGAGCCAGTCGGATCCTCGGAGCGACCGAACTAACCCCGGAGCAGCTCGACGGTCTGGACCTAATCGATGCCGCTTCTGAAGCGCTCCTGTCGGCCGTCAACGACCTTCTCGACATCTCCGAGATCGACTCAGGGGGCATCAAGCTCCAAAACATCCCTTTTCGCCTGCCCGACGCGATCCGGGAGGCGATACGCCCGGTTCGGTCGCTGGCGGCCGATCGCGGCATCGAAATCACCCTCCACGGCCTGAGCACCCTCCCGACCGATGTGGTCGGTGATCCGGGACGATTGCGTCAGGTGCTGATGCGCCTCGTCGACAACGCTGTCAAGTACTCCGACAAGGGAACCGTCCAAGTTGGGGCAGGCTTGGTGGAACACGATCACTCGCGAGTGGTCGTGCGGTTTGCGGTCAGGGATACCGGAACCGGCATATCTCCTGATGACATCGAACGAATCTTCGAACCGTTCTCCCAGGCGGCGTCCAGCGGTGCAGCGGTGACCGCCGGCCTAGGGCTCACCATCTCGCGGGCAGTGGTCAGGGCGATGGGTGGCGAAATTCGGGTTGCGAGCAGACCCGGGCTCGGTTCGACGTTCGACTTCACGGTCTCGTTTTCCCGTCACATCATCGACGAGACCGGCAACGCTCCCGGAGCTCTCGGCAACCGCTGGGTCGTGATCGTCGGGGAACGACCGGAGTCGAACCGTGCGTTGGCTGAGGCCCTGCGTAACGGCGGATTTGAACCTTCGGATTTCACCGAGGCTCCTCTTGCGGCGGCATCCGTTGCTCTGTCCGACGACTCAGCTTTTGCTCCGGTAGCCGTGGTCGCAGCGCCCACCACTCGTCCGTTTGCTTTTGCTGCCAAGGTCCTGCGCGACCCGCAACTCGCACGCTCCCCTGTGATTCTCGTGCCACCGCAGGGGGAGAGAGGTGACGGTGAAGAGTGCATCAAACATGGGATCACCGGGTATCTGCCACAGCCAGTGTCACCGGTGGACCTAATCGAAGCGATTCAGCTCCTCGCCTCCGATTCGGTGAGGCCACCTCTCATCACACGACATTGGCTCCGAGAGAGACGCCAACGCTATCGGATCTTGGTTGTGGACGACTCACCCACCGGGAGGGCCTTAGTCATGCGTTCCCTTGAGGCAATCGGTCATGAAACTGCCGGGGCCGCGACCGGCAGGGAAGCGATCGACGCGCTTGCCTCCGTCGCCTTCGATTGTGTGTTCATGGATATGGAGATGCCGGAGATGGATGGCATCGAGGCGACTAAGTCGATTCGGGCAGGAGGATCGAAGGTTCCAATTATCGGCCTATCAGCCCATGCGTTCCACGCTGACCGCCAGGCATGTCTCGATGCAGGAATGGACGATCACGTCGTCAAACCGTTTCGAATCGAGACGCTGCAGAGGGCGATGGAGTCGCTCGTCCACAAGTATCCAACTGACCTGTCGGGTTCAGTCGGTTGATTCGTCAGTCGGGGACGAGGCAAGAACGGCGGCCAACTCTTCTTTGGCAGCCTTGACCTTTGGACCAAGTCCGAACCGGCTCGTGGGTCGCAGGTCGAGGACCGCGCCGATGCCGGTTGCGAACCCGGCGGGATCTTCGGGCTGGAAGGTGTGAAGAACCTCGTCCAGAGTGAGTTGAAAGCGGAAAACCGTCACTCGTTCACAGTTGACGCTCGCGACCGGCCAGGCGCCGACTCGCTTGTGCTCGTTCCACACCCTGACCCACTCGCCGTCGACTGCGATCGTGGCCGTGTAATGGTCGTCGATCCCGTGAGGAAACATCTGCCCCTTGAAATTTTGCACTTCCCCAGCCTCCTGGTCCCAGTCCTCGTGGTCGCCGATCCGGTCTGATCATCGCTCCGATGGTCACCGATTTCACAGTACCCAATGAGCGAACCTTCGTACCGAATTTCGCCCATTCAGAAGTTTGGCACGAAGAGCGCCGTCCGCAAGGGTCGATCTGGTCGATACGATGAAACAGATGGAGGCATATCGACCGGTCAATCCTGTTCGTTTCGTTACTGCGACGAACCTTTTCGATGGCCATGACGCCTCGATCAACATCTTCCGTCGGATCCTGCAGGCTTCCGGTGCGGAGGTGATCCATCTCGGGCACAACCGGAGTGCCGGCGATGTTGCTGCTGCCGCGGTGCAAGAGGATGCCCAGGCAGTGGCTGTCACTTCGTATCAAGGCGGACACATGGAGTATTTTCGCTATTTGCGGGAGCTCTTAGATGCTGCTGGTCGGTCCGATGTGAGGATTTTCGGTGGTGGGGGCGGAACGATCCTGCCGTCCGAAGGCGACCAGTTGGAGTCCGAGGGTGTCGGACGGATCTACTCACCAGACGATGGTCGCACGATGGGTCTGCAGGGAATGATCGATGAGATGCTGCGTCTGGCGGATGTTCCTTCTGGGGAACTGACCGATGTGGTGCTGGACTCCTTGTCTACTGAATCCAGCACCCTGATTGCCTCGTTGTTGTCGGCGGCGGAGAACCATCCTGACAAGTATCCGGATATCTTCGAGGCACTCAGGGCGAGAGCTGGCGAGGCTCAGTCCCGCGTGCTGGGAATCACCGGCACCGGGGGTTCGGGCAAGTCGTCACTGACCGACGAACTCGTGCGTCGCTATCTGATGGACTTCGCCGATCGGACCGTGGCAGTCCTGTCGGTGGATCCGACGAGGCGCCGTTCGGGCGGTGCATTGTTGGGGGACCGCATTCGTGTGAATTCGTTGCCCCATGAACGCGGATTCATGCGATCCATGGCCACTCGTCAGGCGCATCGGGCTCTCTCTCAGGCGGTTGCGGACGGTTTGACGGTCTTTAAGGCGGCGGGCTTTGACATGATCATTTTGGAGACTTCGGGTATCGGCCAATCCGACACCGAGATAACCGACCACGCCGATATCTCGGTTTACGCGATGACGCCTGAGTACGGGGCGGCCACTCAGCTCGAGAAGATCGACATGCTCGACTATGCCGATCTGATCGTCGTCAACAAAGCGGACAAGCCGGGGGCCGAAGACGCTGTCCGGGATGTGAAGAAGCAGTACCGCCGGAACCGGAAGTTGTTCGACGCCGAAGACTCTTCCCTTCCCGTGTATGCGACAGTCGCATCGCAATTCAACGATCCAGGGACGAATCGGTTCTACCGAGCCGTTATGGAAGCGATAGGCGAGAACTCCACTTTGGACCTTCCAGTCGAAGATCGCGATGCGCACGTGATCGTCCCGTCTGCGAGATCGCGGTATCTGGCAGAGATCGCCGAGCGAGGCCGGTCCGAGGACGCGCGTATAGAGAGCCAGGCCGGACTGGCATCCGATCTCCAGGCACTCACAACCGCCGCCGAGCTGACTGGCAACGACTTTTCAGACCCGATCGCCGCTGTGCGGGCCGAAATGGACGCCGAGACATCCGATCTGCTGGACGGCTGGAGCGAGAACATGGCTCGCTTCGAAGGCGACGAGTTGGCCTACGACGTGAGGGGCGTCGAGGTCCGGGTGCCGTTGGTCAGCGAATCGCTGTCGAAGACGAGGATCCCGAAAATTGCCACTCCCAAGTTCACGGGTTGGGGCGATCGGGTGCGTTGGGGACGAAGAGAGAACCTGCCGGGTTCCTATCCGTACACGGCGGGGATTTATCCGTTGAAGCGGACCGCTGAGGATCCCACCCGGATGTTTGCCGGTGAGGGGCCGCCTGAACAGACAAATCATCGGTTCCACTATTTGGCTGCAGGGATGCCCGCCATTCGGTTGTCGACGGCGTTCGACTCGGTCACCCTTTACGGTGAGGACCCGGCCGTGAGACCTGATATCTACGGCAAGGTCGGGAACTCAGGGGTTTCGATCGCCACCCTGGACGATGCCAAGAAGCTCTACTCGGGTTTCGATCTCACCGATCCGACCACCTCGGTGTCGATGACGATCAACGGACCCGCGCCGATGATCCTCGCTTTCTTTCTCAACGCGGCGGTCGACCAGGCATGTGAAAGGCATATTCGCGAGGTCGGTTTGCAGGCCAGGGTCGATGAAGTGCTCGGCGAGGATCCCCCGAGCTACCACGGGGAGCTTCCCGCCGGTCACGACGGACTCGGATTGATGCTCCTCGGCACCACCGGTGACCGCATCCTCGATCCTGAAACCTATGCGCGTATCAAAGCCGAGACGATCAAAGTGGTGCGAGGCACAGTTCAAGCCGACATTCTCAAAGAGGACCAAGCCCAGAACACCTGCATCTTCTCGACCGAGTTCGCCCTGCGGATGATGGGCGACATCCAGCAGTGGTTCATCGACAACGAAGTCCGCAACTTCTATTCGGTATCCATCTCCGGATATCACATGGCCGAAGCCGGAGCCAACCCGATAACTCAACTGGCCTTCACGCTTGCCAACGGGTTCACGTTCGTCGAGTACTACCGGTCCCGGGGGATGGACATTGATGCGTTCGCCCCGAATTTGTCGTTCTTCTTCTCCAACGGAATCGACGCCGAATACGCGGTCATCGGCCGGGTGGCACGCCGGATATGGGCTAGGGCGATGCGCAACCTGTACGGCGCCAACGAGCGATCTCAGATGCTCAAGTACCACATCCAGACCTCCGGACGCTCCCTCCACGCCCAGGAGATCGGGTTTAACGACATCCGCACGACTCTGCAGGCGCTCTACGCCATCTATGACAACACCAACAGTCTCCACACCAACGCCTACGACGAGGCAATTACCACGCCCACCGAAGAGTCCGTCCGCCGGGCCATGGCCATCCAACTGATCATCAACCGCGAACTCGGACTCAACAAGAACGAGAATCCCCTGCAGGGCAGCTTCATCATCGAAGAACTCACCGACCTCGTCGAGGAAGCCGTGTATGCCGAGTTCGAGAGGCTCAACGACAGAGGTGGCGTCCTCGGGGCGATGGAACGTCAGTATCAGCGGATGCGCATCCAGGAAGAATCCCTCTATTACGAGAGACTCAAAGAGTCAGGCGAACTGCCCATTGTCGGTGTCAACACATTCCTCTCCGACGACGGGTCACCCTTCATCATCCCCGACAACCTCGTCAGAGCCTCCGACGAAACCAAGAACCGCCAAATCGATTCGGTCAGCGCCTACCGGCAACGGAACGCGGCAGACACACCCGCTGCTCTCGAAGCGCTCCAACGGGCCGCCACCAGCGGTATCAACCTCTTCGACGCCCTCATGGAAACCGCCAAGGTCGCCAGCCTCGGAGAAATGTCACACGCCCTCTACCAGGTAGGCGGCCGGTACCGCCGCAGCATGTGACCTTGAATATTCGAACGAGCGCGGCGCGCTCGTTCGGTAGCGTGCTCCCACCGATCTTGAGGCAGTTCTGACCGCGCCCGGATATCGCTCGACGTTGATGACCTACCTGCCACCATTGAGGGCGCGGGTAGCGGTTTTAGCTCTGACCCTGATCGTGGCGACTGCGCTGCAGGTGTTCGTTCCGTTGATCCTGCAGCGGTTTATCGACTCGGCCTTGGCCGCTTCGCCGTTGTCTGTCCTCACGTCGGCTGGCATCGCATATCTGTTCGTTGGGGTCGTCCAGCAGTTCCTATCGGCTACGTCGACTTTCCTCGGCGCCGACATCGGGTGGCGGGCCACCAACCGACTGCGAATTGACCTGGCCCGCCATGCCCTCGGCTTGGACATGGGCTTTCACAACGAGACGACGCCTGGCGAGATGATCGAGCGGATCGATGGTGATGTGACGGCCGTGTCCAACTTCATCGCCCGTTTCGTTGTCCGTTTGCTCGGAAGCGGCCTGCTGCTGCTTGGAGTCCTCATCGTGTCGACCCGTCAGGACTGGAGGCTGGGCGCGGCGATGGCCGTCTACGTATTTGGCGTACTCACCCTTCTAGTCCGTATGCGTCATATGGCCGAAAAGGCGTCCGAAGAAGAGCGTGACACTTCCGCCAAGCTCTATGGGTTCATCGAGGAACGTCTCGACGGACTGGACGACATCCGAGCTAACGGTGCGGGACTGCACACGATGTTCATCTTCGTCGATGTGATGCGGGACTTCTATCGACGCACCAGGCGGGCATGGCGCAAACGGACCGTCTTCTGGGTCGCATCCAACACCGCCTATTGGACCGGTGACGTGATCGCCCTGGCGATGGGTGTTTGGCTGGTGCTGCAGGGCGACATCAGCGTCGGCACCGCTTATCTGATCATTCAGTACGTAGCTCTGGTTCGCACGCCTATCGAACAGGTGGCCCAGGAGTTTCAGGAACTTCAGAAGGCGGCGGGTGGCATTCTCAGGATCGACGCCCTTCGTGCCCGGCACTCGCGACTCGACGAGTCAGGGACAATTCCCGCTCCGGTCGGCGGTTCGATCCAGTTCGCCGACGTCTCCTTCGCCTATGAGGACCAGCAGGTCCTCGACGGTATCGACTTCACAATCCCACCCGGGACGTCAGTCGGTCTGCTTGGAAGAACCGGCGGGGGAAAGACGACCATCACGCGTCTCCTGGCGCGTCTCTATGACCCCACCGCTGGCACCGTGAAGATCGACGGTGTCAACCTTCGGACAATCGATCCGCATGGCATGCGTTCCTTGGTGGGCGTGGTGACTCAGGACGTTCAACTCTTCCAGGCGACGATTCGCGACAACCTGACGTTCTTCAACCCCGATCACGCTGATGACGCCATCTTCGAGTCGCTCGATGCGGTGGGGCTCGGAGATTGGATACGCGGTTTGGGTCTCGACACGCGTCTACGGGCGGGCGGCGACGGTCTGTCGGCTGGTGAGAGCCAGTTGCTCGCCTTTGCCAGGGTCTTTCTGCAGAACCCGAAGGTTGTGATTCTCGACGAGCCGTCATCGCGGCTCGATCCGAGTACCGAAGCCCTGATAGCGACGGCCACCGAGCGGTTGTTCGCCGGGCGGACGGCCGTCATCGTCGCTCATCGACTCGAGACGGTCAGATCGGTCGATCGGATCATGGTTGTCCAAGGCGGAAGGGTCGTAGAAGACGGTTCTCGTGACACCTTGGCGGCCGACCCGGAGAGCAGATACTCCCAATTGCTCATGGCTGGTGCGGGAGACGAGATCGCATGAAGCCTTATGGCGTCTTCCGCCTCGGTTGGGAACTGATTCGTTACAGACCGGGCAGGTTTGGCCTCTCCTTCGTGCTGTGGACGTTGATCCACGGCATGCCAGTGGCCTTGGGTGTCGCCATCGGCGCCGTGTTCGACCGTCTCACAGACAGTGAGGCCGTCGGTGAAGGGGTGTGGACAGTCGTTCTCGCGTTCATTGCGATCGTCTATTCGCGACAACTGGTGTTCTGGCTGGGCGACATCCACTGGATCGATCATTGGAACGAGAGTTCACTCCAACTGCGGCGCAACATCCTCCGCTGGCTGGTGACCGCACCGCGCTCCCGCCAGTTGGCCGTGTCGCCGTCAGAAGCGATCAGCACCTTCCGGGACGACGTCGATGACCTCCTCGAATACATGGAAAATTGGGTCGACCTTGGCGGTGTTCTAGTCTTCGCTGGCGGAGCGACGTTCGTCATGTTCACCATCGACGCCCGCCTCGCCACGTTCGTCATCATCCCTCTTCTACTCACTCTGGGACTCACTCAGGCCCTCAGCCCGCAGATCCGCAAGCGGAGAAGAGAGATGCGGGTCGCAACCGAAGAGGTGACCGGGTTTGTGGGTGAGATGTTCGGTGGCGTGCAGGCCATCAAACTGGCGGATGCCTCCGAACGGGTGCTGGTCGAGTTCGATCGGATGAACGAGGTGAGACGTAAGAAGGCCTTGCGCGATACGTTCCTCACGGAGCTGCTCCGCTCGATCAACACCAATATGGCGACGATCGGTACGGCAATCGTTCTGCTTGTCGCAGCCTCGGACATCCTCGACGGTTCGTTCACGGTCGGAGATCTTGCTGTCTTCCTCACTTACCTTCCCAGGCTCACCGGTTACATGGCTTTCGCGGGCGACATCGTTGCCCAGCATCGGCGGACCGGAGTGTCGTTCGATCGGATTCGCCGGCTGGCGGTAGACGCACCCGACTCGGAGTTGCTCGACCGGACCAGGGTGCCGCTCCACGGAGAGGTCATCGAGCCGGTCCCCGTCGGTCTCCAAGATCCGTTCGAGGTCCTAGAGGCGCGGGATCTTTCTTTCCGATACGAATCCACGGGTGGGGGAGTGGAGGGAGTTTCGCTTGTCGTCCGACGTGGCGAGTTCGTAGTCGTCACGGGCCGTATCGGGTCCGGCAAGACGACTCTCGTCAGAGCCCTGCTCGGTTTGCTGCCTGCTACGGGTGAGGTCTTCTGGAACGGTCAGCCAG
Organism: Acidimicrobiia bacterium; assembly: GCA_041744795.1. Lineage (GTDB taxonomy): Bacteria > Actinomycetota > Acidimicrobiia > Spongiisociales > ZC4RG35 > DATHWB01. The sequence goes on from JBGTKD010000044.1 coordinate 26,798, forward strand.
TGGAGGATCCGGCCTCGTTCCTGGTACCTCCTCGAACGGCGTATACCGCTCAGGTACCAAGACTGTTCTCAGATTCCCTTGCTCGCAACATCGCTCTGGGAAGTCACGTCACCCACCAGATGATGCGTGACGCCGTCGAACTCGCGATTCTTGCCCCGGATATCGCCGACCTCGAGCGGGGCATCGACACCGCCGTCGGCGCGCGCGGCGTGAAACTCTCCGGCGGCCAAGTTCAGCGGTCAGCGGCAGCCAGAGCTTTCGCAACCGGTGCCGAGGTCCTCGTTTTCGACGACATCTCTTCGGCGTTGGACGTCGAGACCGAAGCCAGCCTGTGGGATGGGCTTTTCGCCCAGCGAGATGTTTCGTGTCTGGTGATCTCACACCGCCGGCCGGTGCTGCGACGAGCCGACCGGATCATCCTGCTCGACGCGGGTCATGTCGTTGCAGAAGGCAAGCTCGATGAACTGGTCGACTCGAGCGAACTGATGCGCCAGCTCTGGGAGTCTTCGGGTCAGGCGCCTCGGGCCCTGCGGTAGTAGCGGACTTCCTCGTCGAACGAAGAAACGCGAGCACCCGCTCTCAGGTACTCCAGATGCGAAACGGTTTCGCGGAGTGCCAGTCGCTGTTCCAAAGGGTTGAGATGGGGTCGGAAAGACTCTGCCATGACACTCCACGCGGTGGTCGGTCCGAGCTTCACGACTTCCAGCATTCCGTCGAGTCGACGTTCGTGGTGCAGGACGATTTGTTCGGCCCTTTGTGAACCTCTTTCGACTATCGAGCCGTGCGCCGGGTAGGTCAGCCCGAAGCGGTCTCCAGTCAGACGGGTCACAGAGTCCAGGTACATGCCGAGCACGTCGGTGTCGGTTTGGTCCCACATGATTACGGGAGTGATCCTCGGCAGGATGTGGTCCCCCGAGAACAGAATTCCGGTCTTGGATTCGACCAAACAGATGTGGCTGTGTTCGTGGCCGGGGGTGTGGAGCACTTCGAAGGTCCGCCTATCGCCGAGCTCGATAAGGTCGCCGTCGTCCACTAGAACCTCAGGCGGTCCCGCGAACGGCATCCAATCGGGCCGGTCGAGGGCTGCGAAGGCGGCCAGCAGATCGTCAGGTACGCCGTGTAGCCGTCCGAAACCGTCCAGCCACCGCTGGGTACCAGGAGTGTCGTTGTAAACGAGGTGGTTTTTCAGGGCACTGCGGTGCATCGTGAGCCGCGCCCCTGTCATCTCCACGATGCGCGGCGCCATGCCGACATGATCGGGGTGTAGATGGGAGACGATGAGGGTGTGGATCGAAGCCGGCTCGATCTCGAGAACGGCCAACCCGTCGAGCAGTCTCGTGAGACCTGGTTCCCAATCGACTCCGCAGTCGATGAGGGTCGCCCCGGTGGAGGTTGTGACGACGTAGGAGTTGACCCACGCCGGGCTGTCGAACGGCAGCGGCAGAGGGATCACGCCGATCCCGTGACCTAGGTCGGCGATGTCAGGCAGGCGACGACTCAACCGTGGACCGATTCCTTCACTACGAAGGTGATGTCGAGGGTGACCGAGAACTCGGTGGGTACCCCCGAGTCATCGACGGCTCCCCATACATCGACGACGTCGAAGCGGGTGATTTCGTCGATCGTCGTTGCAGCCCGTGCCAACACGGTGCGGATGGCGTCTTCGATGCTGCGACCCGAACTTCCCGAGAGCCTGACCGACTTGGTGATCTGCGACATGGTCGGAGCGTAGTGGGCCGACTTGATCGCCACCGCGTGGTCAGGACTCGATGATCTGGCGTGCGGCTCTCCGACCCGAGACGAACGCCGCGTGGGCCGTCCCGTAGTACTCGGGCACGGTGTGTTCTCCGGCGAACAAGACCCGACGGTCTCCATCTTGGAACGCTCGCATGTCGCTTGCGGTCGCACCGGCAGAAATGTGGCTGTACGAGCCTCGGGCGTAGGGGTCGTTCGTCCAGTCAGTCACCATCGCCCCGATTGGCTTGGGCCCCTTGCCGAGCATGCGGTGCAGGACTTCAAGTCCTTGATCCATGCGGGTAGCGGGGTCAGCGGATACGTCACTGAGACTGGGGTTGTGATAGGCGAGCAGAGTGGGAGCACCTACATGGGTGGTGAGGTCCATCCAGGCCGGAAAGCGGCGATCCGAGCCCAGGTATACGAGTCGGCGTACGTCTTCGGGCCACCAGCGTTCGCCATATAGGAGGATGAGCTTTTCTGCGGTTGACATCCGAAGACGGTTGACCGCCCGGTCGATACTCACCGGCCAGCCGGGCATGAAGTGAATCTGGCCACTGCGGAGAACTCCGAGTGGCACAGTCATCACGACCCGGTCTGCCTGCAGCGATCCCGCGTCGGTCGAGACGATCGCTTGTCGATCGTCGACTTCGACTGCCAGCACTGGCTGTTCGAGCTGGATGTCGAGCCCGGCGCTCATTCGGTCTACCACCGTCTGATACCCGCCGTTGATGACCACGTTCCCCCCTCCCGGAAGGACATAGGCGGCCGCACCGGCGGCAGAGATTGCATCTGGATGGGCTCCGATGTTCAGACCGCCTTCGAGCCACTCCAGGCTGAACCTGACTGCTTCCCCCGCTTCACCGGTCAACTTGCGGTTCTCGAGGTACCAGTCGATTGCCTCCTGGAGGGATGCCTCGCCGCCCAGTCCAGCAACCGCCTCGGCAGGGTCGAAGTCTGCCCACGTCGCCACTAGGGACGTGGCTGCAAGCTGACTTGTCAGGCTGCCGTCGGCGTTGTGGATCTGCATCCAGGAGCCCCAGGCACCGTCGCTCACCCAGTCGATGTTCTGAAGAGCGCACCACTCGGCCAGCGGGTTGTCCTGGGTTCCATGGAGCCAGGATCCCCCCAGGTCCACGTGCGTCCCGGCTATCTCGCCCTGCCAGAGTCGCCCTCCCGTGCGGTCGCGCGCTTCGATCACGGACACATCGATGCCCGCTTGCTGGAGTTCGGAGGCGCAGGTGAGCCCCGCCAGTCCGGCGCCCACCACGATGACTCGCATAACCAGCGAGACTAGATATTCAGCTCGATATACACCATGAATCGAACATACGTTCGATTCATGGTGTATAATGCAGCCATGCGATCCGCCGTTCTTCTCCTGTCCGATGCACTCTTGCGGGTGGCTTCCGCCGAGCCAATGGATGCGATCGAAAACGATGAACTGCTCGAGCAGGTAGCCACGCTGCGGGAGGATCTCGACCGGCTGGAAGTGCAATTGCGGCGTCGGGTCAAGTCGATGAACGAGCGATCCGCTCATGGTCGGGACGGGTACTCCTCGGCCACGGCCTTCCTGAAGTATCGCTGCCGGATGACAGGGGGCAGCGCCCAGCGACTGGTCACCGAGGCCAATTCCTTGGCCGACATGGCGTTGACCGCCAAGTTGGCCGCCGGCGGCAGGTTGTCCCTCGATCAGGCCCGATTGTTGATCCGAGCCAAGCAACAGCATCCTGAGCAGTTCGAACAGGATGAATCGACTCTGACCGACGTGGTGCAACAGGCACGGTTCGTCTCCGACGCCAGAGCGATGATCGCCCACTGGTCCCAGGCCGTGTCCGATCACGTCGGGCGAGACGCAGCTTTCGAGCGACGGGCGTTGTTCGTTTCTAAGACGTTCGATGGCATGGTCCGATTGGACGGTTGGCTAGATGCCAAGGCGGGGGAGATCGTCATGGATGCTCTCGACTCCGCCATGCCCCCGCGCGCAGCCGAGGACGTGCGTTCCCCGGCTCAGCGACGCGCCGACGCGCTGGTCGACCTGGTTTCGGGGCGCAGTCGATCGCGGGTGCCGGAGATCGTCGTCCATGTAGCGGATGAGCGGATGAGCGGCACCGTCGCCGAAACCCAGGGTGGTTCGGTTCTCGACGACGCCTGGTTGGAGCGTCTCGCTTGTGACTGCACCGTGCATCGGGTGGTGTTCGGCCCCGGGTCGAAGCCGATCGACGTCGGGCGGCGTCATCGACTGGTGACCGGAGCCCAACGACGGGCGCTGGTAGCCCGGGACCGGCATTGTCGGTTCCGAGGGTGCGATCGTCCGGCCAGATGGACCGATGCCCACCACGTTGTGCCGTGGATGAAAGGTGGTCGAACCGACATGGACAACCTCGTTCTCTTGTGTCGCTTCCATCACACTCTGGTGCATGAGGGCGGGTGGAGCCTCACCGGTGTCGCTGATCACCTCGTTTTGCGGAGACCGGACGGAAGCATCATGGCTGAGGACAAATCGCCCCCGTGACCGGCGCCGTCCGCTACGCCGAACTCCACTGTCACACCAACTTTTCGTTTCTAGATGGGGCTTCCCATCCGCATGAGTTAGTGGCGCGCGCCTCGGAGTTGGGATACTCCGCGCTCGGAGTCACAGACCACGATGGCTTCTACGGGGCGGTCAAGGTCATGGAGGCCGCTCGCCATCTCGGCATGCCTGTGGTCTACGGGGTAGAGATCGGTCTCGACCAGGACTCCGCCGGTGACCCTGAACCGATCGCCCGAGCTGAAGCGTGGGATGTCGCCCGCTCCGAACGCGACGATCCGATCCGCAGACGAGGTCGGTCGACGAGCCATTACGGGACCAAACCCGCCGACAGCAAGACAGCAGACCATCTGGTCCTTCTCGCCGGATCGCCCGGCGCCTACACCGTTCTTTCCCGACTGGTGACTCGTGCCCAGATGCGAGGCGAAAAAGACAGGGCCGTCTATTCCTGGCCGGATCTGGCCGAAGCGGCAACTCACGCGGGAGTACATGCCCTGACCGCCTGCTGGCAGGGAGCCGTCCCCCGTGCTGCGGCCCGGGGTGACCTAGCGGGGGCCCTGACCCGGACGAACGAGCTGCGGGACCTGTTCGGCGACCGTCTGCATCTCGAGATCTGGCATCACGGTGTCCCCGGCGATGACGAGCGAAACGACCTGCTGTGGGAGGTGTCTCGTACGCTGCGGGTCTCGACGATTGCCACGAACCAGGTCCATCACGCCGTACGCGGCGACTCCCATCTGGCGGATGTGCTGTCGGCCGTGGCCGGCAGGAGGGACCTGATTGGCGCAGATGGCTACCTGCCCGGTACTGATGAGCGTTTTCTGAAGTCTCCCGGTGAGATGTCTGAGCGGTTCGGTCGATACCCGGGAGCAGTCGAAAGGGCCGCCGATCTGGGCTCTCATCTCTCCTTTGACCTCCGTCTGGTCGGTCCCCAGCTTCCGCCCTTTCCCATGCCGGGACACTTTCGAGACGAGATGGACTACCTGAGACATTTGACCTGGGAAGGAGCGCGTGACATCTATCCGGGCAACGGGGAGGGGGCAATCGATCCGTCAGCCAGGAGTCGACTGGAACACGAACTGGGGATCATCGGTCGACTGGGCTTCGCCGGATACTTTCTGGTCGTCAAGGACCTCACCGATTTCGCCCGCAGCCAGGGCATCTACTGCCAGATCCGAGGCTCGGGAGCGGATTCGGCCGTGTGCCGATGTTTGGGTCTCACCAGGGTCGATCCGATCCGGCTCGGTCTTCCTTTCGAGCGGTTCCTGTCAGAAGAGCGCGGCCGACCGCCGGACATCGACCTCGATCTGGAGGCTGATCGTCGGGAGGAGGTCATCCAGTACTGCTACCGGCGCTATGGGAGAGAGCGAGCGGCCATGGTGGCCAACGTCGTCACCTATCGGGCCAGATCGGTACTGCGAGATGTCGGCAAGGTCTTCGGGATGACACAAGCCCAGGTGGACGGTCTGTCGAAATATGTCGACAGCCGCAATGCCGCCAAGTTGCGGTTGGAGGCGCCCCTCCCTCACGGTCTGACCGCCGAATACATCTACGACGTCTGCCAACGGCTGGACGGGTTTCCTCGTCATCTCGGGATCCACTCCGGTGGCATGGTCATCGCCGACCGGCCCCTTCATCAGGTCGTTCCAGTCGAGTGGGGTCGAATGGAGGGAAGGACGGTCCTGCAATGGGACAAGGATGACTGTGCGGCCATCGGAATCGTCAAGTTCGACCTGCTCGGCCTGGGGATGCTCAACGCTCTTCATCTCGCCACGGATCTGATAGCCGACACCCACGGTGTCGAGGTGGATCTGGCCGCCATCCCCCAGGAACCGGCCATATATCGCCAACTCACCGCAGCAGACACTGTCGGGCTCTTTCAGGTGGAGTCCCGGGCTCAGATGGCCACTTTGCCGCGTATGAAGCCGACCACCTTCTACGACCTGGCGGTCGAGGTTGCGCTGATTCGCCCCGGTCCGATCCAGGGTGCTTCGGTCCATCCGTATCTCCGACGCCGAAACGGTGAGGAGCCTGTCCGGTATCCCCATCCCTCAACCGTGTCCATCCTGGAAAAGACCCTGGGTGTTCCGGTGTTCCAGGAGCAGTTGATGGAACTTGCCAGAGTGTGTGCCGGGTTCGACGGGGGACAGTCCGATCGACTTCGTCAGGCTATGAGCTCGAAGCGTTCCGAAGAAGCCATGGCGGCGTTGCGTGACGAGGTCTATGCCGGGATGGCGTCCAAAGGGATCACCGGCCCGGCGGCCGATGAAATCTGGGAGAAGCTGCAAGGCTTTTCCAGTTTTGGCTTTCCGGAGTCCCACTCGGTGAGCTTCGCCTACATCGTGTACATGTCAGCTTGGCTGCGTTTCCACTACCCGGCCGAGTTTCTCGCCGGGTTGCTCAACGCCCAGCCGATGGGTTTTTACAACCCGAACACTCTTGTTCAAGACGCTCAACGTCACGGGGTCATCGTTGTCGAACCGGATGTGAACGCCTCCTGGCACGACTGCACCATCGAACCGGCCGACGCCGATCCGGAAGATGTCGTCGAGTATCTGGGAGGCACCTGGAGACGCGGACGGGGTGCGGCAGACGATGCGATTCGTCCTGCGGTGGCGGTACGCATGGGTCTTAGTTATGTGCGCAATCTCGGGGAGGCCGAGGTCACTCGGATCGAGGCTGCACGCGTGCTGGGTGGACCTTTCGTCTCGGCTGCCGATCTTGCTCACCGCACCGGCTTGCCGCTCGATGCACTGGAAGGGTTGGCGGCGGCGGGAGCTTTGGAGTCGGTGGGTCTTGGCAGGAGGGAAGGGTTGTGGGCTGCCGGGGCGCTGGCTGAGATCGGTCCGGGTCGCCTACCTCTCTCCCCGGGGGTCGACCCGCCGGTGTTGAAAGCGATGGACGAACAAGAACAACACCTGGCCGATCTCTGGGCGGTGGGGGCGTCGGTGTCCCATCCGATCCAGTTCGTCAGGGACCGCTTAGAAGACTGTCTGACCGTCAGCGAGGTACTGGCGCTCCGCAAACACACGCGTTCTGTCACGGTGGGTGGTGTCGTGACTCATCGGCAGCGGCCGAGCACTGCCAATGGGGTGATATTTCTGAACTTGGAGGACGAGACAGGTCTCTTGAACGTCGTCGTCCTTCCCCCCGTTTGGGAGTCACAGCGCGATGTCGCCCGTCGTAACCCGGCTTTGCGTGTTGAAGGAATGGTTGAGTACCGCGACGGCGTCACGAACCTGGTTGCGAGGCGTTTCGAACCGCTTGTCGTGGTGGCAGCACGTTCGCGGGATTTTCGCTGAGGTCAACGCACCTCGACGGCGACGTGCTGCACGGCGTTCACTTCGTACCCGCCGACGTTCCAGACCGGCTCGAGCGGTTGGGATCGACCTGTGCTGTCGGTGGCTCGACAAGACAAGTCGTGCATTCCGATGCTTGCCTGCCATAGAAGAGTCCAACGGTGCCAGGCGTGACGGTCGACAGCGGGTTCTAAGACCGCCGCCAGCCAGGTGCTTCCGCCGTCGGTGCTGACCTCGACACGGGTGATCGGGCCGAACCCGGACCAGGCGCGGCCGGAAAGCTCCACCTGACCAGCCTCCACTAGGCGCCGGCGGGTCATGAAGTCAGGTATTCCGGGGGGTTGGAGCAGACTGCGCGGGAGCATCCTGGTTACCGGACGTCCAGTCTCGTTCTCGTGTTGGCGGAACTGATATGACTGCTTCTGTTGGTAGCCGTCGAACGGATCGGTTATCAGACTGATCTTCGATAGCCACTTCACATGAGTCATCCCGTACCAACCGGGGACGAGAAGTCGGGCGGGCGCACCGTGCTGGGGTGTGAGCGGCTGACCGTTCATTTCGATGGCGACTATCACATCGTCGATTTCGTCCAGCGCAAGACTGCGCTGGTAGTGCTGTTCGATGCCTCCGTCGATTCCACGGTCGAGGCCGGTGAAAAGCACTTCTACGGCGCTGGATTGCACTCCGGCCTTCTCAAGCAACCACGACAACGGGACTCCGGTCCAGGCAGCGTTGCCGACCGCATGGAGTAGCCACGGTTGGGAGATCGGCCGCGGTTCGAGAAGGGCTCTTCCGTTGCCGGCGCATTCCATGGTGACTGTCCGGGTCCGTAGCGGGCCCTCGTACAGGGCGCCCAGATCGATCGACACGGGGCGGTCCACTGCTCCGTCGACCTCGAGGCGCCAAGTGTGAGGGTCAACGGCGGGGATGTCGTAATGGATGAGTAGATAGTGAAGGCCAACCGGTGTCAGATCCCATTGCAGGGCCTCCAGGGGGAACCCGTGATTTCTGGCAGCCAGACCCAACTCGTCGAAAGTGATTACGTCCTTCACAACATCCCGATCGTATCTGCGGCGAAGGCCGACTGCGATCAGGTTGTCTACCTAACGTTTGTTAGGTATCTTGATGTGATGGCAACTGCCCAAGCATCGGCTGACCCCAGCGGTCGGGATCGAATCACCGATGCTGCGGCTGACCTCTTCCTGCGCAACGGCTACGCCCAGACGTCGTTGCGCGACATCGCCGCAGCGGTCGGGATCAAGGCAGGGTCCATCTACTACTACTTCGATTCCAAAGAGGCACTGCTCACCGAGATCCTGCACCGTGGAATCGGGGTGATGGAGGAAGCCTTCTCCGAGGCGGCTGACGCCTCGCGGGACCTCGATGCATCAGAGCGGATCCGAGCTCACGTCCATGCCCACCTTTCGGCGTTGTTCGAGTTCGGCCCCTACACCACCAACCATGTGTCTGCCTTCCACATTGCGCCGGCATCCGTCAGAGCGGCGATCATCCCGGCGAGGGACGGTTACGAGCGCATGTGGGTCGAGTTATTCGATGGCTTGGGCCGTGGAGGAGAGATATCCGATGACGTCGACCTTGGGCTCAGCAGGTTGGCGCTGTTCGGTGCCATGAACTTTGCTGTCGAGTGGTTCGACCCTGCCCGGGGGAATCTCGACGCGCTGGTCGACTCGATATCCCGCCAGTTCTGGTCAGGTGTGCGATGAAAGTCATTCAGTCGGCGATTGACACAGGATCGGGGGAGTTCGGCGCCAACCGCGAGACATACGAAGGGTTGGTCGCCACGCTGCACGAGCGCATGCGCTGGGTAATCGAAGGTGGCAGAGACAAGAGCATCGAACGTCACCTCGCCAGAGGAAAGATCATGGTTCGCGACAGGATCGACATGGTGATCGACCCTGGCACCCCATTCGTCGAATTGTCGACGCTGTCCGGTTACGGCCAGTACGAAGATTCTGCTCCCGGTGCCGGATTGGTTACAGGAGTCGGCCTGGTTCATGGTGTGCCATACGTGTTCATCTGCAACGACGCCACTGTCAAGGGTGGGTCCTTGTTGCCGGTTTCGATCAAGAAGCATGTTCGAGCCCAGGACATCGCCGAACAGAACGGTTTGGGCGTCATCTACCTCGTTGACTCCGGCGGTGCCTTTCTCCCGCTACAGGATGAGATCTTTCCGGACAAGGACCACTTCGGTGGCAGCTTCTACCGCCAGGCACGACTCAGCGCACAGGGCTTGCCGCAACTTTCGGTAGTGCTCGGCGGCTGCACCGCCGGCGGTGCTTACGTCCCTGCACTAAGCGACGAAGTGATCATGGTCGAGGGCATCGGTCGCATCTTCTTGGGTGGTCCGCCGATCGTGAAGGCGGCACTGGGCGAGATCATCGAGCCAGACGACCTCGGCGGCGCCGCCCTCCATACGCATGTTTCCGGGGTCAGCGACTACATGGCTGACGACGAAGCGGAGGCGTACGGACGGCTGAGGGAGATCTGTGAGACGACTTCCCAGCGACGAATCGACGATCGTCAGAGCTGGATCGACTGGGTCGAACCCGAATCTCCGCTCTACGACCCGGCGGAGATCTACGGAATCATCTCCGCCGATGACCGGGTTCCGTTCGATGCCACCGAGATCATCGCCCGTCTGGTGGACGGATCTCGTTTCTCGCCGTTCAAACCCGAGTGGGGTGAATCCATAGTCACCGGTTTTGGGAGGATCTGGGGTCATCTGGTTGGGATCATTGCCAACAACGGCATCATCTTCTCTGAGTCAGCGCTGAAGGCGACGCACTTCATCGAACTGTGTGAACAGCGCCGAGTCCCTCTTCTCTTTCTTCAGAACACTTCGGGATACATGGTGGGCCGGGACTCGGAGGCAGCCGGAATCGCCAAACACGGAGCGAAGATGGTGAGCGCGGTCGCCAATGCCACAGTCCCCAAGTACACGGTGCTCATCGGCGGGTCCTATGGGGCAGGCAACTACGGCATGTGCGGTCGGGGATTCAACCCGAGATTCCTGTTCGCCTGGCCCAACTCGCGGATCGCCACCATGTCCGCCCAGACCGCCCAAACTGTCCTGGTCGACATCCGGCTGGGAGGGATGAAGGGCGAGGACACTTCTCCTGAACAGGTTGAGGCCATTCGCCGCGAGGTCGCCGATCAGTACGAAACCCAGTCAGATCCGTACTACGCCACGTCGCGGCTGTGGGATGACGGACTCATTGATCCAATCGACACCAGGGACACCCTCGGACTTTGCTTGGCGCTTGCAGCCCGCCAGGACGAGCCCGCCCCCGGGCCGCGCGTCGTGTACCGGATGTGAGAATCCTCATTGCAAACCGGGGCGAGATCGCCCGACGCGTCATCCGGACCGCTCATGGCCTCGGTCACGAGACAGTCGCGGTATTCACCGAACCGGACGCCGAGAGTCCTTTCGTCAGAGAAGCGAGCCGATCTGTCCTCATCGACGACGGGAGCCCAGTTCAGAGTTATCTATCGATTGAGGCGATCCTGGATGCTGCCAAGTCGACCGGTGCTGACGCGGTGCATCCCGGTTACGGATTTCTGTCAGAGAACGCCGACTTCGCAGAGGCAGTCCTTGAGGCGGGTCTTGTGTGGATCGGCCCGCACCCGAACGCGATCAGGGCGATGGGCTCGAAGATCGAAGCGCGTCGAATCGCAGCCGACGCGGGAGTCAGCACGATCCCTGGTTTCGCTGACAGCCAGGACAGCCAAGTTCTCCAGGAGGCGGCCGACCGCATCGGGTATCCGGTGTTGGTCAAGGCGTCGGCCGGGGGCGGTGGCAAAGGCATACGGATCGTTCACGAAGCAGAGGCCTTCCCGGAGGCGCTGGCGTCGGCCAAGGACGAGGCGATGCGATCCTTTTCCGATGACAAGGTGATTGTGGAGAGGTACGTGACGCGGCCCCGTCACGTCGAGGTCCAACTGATCGGCGACCGGCATGGAACGGTCATCCATCTCGGGACCCGCGAATGTTCGGTCCAACGCCGTTACCAGAAGGTGCTCGAAGAGGCGCCGGCACCCAATCTCGACCCCGCTACCCGAGAGGGCCTCCATTCGGCTGCAGTCACACTCGCCAAGGCAATCGATTATGACTCGGCCGGAACCGTGGAGTTCATCGTGGATGACGACTCCGGTGAGTTCTTCTTTCTCGAGATGAACACCCGGCTCCAGGTAGAGCATCCGGTCACCGAATTCGTTACCGGGTTGGATCTGGTTGAGCTCCAGATCCGGTCGGCGATGGGTGAGCCACTGGCGATAGGCGACGTGACTGTGAGCGGGCACGCCTTCGAGGCGCGGGTGAACGCCGAGGATGCCTGGGCTGGGTTTGCTCCCCAGATCGGCACCGTATCCGACATTGTCGTGCCCGAGGCAGCCAGGTGGGACAGTGGAATCGAGCCAGGAAACGAGGTCACGTCGCACTTCGACCCGATGGTTGCCAAGCTGATTGTCGGTGGACCAGACCGTGAGACAGCCCGTCTCAGACTCGTCAGAGCGCTGGACGAGACACTGATCGGCGGTCTTGTCACCAATCTTGGGTTCCATCGCTGGCTGATCGATCAACCACCGGTCGTTGCAGGACGCGTGACGACCCGCTTCCTGGATGAGACTGATCTCCCCCCTCAGCCGGATGAGCGGGTGGCGGCTGTCGAAGCGGCAGCGCACTGGGTAGCCGCCCAAGACCGTGACAGGGGTTTGAGCCCCTGGTACTCGTTACGTCAGTTCCGTGTGACTCCCCTTGTCCCCAAGCGCTTGGTGTACCTGCAGGGCAGGGAGATCCACGACATAGAGGTCACATCTAACGATCCGACAAGCCTCGCCGTGGTCGACGGCCGACGCGTCGTCGTTGGCATTGCGGGTCATAGTTTCACGTTCACCGCTCTCACGCAGTCCGAGAGGTGGGCGCCGGTCCAGACAGGGGCACATGGAGCCGCGACCACAGTCTCCGCGCCCTTCCCTGGAGTAGTTGCTGAAGTTCGGGTTGACGAAGGCCAGGAGGTCTCGGCTGGAGAGATTTTGGTCGTCGTCGAAGCCATGAAGATGCTTCACCCCGTCGTCGCGCCCGGTGCGGGGACCGTCGACGAAGTGCGGGTGAGGCCAGGAGATCGGATAGCGGGGAATCAGGTCCTCGTCACCTTCAAGGAGCAGGAATGACAAATCGAAACATCTACATGACCGATGAACTCCAAGCGATCTATGACCAGACGGTCGGATTCGTCCAGAAGGAGGTCATGCCGCACGGAGACTCCTGGGAAGAGGCCGGTCGGGTACCGCGCGACGTGCTGCTCAAGATGGGTGAGCTGGGAATGCTCGGTTTGAGGGTGCCGGAGCGGTGGGGCGGTTTGGGCCTTGGCCCTCTGGCATCGGCAACGTTCTCCGAAGCTCTCGGAGCTTCGACATACGCGGGCTTCGATGTGACGGTCCTCGTGCACACCGATATGGCAGGGCCGCACTTGATCAATTCGGGCACAGATGCACAGTTGGAGAAGTGGATGCCGGGCGTGCTGTCGGGTCAGACAGTGTTATCGATTGCCGTCAGCGAGCCAGACGCCGGTTCGGACGTGGCGGGGATCAGGACACGAGCCGAGAAGGATGGCCAAGGATGGCGGATCAACGGCACGAAGACTTTCATTACGAACTCTGTCTACGGGGACCTTTCGATCGTCGCCGCCCGCACCGACACCGATACCAAGTATGGGATTTCGATGTTCCTGGTTCCGAAGGAGACAGAGGGTTTCAGTGTTTCCAAGAAACTCGACAAGCACGGCTGGAGGTGTTCAGACACGGGAGAGCTCGTGCTCGACGACGTCTGGGTGGCTGACGATCAGCTGTTGGGTACGCCCCACAGAGGGTTTTACGAGACGATGCGCAACTTCCAGAACGAACGGATGGTGCTGGTCGGCATGGGCGTGGGTGCGGCTCAGGTGGCAATCGACTTGACCCTGGCCTACACCCAGGAGCGCAAAGCTTTTGACGGGACCCTCTTCGACCTGGGTGCAATCCGTCAGCGGATGGCAATGAATCAGTCGAAGATCGATGCTGTGCGGGCTTCGATGTATCACGCCGCCTGGCTCGGAGAGCAGGGTTTCGACAACGTCAGGGAGATGTCGGGGGTAAAGGCGTTTGGGGCTGAGGTCGTTAACCAGGTCATGTATGACTGTGTGCAGTTCCACGGCGGGATGGGCTACATGCGGGAGTCTTCGATCGAGCGGATGGCAAGGGATGCTCGCATATTGCCCATCGGTGGCGGAGCTACAGAGGTCATGTTGGAAGAGGTTGCCAAGCGGCTAATCCACCAATGAAGAATTCCGATCTGACATGCTGAGACGATGATGCGTCTCCGGAGCCTCCTGTTCGCGCCTGCGGTGCGCCCCGACCTGTTGACCAAGTTGCCGCGGGCAGGGGCGGATGCCGTGATCATCGATTGCGAGGACGCCACGCCCGCCGACTTGAAGGCTGAAGGTCGTGACAACGCACGTCGCCTAGGCGGAGAACTCGTTGCAGGCGGAGCCAGTGTCTTCGTTCGGGTCAACGGCGTCGGTACCGAGTGGTTTGAGGAAGATATCAAGAAGGCAGTGCCTGAAGGGGCGGCGGGGATCCTCGTACCGATGGTCGAGACGGTGCACCAACTCGACTTGGTCGGGGACGCCCTTGAACACAGCGCCCACGACGGATTGACCGTCATCATCGGCCTCGAGACCGCCCGGGGCGTGGCCGCCGCTCGCGAGCTGCTCGCACACGACGCGGCATCCGCGGGCTATTTCGGGGCGGAGGATTTCATCGCAGACATGGGCGGAGCACGCACCGAGTCGAACATCGAAGTGCTCTACGCCCGTTCCGAAGTTGCCCTGGCAGGTCGTCTCGCCAGGGTGCCAGTGGTAGATCAGGTCGTAGTTGCTTTCGCTGACCTCACCCGGTTTGTCCGAGAGGCTGGCGAGGCGCGAGCACTCGGCTACTCGGGCAAGATGTGCATTCACCCCGGTCAGGTCGCCCCGGCCAATGCCGCTTTCACCCCCAATAGTTCAGAAGTCGCCGCGGCTCGCCAGCTCATCGAGGCCTACGAGGCCGCCGAGCGGGAAGGTAAATCGGTCATCGTCGTCGAGGGCCGGATGATTGACGGACCCCTGGTAGCCCAGGCCCGCAAAGTTCTGGCGTCGGCCGACTAGAGGCTGTTTACACCGGCCGGCGGTGCATCAACGCGTTGCGTACTGCCCGACAGACGAGCACATCGCCCTGCTTGATACCGCGATGCTCGAGTTTCACGATGCCCTGCGTCGGGCGCGAATCCGAGGGGCGCGTTTCGAGAACCTCAGTCTGAACTCTGATCGTGTCGCCGTGAAAGACGGGTGAAGGAAAGGTGACTTCCTCGAACCCGAGGTTGGCCACGGTCGTGCCGAAGGTCAGTTCGTGGATGCTCAATCCGATCACCAGGGCCAAGGTGAACATCGAGTTGACGAGCGGCTGGCCGAATTCGGTTTCAGCCGCGTACTCGAAGTCGAGGTGGAGCGCGGCCGGGTTCATCGTCACCGCTGAAAAAAAGACGTTGTCGGATTCGGTGACGGTTCGTCGAATGGCGTGGTCGAGCACCATGCCCGGTTCCAGATCCTCGAACCACTTGCCCGTGACAGGGCGTTCGGTCACGGGGAGCAGTCCCAGTGGCTCCAGCCTCCGGGAAGCGAGTAGAGCATCCACGCCGCGACCGCGGCGTTGGTATCAGGATCGAAGATCGAACCACCGGGCCGCTCGGCGCCAGTTGAGCGCTCGGCCCAATACTCGGGGAGGTGTTGGAACAATCCCGATGCGCCGGAAGCGGGGTTGACGGCAGCGGGGTTGAAGGAGGACTCACACCAGGCGATTCGGATCGCCCGGTTCACGTCCGCGGTCTGGAAGTACTTGCTGATGATGGCCCTGACTTCAGTTTCGGTCAGGTAGCCGCTGCGAACGTAGACCCCTCCTTGCTTGCCGGACGGAGTGGTCGTCACCGAAGTCAGACGTCCGGATACCAGGTCGTTCTCCAGGTCGACGAAATCGAGTCCCGAGTTCGAAGTCGTCGTCTGACCCACGAAGGAAAGGGCCGAGACGGCTCCGACCGTTCTGCCGAGATCCGAGCCCAGCACGGCCCCTTGCGCACCGCCAGCTACCTCGTCATCGGCTGAGAAGGCCGCAAAACCTGCAACCACCAGCATCGAGACAAGGATCCAGCCGACCAGAAGGCCGACACGAGCGATACGCATACGATCAAATGCCACTTTGAGACTCTGCCCCTAGGAAGTCGTCCGCCCAGCTCGGGGACGCCCAGTGAGCCTATCCCCGGCAAGGGAGTACAAGCAAGCCGGAATGGGGGTGTTGATTCGAGCCGGGTCAGTCGCCGAGATGCGCCGCGATGGCGTCTGCGACCTCAAGCCAGGCTGGATCGGACGGCTCGAGGAAGTCGAAGTGCCCGGCGGTCGGGAGTTCGCTGAGTCGGGCATCGGGGTTGGCGTGAGCGTACGCCCGGGCCTGAGAGATGGGTACCCGGTCGTCGTTGGTTCCGTGGAATACAAGGGCTTCTCCTGCGGCGGTCATACGCGTCGGAGATGCTGGTGCGGCGTCTGCCCCGTTGAGGAACGCCGCAGCCCCATGGTTTCCGATGCCGTCAACAACTGCGGCTTCGAGATCCAGGATGCCCGCGAGCGATACCGGCAGGTAAGGCGTATCGACCAGAGAGCTAGCGATGAAGGCGAGGTGACCACCGGCAGAGTGACCGACGACCGCTATGGGGCGGCCGATACCCTCGAACTGGGCGACCGACTCAATGGCTCGCCCGACGTCTTCGACCGTCTGCGGCCAACCCCCACCCGCGCCGACGCGGCGGTACTCGATGTTCGCCGTGATGAACCCTCGTCGAACGAGATCAACTGCGAGTCCGTCCATCGTGTCGCTAGTCCACATGTGCCTCCAGAAGCCGCCATGAACAAGAACCACAGCAGGTCGCGGCCCTGGTGCGGCGGGACGACGCAGGTCGATCGTCGCGTCAGCGTGCTCGTCGTAACTCAGTGTCTCCACGGGCCAGCCGCTTAGGTGGTGGAGGTACCGCATTGCCCATCGGTACCCGTCGATACCCCGTCCGTAGATCGTGTAGTCAACCGCAGGACGGACGACGGATTGCTTTCGCCAGGCCTCGCGTTCCTCGACGTTGGAGATGTGAACTTCGACGGTCGGTATGCCGATCGCCTCGATGGCGTCGTGGAGTGCGTAGGACGTGTGGGTGTAGGCGCCCGGGTTGAACACGACGCCGTCAGCCGTGTCACGCGCCTCGTGAAGAATGTCGATCAGCTCGCCTTCATGGTTCGACTGCGCGGTCCGAATCGAAGCCCCCAGCTCGTTCCCCCAGTCACGACACATGTCCTCGAGGTCGCCCAGGGTCGTGGACCCGTAGATCTCGGGCTGGCGGGTCCCGAGCAGATTGAGATTCGGGCCGTTGAGGACGAGGTATCGCTGCACCAGGCGACGTTACAACCGATCGCGATGTCGTACTCGCCGCCCCCTGTAACCTCCATCGTCCCGACCGGGAGCAGCCCATCTTCCACTCCGGTGGTTGGTACACCTACCTGCAATATGACGAAGAGAACGACCGTCCCTCCGTAGACCGCAACCTCCTGCGCAGGGTGTGGTCTTACGGGCTGCCTTACCGAGGCGCGCTGCTGGGTGTCTTGGCGACTGTGATTGTGATCTCGGGATTGACCGTCATCCCTCCGATCATCACGCGGGAGATCGTGGATGTGGCGCTCGTCGAACGCGACCTGACACTGTTGACCTGGCTCGGTGCTGGGATGGTGGCGGTTCCCCTTATCAACTCGGTGATTGGCCTCGCCCAGCGCTATTGGTCTTCGCGCGTCGGAGAGGGAATCATCTTCGACCTGCGTCGTGAGCTCTACGAGCACCTGCAGTCGATGTCGCTGCGCTTCTTCACAGCCACCAAGACAGGCGAACTCATCTCACGTCTCAACAGCGATGTTGTCGGGGCCCAACAGGCGATCACCGGGACCTTCGTTTCGATCCTCTCGAACGTCGTCTCCGTCGTGTTCATCCTGATCGTGATGATCCAGGCTGACCTCATGCTCACGGTGTTGGCCGTTTCCGCCCTCCCATTGTTCATCCTCCCCGCCCGACGAGTCGCCAAGGTCCTTCGTTCGATCACCGAACGACAGATGGAACACAACGCCTCGATGTCGGCGATCCTCCAGGAGACGTTCAACGTCAGCGGAGCCCTGTTGGTCAAGCTCTTCAACCGGACTTCGACCGAATCGGCCAAGTTCTCGAACGAGGCCGCCGCAGTACGGGATCTCGGCGTGCGCCGGGCGATGATCGGACGATGGTTCTTCGCTGGGCTCGGCCTCGTGAGCGCGGTGGGAACGGCTGTCGTCTGGTGGGTCGGCGGCTACCTCGTGATCACCGAACCCGACAGGGTGACCGTTGGGACCCTCGTCATGTTCGCGGGACTCCTGGCCCAGCTATACGGCCCGCTCTCTGCCATTTCCAACAGTCGGGTGGAATTCGCCACCTCGCTTGTCAGTTTCGAGCGGGTATTCGAAGTCCTCGACCTGGCGACCGATCTGCCGCAGGCAGCCGACGCCGTTGACCTGGGCGACGCCCGCGGGTCTGTCGAATTCGACCATGTGTTCTTCACCTACCGCTCCGACGGCCCTGAGGGCTTAGAAGCTGTCAAACGGTTGCGGAGATCGGGTCGGTCCACTTTCGAGGATGCACCCGTTGCGATGAGTTCGACGAGAGAATGGGCGATAGAAGATTTGACCTTCCAGGTCGAGCCCGGCCAGTTGGTGGCCCTCGTCGGTCCTTCGGGAGCGGGAAAGACCACGATCTCCTATCTCCTTCCGCGGCTCTACGACGTTACGCGGGGCCGAGTCCTCGTCGACGGACACGACGTCCGCCACATAACTCTCGGGTCGTTGGCTGATGCCATTGGTGTGGTGACACAGGAGACGTATCTGTTTCATGACACGATCGCGGCCAACCTGCGCTACGCCCGGCCGGATGCAACTCTGGAAGAACTCGAGGAAGCGGCCCGAGCCGCCAACATCCACGACTTTGTCGCGAGCCTGGACAGTGGGTACGAGACCGTGGTCGGCGAACGCGGCTATCGGTTGTCTGGCGGCGAAAAGCAGCGGATAGCTATTGCCAGGGTCATCCTGAAAGACCCAAGAATCCTCGTCTTGGACGAGGCAACGAGCCACTTGGATACGATGTCTGAGGCCCTGATTCAGGATGCCCTGGAAAGGCTCATGGTCGATCGCACGTCGCTGGTGATCGCCCACCGTCTGTCCACTGTTCAGCGGGCTGATCGGATCCTGGTCATCGATGATGGCCGTCTGGTCGAATCGGGCAGTCATGACGAACTCCTCGCCAAAGGCGGTCTGTACGACACATTGCACCGCACCCAATTCCGAGGGACCACAGCCAAATGAATCCAGTCATGATCGAAGCGGCCGCTCGCCGAATCGAGGGAAGGGTCAGGCGCACACCGATTCTGACGACCGAGATCGACGGCCGGCGAGTCCATCTGAAGCTCGAGCTCCTTCAGCACACGGGGTCTTTCAAGCCGCGCGGCGCATTCAATCGTGTGCTCGGTGCGGCCACCATTCCCCAAGCAGGCGTCCTCGCCGCCTCGGGCGGCAACCACGGCGCCGCCCTCGCCTATGTTGCGAACCAACTAGGTATCCCATGTGAGATCTTCGTCGCCGAGGTGACTCCGGAGATCAAGCGCCAGAACATCATGCGCTACGGCGCGCAGGTCACTGTTGGCGGTCCCCAATACTCAGATGCGCTCGAAGCCTCACTCGAAAGGGCGCAGGTGACCGGCGCCCTCGAAATCCACGCCTATGACCATCCCGAGACGGTAGCTGGCCAGGGAACCATGGCTCTCGAACTGGACGGCCAGATTTCGGACATCGGCACGGTCTTGATCGCTGCTGGCGGGGGAGGCTTCGTCGCCGGAGCGGCAGCCTGGTGGGAAGGCCGGATTGATCTCGTTGTCGTCGAACCGGAGGGGGCCCCCACAGTGCATGCTGCGTTGGCCGCTGGCAAACCGGTGGCCGTCGACGTCGACTCCCTGGCGGCGGACAGCCTCGGTTCGAAGATCGTCGGACAGGCGCCGTTCGAAGCCATCGCCCGGGGGGTGACTCACAGCGTCCTGGTCGCCGACGATGACATCCGCGAGGCTCAGCGTTACCTGTGGGACGAGTTTCGTTTGGTAGCCGAACCCGGCGGTGCGGCCGCACTCGCCAGCCTGATGTCAGGAGCCTTTGAGCCCTCGTCTCCCGGCGAGATTGTCGTGGTCGTGTGCGGGTCGAATTGCGACCCAAGAACGGTCACGAACTAGCGGGGGCCTCGTCGCCGAGCTCGGAACCATCCGAATCCAGGCGCTTGAGGGGTCGCGTGGCAGGGCCTTCGAGCACTTCGCCGTCGATAGAGAAACGGGATCCGTGGCACGGGCAATCCCAGGTGTTTTCCGCGTCGTTCCATTGAACGGTGCATGCCAAGTGGGTGCAAGTCAACGAAACGACATGCAGGCCGCCGCCAGGATCTCGATACGCCCCAACGGTGGCATCGCCCGCGTCGACCATTCCCCCTTGTCCCTCTCGAAGTTCCCCTATATCTGGGGCGCGGAAGCGCGCGGAGTGGCCGGTGACGAACTCGATTCCCACTTTGGCGTTGTCGATGAGCGCCTTGGCCACACCCCGCCGATCGGGTAACCGCGTCGCTGAGAAGGTGGATAGCCACGGGTTGGACTTGCCAGTGATGGAGTCCGCCAGCATTCTGCCTGCCGCCGTACCGTTCGTGAGCCCCCACTTGTTGAATCCGGTCGCCACGCTCACGTGTCGGCTCCGGGGGGATCTGCCGACGTAGGGGAGACCATCGATTGAGGCGTAGTCCTGTCCTGACCAGCGGTAAGCAAACTCGGCGACGTCGAAGTGTGCCCTGGACCACTGCTCCAGGGCACCCCACCGTTGCGGGCTTGCATCGCCAGACACGGTGGGGTGGCCCCCGCCCACCACAATGAGACCGCGGTCGCCCCAGGGCCGCAGGGAGCGGGTTGGGTCGTCCAATGAGAGGTACATGCCTTCCGGAGGGCGCTGGTTGAGGCGCAAGGCGAGTCCGTACCCTCGCACTGGGCGAGTCTTGGCGAAAAAGCCGCCTCGGTCGACGAATGGCAGCAGCGTTGCGACCACGACCTCTTTGGTAACAACGTCACCGCGGTCGGTACGTACGATCGTCCCGCCATCGGTCTCCTCCACCCCCAGCGCCCTCGTTCTCTCGAAGATGGCCCCGCCTTCGGTTTGAACGAGGCTCGCAAGGCCCGCGCCGTAACGACCGGGATGAATGTGGGCCTGGTCAGAGAACCGTATGGCCATCTTGAAGTCGAACGGCAACGCGCTCTCGTGGGTGAGTTCGGAGGGGAGCCCAAGACTGATGGCTGCCGCATGCTCGGCCTCGAGGAGATGGCGTTTGTCCGGTTCAAGTGTGTAGACGAAAGCGGACGCTCGGTGGAACTCGACTGCCGGTCCGACCTGCTTGGCAACCTCAGAGACGAATTCGATGGCCCACTGGTTGGCGTCCGCGTAGTTCTGGGCGACCCGTGTCCCGTGACGATCGATGAGTTTCCGGTAGATGAGACCGTGCTGGGACGTGATCTTGCCGGTGGTATGACCGGTCGTTCCTGCCGCGATGTGGCGGGCTTCGATGACCGCAACGCTCATCCCGCCCCGTAGCAGCAAGAGTGCGGCTGTCAGCCCCGTGATACCCGCGCCGATCACGACCACGTCCACGCGTGGGGTCGAGTCGAGGGGTGGGTATTCCACAGTTTCTGTGGTGTCGATCCACACTGAACGTCGTTGCGACACGCAGAGATTTTCTCACAAGCTCCCCCCTACACGACTTCGACGTTTCAGACCGCCGTACCGTGTCTGACTTAGGCGGGGGCTTCGTATTCGAGGGCGACGGGTGACACGAGTAAGTGGCGGCCGTCATGGCTGATGGCAAGTCCTGGGGCGGCTTCCAGCCAGGTGCGCGGCGGGAGAGCCTTGAGGAGGTCTCGAGAAGCGCCACGCGGCGCCTTGTAGAGCATCACCTCTGGTCCGGGCGCACTCACTCCTGGCAGGGTTGCGACAAGGTCGAACATCCCGAATACTTCTGCCATGCCGTCGAACGCCTGGATTGCCGCACCGTGGCGGAACCAGTCAAGTGTGCCGCAGTCGGCACACGCCGCTACTTGGATATCTGCCGTGACGTGATGCAGAACGTGGGTGCAGTCGATCGAGGAGCGGTCTTTCGTGTCCATGCCCCCAACGTACGAGAGGGGTACGACAGAATCGCGATCCTGAGCCGTCTAGCTGTCTTCGCGGTCGGTGTCCTCGGTGCGGGAGGCGGGCACCAGCACGAGAGGACAGTGGGTGCGCTCCATGACCCTGGCCGAGACGCTCGTCCACGCCTGCTCGGTGAACAGCCGGCGGGTAGCCCCCATCATGATGATGCCGGCATTGAGATCGAGTGCCGTCGTAACTATTGCGTCCACCGGGTCGGGACCTTCGACGAACGTGATGTGAGGTTCGATGCCTCTGGCGCGTAGAGCGGCGACGACCGGTTCCACCGCCCGGCGACCGCGTTCTTCGAGGTATGTGAGGGTTTTCATCTCGGCGGTATCCGTCTGCCAGTCGCCCTGGTCCAGAAACGAGCGGCGCTCGTCCTCGTCCATCGATTCGAGAAACATCCTGGGGACCTGGATGACGGTCATGACTGTCACTTTGTCATCTTCGACCGTCACAAACTGGCGACAGAGGTCGGCGCTTGATCCCGGCGGGAGCACCCCGGTCGTGGCGATGAGGACGTGCACGCCTGGCAGATTAGGCCTTTGTGGTCCTAAGGGTCTCTCCGCCTACCCTCGACCGAATGGATGACGCCACCGTCAACAAAGTCACCTGGAAGATCCCGAACGCGCTGGCCCTTGTTGGTGCCAGGGCCGGCGACGAGTGGAACGCGATGACGACCTCTTGGATCACCCAGCTTTCGATGGAACCAGTGCTTGTTGGTATCGGAGTGGACAATTCTGCACTGACTCACCGCCTGATCACCGACGGTGGATCCTTCACCGTGAACTTGTGGTCGGCGGAGGACACTCGAACGTTTGTGAAGTTTTCCAAGCCGGCCACCAAAGACGGAATGACCCTCAACGAGAGACCTATCCGCGAAGGCGTGACGGGCGCACCCATCTTCGAGGAGGCGATCGCCTGGATGGAATGTGAGGTGCGGTCGAGCCATGACTTCGGCACCCACACGTTGTTCGCCGGCGAGATTGTCGACGCCGGAGTCATCGACGAGGATCAAAGGGCCGCAGCCGTGAGTGATACACGAATGAAATATGGCGGCGTCAAGCGCGGCGGACACTGAGAGATTCGAGGGCTGATGCAGTTAACCGTCACCGACAAGATCGCAATCGTCACGGGGGCAACAAGAGGCATCGGCTTGGCCACTGCCCGTATGTTCCTGGAGAGTGGCGCGAACGGTGTGACGATCACCTCTCGTCGGCCAGAGAACGTCGAGGCGGCGGCGTCCGAGCTCGAAGAATTCGGCGAGGGTCGGGTCCTAGCGCTGGCTGCCAGAGCCGACGACGACGAGGAGGCTGAGCGCACCGTCACAGCCACTCTCGATCGCTTCGGGAGTCTCGACATCCTTGTGAACAACGCAGGGACCAACCCTTCCGGCGGTCCGATCACAGATGTCGATATGGGCGCAATCGACAAGACATGGCTCGTGAATCAGCGAGCACCGCTTGTCTGGTCCCGTCTCGCCTATCACGCCTGGATGGCCCAGAACGGGGGCGCCATCGTCAACGTGGCTTCCGTTGGGGGACTAAGACCCAGTCCTTTCATCGGGGCTTATAACGTTTCGAAGGCGGCGCTCATCCATCTGACTCACCAATTGGCATTGGAACTTGCACCGAAGGTGAGGGTCAACGCGGTGGCGCCCGGGGTGGTCAAAACCAAACTCTCTGAAGCGTTGTGGGCCGACGAGGCCGCTGCCGCCCGCGCTCATCCTTTAGCTCGGCTGGGTGTGCCCGATGACGTAGCGACCGCGATCACGTTCCTCGCCTCGGATCAAGCCAGCTGGCTCACAGGTGTCGTGTTGCCGGTGGACGGCGGAGTGTCTGGCGCGAGCGGTTCGCTTGCGTGAGATCTGACGCTGATACGGTTCGGCGATGACTGTGCACGCTCCGCCTGACCGCGAGCAAGCTATTGCCTATCTCGACGGGAAGATCGAGGCCGGTCCGTTGTTCGCTGAGGCGACGAGGCTCCGTCACCTTGGACACGGGGACATCGTGACCTACAGCCGCAAGGTCTTCATCCCTCTCACGACGCTATGTCGCGACGTCTGCACCTATTGCACGTTTGCCAAGCCACCCGGAGCCGGCGGCATGTACCTCGAACCGGCGGACGTCCTCGCCATTGCTCGGGCGGGGGACGAGAGAGGATGTACAGAAGCCCTATTCACCCTGGGAGACCGCCCTGAGGACCGCTGGCCCCAGGCGCGCGAATTCCTTGCCGCCCACGGTCATGACACAACTCTGGGATACGTGGAAGAGATGTCCCGTCTAGTGGTTTCTGAAACAGGACTGTTTCCGCATGCCAATCCCGGTGTCATGTCGGCGGCCGAGATCCGCATGTTGCGGCCGTCCAACGTGTCGATGGGGATGATGCTCGAGAACATCTCGCCGCGTCTGACCGAACCGGGGATGCCCCATTGCGGAAGCCCCGACAAAGAACCGCACGTCAGGGTGAAGACCATCGAGGCGGCCGGCCAGGAGAGAGTGCCCTTCACGACGGGCATCCTCGTCGGGATCGGCGAGACGAACACCGAGATCGTCGACTCTCTAATAGCCCTCGCTTCACTCCATGAGTCGGGCAGACACATCCAGGAGGTGATCGTCCAGAACTTCCGGGCGAAAGCCGACACCCGGATGCGTGGTCACGCCGAGCCGATTCCTGCCTGGTTCGCCAGGGTTGTTGCGGTCGCCCGCTGGATTCTGGGTCCTGAGATGAACATTCAGGTACCCCCGAATCTGACCGAGAGGTTCGAGCCGTATCTCGACGCCGGGATCAACGACTGGGGGGGCGTTTCGCCTCTCACGATCGACTTCGTCAATCCCGAGGCGCCATGGCCTCATCTCGACGAACTGGCGGCCAGAACCGAAGGGGCGGGGTATCGCCTTCTCCCACGCCTTCCTGTCTATCCCGAATTCATGGGCGACGAATGGATCGACCCCGGACTGAGGCGCAAGCTGGAAGGCTCGATAGACGACGAGGGCTATGCCCTTTCCTTGGAAGGATCCACCCGATGAAAGTCACCTTCGTTCGCTCTCGACCGGCCACAGACATCAGTTCGATCTCCGCCGCCACCCGTCGGAGGGAAGGCACGACCGTCGTCGAGATCGATCAACCGAGCGAGGCGGCTATCTCGGAAGCTGCAGCCGAGCGGCTGTTGGTGGCATCAGGTTCAGCCGGTCATCCCGCTCCAGCGTTTGTGATCAAGCCTTCTCAGGCGCCCGCTCTAGAACGGGCATCGATCAGCGGATGGCGGGTGACCGTGCTGGCGGATGAATCGTGGGAATCCACACTCGATGCGGTCGCTCGGCTGAGAGCAGCCTATTTGCGGGTCGGCCGGTCCTCGGTTGCCGATTGGGTCAAGCGCACTGAGCTTCCCGGACTGAACACGACGGTTTCGGTCTTCGTGGACGACGTTGCCCAGGCGCTGGCCGCGGTCGAGGCAGGTGCGCGGGACCTTGTCCTTCGGGATTGGAGCGGCGAGCGAATCGGCGAGTTGCGCGAGGTGCTGGACGGGCTGGTTGAGCGAACCGCCTTCCCGTTGGGCGTCGAGATCGACAGCGCTCGCGCTGATTTGAGTTCGGGATGGTTCACGGCATGGCTGCAGCAGGTCGACGCTTCAGGGGCGGCGCGACCGCGATACTCGTGGGCGCCCGGCAAGGACGAGAGTCCGCCGGTGCCCGCTGGCCGAATCTCCGCAGAATGGTCGGACAGTCTTTGGATTGATGGGTCGGCTCCCCAACAACTCGATGGCGCAGGCGACCTCCGTCCGATCCTGGAGAGGTCGCTGGCTGGCAATCGTCCGACGGTGGTCGAGCTTGAGGCGCTTTTCGGCGCCAGAGGAGACCAGGTGGATGCTGTGGCCTGGACTGCGGACTCGCTCCGGCGCAGAGTGTGCGGCGACGATGTCAGCTACGTCATCAATCGCAACATCAACTACACCAACATGTGCTATTTCCGTTGTGGATTCTGCGCGTTCTCCAAGGGTCCTCGCAGCCTGAACCTGCGGGGCGACCCCTATCTGATGGGCATCCCCGAGATCGTCGAGTGGTCCCAGGAAGCCTGGGATCGGGGAGCGACAGAGGTCACTTTGCAAGGCGGGATTCATCCGGAATTCACAGGTGACTTCTACGTCGGTGTCGTCGAAGCGATCAAGGCGCGGCTCCCGGAGATGCACATCCACGGGTTCACCCCGCTTGAGGTGTGGCAGGGGGCAGAAACGCTTGGCGTTCCCGTCAAGGATTTTCTACAAAGGCTCCACGCGGCCGGTCTTGGTTCTCTGCCTGGCACAGCAGCCGAGATCCTGGACGATGACGTCAGGGTGTTTCTCTGCCCAGACAAGATCAGGACGTCGCAGTGGGCTGAGGTGATGATCACCGCTCATGAGATGGGTTTGCGAGCGACGGCCACCGTCATGTTCGGCCACATCGATCACCCCCGGTCGTGGGCCAACCATTACGAGGTCATCCGAAAGATCCAACAACGAACCGGGGGTTTCACCGAGTTCGTACCTCTGCCTTTCGTCCACATGGGCTCTCCCATCTTTTTGCGAGGTCTCTCACGCCCAGGCCCAACCTGGGATGAGACCGTCCTGATCCACTCCGTAGCTCGTATCGCTTTTGATGGTCTCATCGACAACATCCAGGCTTCCTGGGTGAAGCTCGGACTAGACGGCGGAGCTCGTTTGTTGGATGCGGGCTGCAACGATCTGGGCGGAACGCTCATGGGTGAGATCATCACCCGGGCCGCCGGGGCCTCGCACGGCCAGGAGATGTCGCCGGCGGAGTTCGAATCCGCCATCCGCGGGGCGGGTCGGACGCCGGTCCTTCGCAACACCATCTATGCCCGAGTCGACTGATGGGCTCTGTACTCGACCGCATCGACGATGATCTACGTGTCTGGATCGAGAGCCAGCCGGTGTTCTTCGTCGCTAGCGCTCCCTTGTCCGCTGACGGCCACGTCAACGTCTCTCCGAAGGGACTCAACTCCCTCCGCGTGACCGACGATCACACTGTTCGGTATCTCGATCTGACCGGAAGTGGCGCCGAGACCGTCGCCCACCTCAGAGAGAATGGCCGTCTGACGTTGATGTTCTGTGCGTTTGAGGGCAACCCTCGCATCATTCGGCTGTATGGCACCGGGGTGGCTCATCTCATTGACTCAGAGGGATTCGAAGCGCGAGTCGGCTCCTTTGAGGAAGTTCCACATTCGACTCGGGCGATCGTCGAGGTGGCCGTGTCCCGGATACAGAACTCATGCGGTTTCGGTGTCCCGCTCATGGGCCTCGTGGAGCCCCGCGACCGGCTCACCCAGTGGGGTGCGGCGAGAACGGCAGATCAGCTTGTGGCTTACCGAGAAAACAAGAACTCGGTCTCGATCGACGGCTTGCCGTCAATTGGCGCTCAGTCGGAAGCGAGCGGGTAGCCGGGGCGTCCGCGAGAAACCCAGTCGTCCCAAGCTGCTTCGATTCCGACGTCATGGCCGAAACCTTCGGACATGACGTAGCGGTGCAACAGCAGGTCACAGTAAGCCTGAATCGGATCGACAACGCCCGGAATTTGCCTGATCCGTTCCAGCATCGGCTCGAACACCGAGACTCGCCATTGGACCGCTGCAACGTTCTTGGCGGTGGCCGTCTTTCCGCCCTGATTCGCCTGGAAGTAATACAGGTCTGACAAGAGTTGTTTTGCTTGGTGTTCGAGGGCATCTATCCCAGTGAGCTCCTTCAGACGGTTGGCGTGGAAGGTTCGACCGCCGACTTTGAGTTTGAGCTTCAAGCGCGACCCGCCTGCATCCTGCGGGATCAAGTCGATCTCTTCGACGTGGAATCCCAAGTCGTTGAGCCGTTCGATTCTGTTGCCAATCCGATAGCGCTCATCCACCGCAATGGTCGGTTCTGCCGTGAGTTCGGTCCACAGCCCGTGGTACCGCTCAGCGATGTCTTCGCCGAGGGCGAGGTCTGCGTAGTCGATGTCGACTCCGTGGGAAGCGGCGATGTCTGCCATGCCCCCCGCCACGTTGATGATCATGATCTCGATGTCCTCGTGCCGTCTTCCGTCGGTAATCATCCCCTCTTCGAACACGACTGCGGTTTCCGCGTCAACCATCACCGTCTCGATCGCCTCAGCATCGAAGCGGTAGAGGACGTTCGAGAGGGAACAATCACCCCAGAACACCCCGGCGAGGTGTAGTTCGACGAGTAGTCCGGCGAAGGCATCGAGCATTTGAGCCCGCCTCGCTCCGAAACCCGAACCCTCGACCAGTTCGCGGTAGGAGAACGAGAATGGCTCATACGCGGTGATCAGAGCGGCGGAACGCTCGGAGTAACGGTCGGGATCCCTCTTCTCGACCAGTCCGACGGGTCGCACTGCAGGTCCGCCGAATGACTCCAGTGAACGCAGGACTGTGTAGTCCTGGCGGGCGGCACGAGTCGGCAGTTCCTTGATGGCGTAGATGCCCGTGGGAAACTCGACGAACCGGACCTCATGTCGCGATATGCCCTTGGGCAGTTCGACGAAATTGTCGATCTCCCATTCGGACAGGGAGATATCCCAAGGAAGTTCGAGAAAGTCGGGGTGGCCCGCTCGGATCGTCAGTTCTGGCGGCATCGCGAGGGAACGCTAACCCTCACAACATCGCGTAGTCGTCGTCAGCGGCGAGAGCCCATTCAGGATGGTTATCAAGCGCTGCGCGGATTTGGGCAGCGTGCGCACTTACAGAAACGATTGGCGGGGCGGGGTAAGGGCCAACGGAGAGAATCGTTCGAAGTCGGTCCGGCATGTGGGCATCGAGGATGGTCGAGTCGATGATCGCGCAGTCAGCCGACCCGTCAGCCACCATCTCGGTGGATGCCAGGTGGGACCCGGAAGCGACTGTCGAGGCGAAGAAGGACAAGTCGCGTCCGGTGGCGACCAGATGGTCCAGCATCATGTGAAAACCCGATAGCGAGCTCTCCTCGTTGTAGGCGAACACGCTGTCCGCCAGGTCGTCGAACGAATTGTGGGGAGAGTCTGTGTGGACGATCACATCTCCGAAGTAGACGGGCATTCCTTCGAATCCCCCCCGATGCGAGCGAGGAGCAGCCACCGCCTCAAATTGCCAGTTCTCGGACCGGGAAAGATTCATGTGCAGGAAGCCGCACAGCCAGCCGACCCCGACCGCACCGCTCCGCAGCGCATCAAGACGATCCTCCCAGGGACCGCCGATCACTTCGGAATCCATGCCAGCACTGACGAGGTCAGCGACAAGTCGACGAGCCTGTGGATCGGATGCGGACGACACGAGGGAAGTGAACCTGACGCTCACACCAGTTCCCGCTGGGCTTTCCATGTGGGGTCCGAGCGGTAGTCCCAGTATTTGACACGGGTGAGTTTCACGGCGCCTTCGGTGGCGATGTCGGCCACAGAGATCGAACCGTGGTAGATGCGCACGAACGCGTAGTACTGCTTCGACAGATCGCCGGCGGCTACCGGGTGGGGAGGAATGTCCCTCCACAAACTGATTGTGTCTTGGGATCTCAACATCACGAGATTGGCGTAGTTCAACTCGTCGGCGAGAAGATGGGTCGAGTACGCCAGGACGCCCTCCACCTGGGGGATGAGGTTGTCGAGTGCGTCGCTCATCTCAAGGATGCCCTGGGCCACTTCTAGAGAAACCAGGTCCCGGCGTCTACCGAAAAACCCGACGACCGTGACTGTCTCGTACTTCGCCAACTCGCCAGGGCGGGGCACGATGACGTGGCGGTACCAGTTCTCAACCGATGGGATCCACTCGTCGATCGGTCCGTTGGCGGCTTCTATGCGACGGTGCACGTCGCGGACCAGAAAGCAGAGGGTGGAGCGGTCCGCCGGGACATGATCCGGGTGGGCAAACAGCCGGTCTTCGACTACTTCATCGGGTGCCAAAACCACAGGGGCCGTGGCCACGCCGTTCTCCATCAATCCTCCTCGGGACCGTCGAAGGGTCAGAGTAGGGCGCTGAGACTCGGGGGGATAGAGAAAGCCGTGACCGGTCGCATGGCCCGGGCGGCAATCCCATGAAGTGTGCCGGTGGCAGCTATCTCGACGAAAGCCTCAACTACCAGTGGGTCGAATTGGGTCCCGGCGCAACGGGCGATCTCTTCGAGTGCCCAATCGACCGGAAGTGCGGGCTGGTATGAACGGTGCGAAGTGATGGCGTCAAAGGCGTCGGCCACGAGCACCACCCTGGATAGCAGGGGGATTTCGTCTTTGGACAAACCGTATGGGTATCCGCTCCCGTCGTAACGCTCATGGTGGTGGAGGATGGATTCGGCGACGGCGCGATCAAAGAGGTCAACGGTCATCGCAAACCCGAATTCGGGATGACGGCGCATGCGGGTCTGTTCGGCGGCGTCGAGCGGGCCCGGTTTGGCGATGATCGCCGGGTCTACATGGATCTTGCCGACGTCGTGGAGGACACCGACAGTCGTCAATCGATCGACATCTGACTCCTCGAGTCCCATGTGGCGTCCGAGAGTGGCGGCGACGGCGCTTACGCGATGGACGTGGCCGTATAAGTCCTCAACCGTGCTTTCCATTGCTGCGAGCAGCGTGTCCATAGTGTCCTTCGCCCGTCGGATAGTCAGTCCCCGCCGAACATGGTTCGTTACGCCCTTGTGGATAACCATAAGTCCATCGACCTAATTTGAGGGAACTGTAGGCGGCTTTGGTTACGGGATGGGCATCAGTGGTGGAGCCTCAACGTGCTTGAAGCCGCTGTATGTACGTCTCGACAGCTTCAAGATGTGCCGGCGTGGCGTGGGCGATTGCCTGGATGGCGGCTGTGAGATCGAGAAACCCAGCCAGATCCATTGTCCGGGAGTGACGGAGCAGTCGCTTTGTAAGACGAAGTGAATGGGTGGGCTTCGAGGCGATCTCGTTCGCCAACGTATCTACTCGGGCAGTCAGGTCCTGTGGGGTGACAACTTCGAGCAGCACGCCGATCTCGCGTGCTTCCTCCGCATCGATCATCCGAGCTGTGAAGGCGAGCTCTGCGGCCTTCTGCCAACCGACTACGCGGGGAAGCAACCACGCTCCACCGTCGCCCGGAATGATCCCCAGATCCACAAAGGTGTGGGCGAAGCGGGCGTCGGTGGAGCCGATACGCAGGTCACAACCGAGAACCATGTCGAATCCTGCGCCTACTGCAGGCCCGTTGACGGAGGCGATCGTCACAAGATCGGTCGACGCAAGAGTCGTGGTCAGCGTCTGGATCGAATCCCGATAACGCTCTGCGATTTGTTCAGGATTACCAGCGAACATGCCGGAGCGGTTGGCCATGTCCTTGACATTGCCCCCCGCGGAGAACGCGGGACCTTCAGCGTCGAGGACGAGAACGGTTACGACCGGATCTGCTTTGGCTTGGGCGAAGGCGTCCCGGATCTCTTGGAGGATGCGATCGCCCGACAAGGCGTTGCGAATCTCAGGACGGGCCAATGTCAGTCTGGCGATGGCACCGTCAATCCGGAACCGGGTGTCATGGCGCTGAGTCAGAGATAAGCCTTGACGAGCTCGAGTGCCCGTTGAGCGCTTTCGCCGGTGGCCTTAAGACGCGTCTTGTCCGGGGTGGTGCGACGAACGGCCAGCCTGGCCCAATCCGAGGCGTTGCCTTTGATCAGGTTCTCGGCCTCTGGGGGCCCGTAGGTCCACTTCACGTAGCCGGGGCCGATCACTTCCACCCGTACCGGGGCGAAATCCTCGCCAGCGGACTTGAAGGCATAGGGGAGGGCCTTCCAACCGAGGAAGCAGATATGGCGGATGCGGGGGGTGTCTTCGACTTCCTCGCCGATGGTGGCGTAGATGTCGAGTCCGTGCGCCCAAGTCTCCATGAGTCGGAGCGTGGCGAGGGTCTTGGCACTCATGTCACCCTGGATCCATTCGACCCTCTCTGTCTCTCTCATATGGGAGAGGGGTTCGACCACCGTCGCCCGTCCGCCTCGCCACCATTCGATCACGTCTTGGGGTCGCATGTGGCGTCCCCTTACGACGGCTTCTTGGCGGAGAGCGTCGAGGTCGGGTGCCGATCGGTAACGCGAGAGGTCGGCGGTGCCGGCTATCACCTGGCTGGCGAGTTCCTCGTAATCGGCGAGGTGTGAAATGGTGTCGCGGATCGACCAACCTTTGGCTGAAGTCGGGCGATCCCAGTCTTTGAGCGAGATTCGTTGCAGGTACTGGTCGAGAAACTGCTGTTCGGCGACCAGGTCGGAGAGGATTTCGCGCACGGTCACCGGATTTTAGTGCGAGATTTCACCCTCACGTTCGTCGAGGGCCGGATTCTGCGGTTTGGGGCCACTTTGCTGGTTGCCGAGCGGGCTGGCGACGAGGCCGGTTCACCACTCCCGATCGGCTTGTTCGTCGGTGAATGGGGCGGGCGGGTGGACCTCGCCGACGGGGGGAGCGTGTTCGTTGAGGCGATTGATCAGCAGACGGAGTGCGCCGAACTGGCGACGATCGAAGTGGAGCGACAAACGCTGCATGTCTAGTGCATCGCCGTCGCGAATCTCTGCGGGCGTTGGCTCGATCGCCTCAATACGTCCCGTGACGACGATGTCTGAGAACTCATCGTTCAACTCTTCGATGAGTTCTGACGGTGGGACCGCTGCCATTCGGAGCACCAGCCTGCCGTCCACGTATCGCTGGGAGTGATAGTTCGCATAGAAGCGACAGATCTCCTCGGCGGCTGCTTCTGGGTCTGTGGTGAATGAGAACAGATTTAAATCCAGGGGAGAGATCAGTCCCTTGTCGACGAGCACTTCGGAAGCGAAATCAAGGATTGGCTGCCAGTAGCCCGATCCCTCTGCCTCGATCATCACGATCGGGTGAAGGTCGCTCTTGCCTGTCTGGATGAGGGTGAGAAGTTCGAACGTCTCGTCGAGGGTGCCGAATCCTCCAGGGAAGAGGGCAAATGCGTGTGACTCCTTGACGAACCCGAGTTTGCGCGTGAAGAAGTACTTGAAGTTGACGGTTCGTTGGGGGAGGAGGTATTCGTTGGCGGCCGCCTCGAACGGCAAGCGGATGTTCACCCCGTAGC
>JBGTKD010000045.1:0-5271 GCA_041744795.1 Acidimicrobiia bacterium
CATGGCGAAGGTGCGTGATCGGCTGAGTCATCACTACCACCGGATCGACCCCTCACAGCTGTGGACGATGGCGACACAAGACGTTCCGGCCGCCGTGAGACTTCTCCGGGAGGTTAAACCAGGCGGCGATCCAACCGTGCCGTGACCTCAGTGCGGCCGTCTCATGCGAGACCTCGACCGCGGCCTTGGTCGGGTCGGGGAAGGAATCTTTCGCCGAGCCGGTCGGCGGCTTGACGGTCGGCTTCGGTGGTGGCCTGGGCGTAGGTGCCGAGGGTGAGCCTGGGGTCGGTGTGGCCGAGCCGGGTTTCTGCGGTCTTGAGGTCGATGCCTTCGAGGACGAGTCCGGTGGCGTTGGCCCGGCGCAGATCATGGAACTGGAGCCAGTCGAGGCCTGCCTTGGTCCGGGCCGGGTACCAGATGCGGTGGAGCCAGTTCGAGTAGTCGAGATGCTCACCGTCCGGTGTGCCGAAGACGAAGGCGTCCCGGTCTTCTAGGCCGAGGTCTCGCCGTTCGAGGTGTTGCGCGAGGTGCACGATGAGCGCTGCCGGAACGGCCAGTGTTCTCCGACCCGCCTCCGACTTGGGTGGGCCGACGACGGATCGTCCACCGGCGCCCCGGGTCACTTGTTCGGCAACGGTGACAGTCGACCGGTCGAAGTCGATCCGGCCCACCCGGAGACCAGCGCATTCGCCCCAGCGGAGACCGAGTACCGCACCCAGGTATGCCATTGTCTGGAACTCTGGCCCCAGCGTCTTTGCGAGGTCCGCTAGTTGCTTCGAGGTGATGACTGGACGGTCGATGGGTTGGGCGGCCGGCAGTCGGATTCCCCGACACGGGGAACGTGCGATCCGATCGTTGAGCACCGCGGCGTTGAGAACCGCTGCGAGGGTCTGGTACACCCTCCGCACCGACCGGGGTCCAAGACGCTCTGACCAGTCGTTAATGCAGCGTTGAATGTCGGAGGGGGTGAGCGACCCGATCGGCCTGTCCCCGAGGGCAGGGAGGATGTGGGTTCGGAGCGCCGAGTCGTCCCGTGCCCGCGAGGACGGACGTTTGGCGGGGTTCGAGGCCATTCGGCGGCAACCTCTCGCAGGGTCGTTTCGGCTCGGCGTGGGTCCAGCCAGGCGCCCCGGCGTCGGCTCGACTGCTCCTCGGATGCGAACGCCTCCGCCGCACGTTTGGTGCGGAAGGTCCTGGTGTAGGTCCTACCGGACGGATCACGCAGGCGGACGTCGTAGCGCCGGTCGCCACTCTCCGTCCAGCGCAGATGGATGCTCACACTCGCCGACCGGTGCCAACCGGGTTTATCACCGGGCTTCGTAGTTCTCGCACGAATTCGGCTAGCGCGTCGGCGGGGATCCTTCGACTGGTGCCGATCCGCACCGGGCGAGCTCACCGGTTCCGATCAGTTCGTAGACCTTCGAGCGGCCGATCGACAGCAGCTCGGCCGCCTCCTCCGGCTTCAGCAACAGCTTGTCAACGACCATGGCCCGCGTGCTCCGTGGGATCGACTGGCCCCATCGGACCGCGCCACCCTGTTCGCCGAGTGTCAGCCCGATGCCGACAGCCCTGTCATCTCGGTGTCATTTCGGCTCAGGGACGAGCAGCCCTCATCCCACGATCCGACCCCACCGCTTGGTGATTCGACCTGTGGAGCCTGGCTTTGACCGCCCAGTTGGAGGGTTGCTGACATCGAAATGACAGGGTCACCGGGGAGGGTCGTGACGATGCACCCGCCCTTCAGCCTAAAGACAACGAACTTCGGGTTCGAGACAGCCGATGGCCTGCCTGACGGGAACAGGAGACAGAGGCCCCGCGAGCCACCGCCTCGGCCGAGGTGGCCGCAGAGTCACCTCAAGGCGGCCGTGCGCCGTCGACGGCACCACGACCCGGTTCTCGTCTCGCCGAGAGCGACCCTACCGAAGCAAACACGACCACTCACAGCCTGTCGCCGACAACCAAGGCGAGTACGTCGACTCATCCCGGAACGGAGCCCAAGAGAGGAGCTACGCAATGAGAAGCTCACGAACAATGCCACCGTCGTCGCGAACCCGCCTGACACCGCCACGGATCGCGATTCGCGCCTACCACCCTCCAATCACACACGCACCTGCAACAAGTTGCCCGACGTTTACATGTAGACGGGAGAGCCGGTGACAGACCCACCCCGTGGCGTCCTGGCCAGGATTGACCGCAAGCTGTTGGCCGGGCTCGACCAAGACGAGACCTGGCGGATGGTTCGGATACCGGTGACGGCGGCCAAGTGGTCGACGTGGAAGCGGTACTGCGACTCGGCCGGAATCTCGATGGGACGTGCCATCGTGACACTGATCGACCGGGAACTGATCAGCGGGTTCGATGATCACACCGGCAATCGCCCGTCGGTGTTCGCGGAGCAGGCTGAAGAACAGCTGGCGACCCGGCAGACCGCGGTCGCTCGACGCGAGCAGGCTGTGGCGGCGACCGAAGAACGGCTCAAAAGTTGGAGCGAACACCTTCGCAGCCGGGAGAACGAGCTCGAGGCGCGAGAGATGCGAATCGAAACGCGGTCCAAGCTGTTCGCCGGACCAGAGAACACTCTCGCGAAGGTCGGGCGCAACGACCGGTGCCCATGCAGATCAGGGCTCAAGTACAAGCATTGCCACGCCTGCCCGTCGACAGGAGCCACCCCCCACCCGGATGAAAAAGCGCAGAGTGCATGACCGGTTCGAGGAATGCGGGTTGGTGTGCGACATCGCTCCTGCGACCTGCCCGCTACCGTCACTTTCGCCAGAATCTGAAGTGCCCGATACGGATTCGCCGATTCCGCTGCTAGCGGCGAGCCGCGGCAACCACGCGTGCCGGGATACCTCGCGACCCAGACTGGAAGACGCGGACTATCGCGTGAGATTCGAGCTACTCCGACAGTGTGTTAGCTG
This sequence comes from Acidimicrobiia bacterium, assembly GCA_041744795.1. Lineage (GTDB taxonomy): Bacteria > Actinomycetota > Acidimicrobiia > Spongiisociales > ZC4RG35 > DATHWB01. The sequence continues at coordinate 2,919 of JBGTKD010000045.1, forward strand.
GCCAGGAGGCTGAGTCTCCGGTCGGTGTCGTGTACTCCACGCCCCTCACATACCAGCGTTCCCCGACGGGCTCGGTCTTGACTAACACCTCGCCGCCATCGACGAGTTCGACGGAGAACTCGGTGGGCGCTACCGATCTCACATCCGATCGGCTGGAGAAGTCGAACAACAGTGCATTGTTCCTATCGGCGAGGAGCATCAGCTGGTCGAAGGCGAACCACCTGTCGTGAGACTGGGCAGTCCGGAAGTTGAGCTCGCTCAACCATTGGGCTTCGAAGTCGTCGAATGCTGCGGTGTCCACGATGCTCCCGTAATCGAAGAACGCAAATGCCCTCCACGTGTGTTCTTGGGTGTCCCGATGGAGCAGGAGCCACACGTCGAGGAAGTTGTCAGCCGCATAAGCCTCAACGAAGTGCCTGACCGTGACTTCAGGGCTGCTGAGGTCGAGAGACTCGTAGTAGGTCCGAGCTTGGGGCTGATCACTCGAACACGACGCCATGAGCAGACCGAGCACCACCACAAGGGCGACAGTCCGCCCGAGAGACCTACCAGGGGCCGCCATCGTGACCCAGGAATGCCTCGGCACGGCGGATCGGTGGTTCTGATCCTGGTGCTCGTAGCACGAGCTCACAGAGGCCCACCTTGAGAAGGGAACGGCCGCCAGGACGATGACACCCACGACCCGGGAGTGTGGTGGGTCCTTGGTGCTGTCGGCAGCAGGACACGCGATCGCATCAGAATCGCAAGGCAAATAGAAGGATCATGAGAACTCCCCGACCGCTCTCTGGATCAACGCGTTCGATTCGTAATTGGCGGCGACCCCGCCAGACCGGGACCTCACTAGAAACCCTCCTGTCGCTTGTAGCAGTCTCAACTCCCGTTCAGACTGGCAACCAATCGAACCAACCTGGTTGGTCCGCATATCTACCCTATCGGTCCGACTCTCCGAAATGTCTTTCTGTATTCACTTGCTGAAAGCAGTCGTTCAGCATCTCGATCGCCGCGGGGTTAGAACCGATGAACGCCAGATCTTCATCGAACTGTTCTTCCACTCCATGCCCCCGGACACAGGTGCGCACGGCCTCCCAGTCGCGCTGGCGTTCCTCTTCGGTAGGCCATGTCTGAAGTCCTCGGACCTCTGCCACGAGGCCGTAGTTCGAAGCGACACACTTGTCGTAAGTGAGGTCTTCATGTGTTGTTACTCCGCCGGGAGTCTCTCTGTGGGCATATGTGATAGTCAGGTGTCCAGGCTTATACGAGAACTCGATCACATCAATGCCCGCGCTCTTCATGCACGCGTGGACGGCAAGTGCTGCCCGTTCCATCTCGGATCTCTCCACCACGCCATCGGCCAGTATCTCTGCCTGTACACCCCCAACGCTCGCTATCCGGTCACCCAGCTCACGCAGATAAGTGGGAGACAGGTCCTCAGCAACGTGATCCGGTAGTACGAGTGGCGTATTCGAGCGCTCAGTTTCGGCCGCTGAGCCGTAGGCTGAGATCCCGACAACTGATACCACGAGAATCAATACCGCGAACCTGCTCACGGTGGATCGGCTTGGTCTGGTCATGGCTTCCTTCCTAACTTGTCAAATCGCACGCCCAAAGCGGTCCAAATCAGTGCGTGAGTGTCTTGTGGAACCATTGGTAGTTGTTTCCACGACCACCATGGACAGTTTTGATCAGGGACGAGATGAGATCCGGTTGCGTGTTCGCCCCAGCGAAGCAAATGGAGCATGGTGCGGCGTATTGCGCCGTCACCCACGTCAGAGTTGATCCAGACCGCTTATAGTGAATTGATACGTCCACACCGGTGCAACCGCTCCACCCATATTGTTGCCACGTGGTGCCATGACCGTAGTCGTCGTGATAATGCTGGCCGTTTATGGTGCAGGTGTCTCCGGACCATTGGTCGTCATTGGAGTGTGCACTCGCCACAGGGGCCACCAGGACAAACAACATCGCCATGGCCGCTATGGAGATACCGAAACTCTTGAGTAACCTGCGCATTACCCTCCTCCTCTGCTTCGTCTCATCTTCGCTCGGTTTCTTGTCTGGCCCCAAGAACGCCTTTACGACCGTCAACAGGTCGCGTGATCTATCCAATCGAAATACCAGAGGCTCGACCCATAGGGTCGGCCTTGATGGGTTGACAGATCGAAGCAGCTATATGGGTCATTTTGTGTGACTACCGCGATTTGCCAGCCCCCTAAGTCAGAGGTCCACGTCTCGCTCTTGGTGTAGAAGGTGCTGCCGGTCTTCCATCTGATCGAGGCCTTAAGGCCCGTGCAATACTGATTGGTTGATTGTGTCGAGCCGGATATGTACCCGGTCGCATGCTCATGAGACATAG
>JBGTKD010000046.1:0-4868 GCA_041744795.1 Acidimicrobiia bacterium
GCGGCAAGCTCAGACCGGAGATCTGGGAAGCCTTCCGCGAGAACCGCCCAGCGGATTGAAGACAGGCCTCACGTTCGCCGGCCACGACGGGCGGGATTGTGGTCCCTTTGTTGTCGGTTGGCACCCTTCTAGGTCGTCGCACCTACCATTCTGGGGATGGCATCCGATCGAACTGAACTATGGCTTCCTCTGCTCCGCGAACTCACCGAGGAATATCCTGGCTGGGCGGTGTGGAAGAACGTCGACTCGGCATTGGCCGGTACTGGCGACGTGGACTCACTGGCACCCCCATCGGACTGGCCCGCGATTCAGCAGACGTTTCTCGCTTGGGTCAAGCGCTCAGATTTGGGACCGGCTGTCATATGCCGCCACATCCCCCAGGGTCCCCACTTCATCACCTTCGAATCAGGCTCGCCATACATCGTTCAGCTCGATGTGAAGGAACGCGGAACGTTCCGGGGTTCGACACTCATCGACGCCTGGACTCTCCTGCCTCTGACCTATGTGAATGAGGCTGGAGTCCGACTGGTTCGCCCAGGCGCCGAAGGGGTTATCAAGCTCTGCATGAACGGTGTTCGGAAGGGTGGCCGCCCAAACATCGAAGGACTGCGCACCAAGAAGGTCGCCGAGCTTCTCGCATCAGACCCTGAAGGAGTCGAAGCCGCCTCTAGGTGGCTGGGACCGGTGGCCGGGGCTCTGTTGCGGGGTGCACAAGCTGTTATCGACGGAGGTTGGGACCGCAAGGCGATACTGACAGTCGAGGCGTGGTCAGCTCTGCGAGGTTTGAAGGAGCCGCGGGTAGCATCGAGCCGCTGGTGGTTTCTCAGAGTTACGGCGAAGCGTTGCATCGTCATCGACCTCATACGCAGCCACGACCGGCGGATTGACGGGGACCTGGAGGCCTGGCTCGCCACCATTGCTCCCGACCACGAAATCATCCGCTGATGAGCGATCGGCCACTGGTACTCGTCACGGGAGCCGCCGGCGCTATCGGCACGGCAACCGTGGTGGCTCTGATAGATGCTGGCTGCTCTGTCGTAGGAGTCGATCGCAATTCGGAGGTGAGTGATGTCGCGGGGGTTGGATATCAGGGCCTGCAGGCTGACGTCACGGACGACAGTGCTGCTGTCAGGATTAGCGAGACGCTGGCCGGTCGCCCGTTGCACCACTTGATTGGTATAGCGGGCGGAGCACTCCCTAACGAGCCCGAAAGTAAAGACGATCCGATGCTCGTGAATCCCGAGCTGTTCCGTAGCTCGCTCGAGGCGAACCTCACGTCGCAGTTCATGGTGCTGCGATGGGCGCTGCCGGCGTTACGACGGGCCGAGCCGTCGGATCGTTCCGTGGTCCTCACCTCTTCGTTCAATGCGTTGAGCGCTCAGGGCATGCCCGGATACTCGGCCGCCAAGGCTGGACTCATCGGGATGATGTATGCCCTCGTCAACCCGCTCGGACGCGAAGGGATTCGTATCAATGTGGTGGCCCCAGGAACGATCCGCACACCAAGGACCGAAAGGCTCTGGGGTGCCGAACCTGGCCACTTCGAACGTTTGACAAAGGGAACGGCACTGGCCCGCCTCGGCGAACCCTCCGACGTCGCAGAAGCCAACGTCGCCCTGACTCTCCGGTTATCTCACATCACGGGCCAAGTGATGGTTGTCGACGGCGGCCAGAGCGTCGTTCATCGCTGACCCAAAGCCAGTCCTGCGCTAGAAACAGGTGCAGTAATGGCTAGAGGCGGCTCTCCAACTCGCGTCGGATAGCCTCCAGGGTTTCCTCCCGACTGGCGGCAGCATCGAGCAAGACCACATCCTGTCGACCCTCCGCCCACCTGGACCACTCCCCTAACTGCCGCGTGATTTCGGCTGCTGGCAACTCATCGGCGCGGGCGATCAGAATGTCCGCATCAGCCACGAGCACCGCAAGAAGATCCGGACGAGGGAGAAGTCGACCGAGGATCAATGTCAGGCGCCTAACGCCCGCGAGCCGGTAGCGGAGAGGGTCAACTGCGAGATCCTGCCAACCGCGCTCGATGATCAACGATCCCCCTCGACGCCGTACCGGTCGCAGCCGGAACCACCACCCCAATTGGTAGTCGACCCAAAGGTAGAGAAGCTTGACGGCTGACTTTGGTACTGAGTACGGGGGATGCTTGTGGGGCTCAGTCACAGCTTGCCCCGCTGCTGCGCTGTGAGGCAGCACTCCGGGCCGATGATGAACATGCACGACGGGCGGTGCGAGCACCTGCTCGATGATCGCGGCTGCCAGAGATGACTTGCCAGACCCATCCGGTCCTGCGACGACAAGTGTTGTGCTGTACCGCTTCACTTAACCAACTCCGCCAGTTGCGTCAGCCAGTCCTGTGCGACTGCGTCCCACGTGAACGACTCACGGACGAGTTTCGATGCTTTCGCCCCGAGGGACAAAGCCTCCGCGGATCGGAGCCGAACCAGGCCATCCGCTATTCCTGCCACGCTCGTGTCCACGAGAAATGCAGCACCTTGCTCCGCGAGGTAGCGCCCGAGCGGGTACCCCGTCACCAGCACCGGCAAACCGAGCGCCGCGGCTTCGGCGGTCGAATTTCCGAACGCTTCCCATCGCGACGGATAGACGAAGCCGGCAGCTGATTTCATCAGGTCCCACTTCTCGGAACCGTAGACCGGAGGTCCGATCAGCACACGATCCTCGAGATTCAGCTCTGCGACTAGAGACTCAAGTGCTGGCTTGCCTCCGCGCCAGTCAGGACCGTGCAGGCGGATCTCCGGACGGTCAGCCGCGGGAAGCATCTTGACCGCACGCACGAGAAGGTCGAGTCCCTTGTGCTCAGGGTCGAAGCGCCCTACGTACAGGACATAGCCTCCGCTGCCGCCGTCCCAGTTCACCCCGGCAGGGACACTGACGCCATTCGGTGCCACCAAGATCTCCCCAGTGAACCCCAGATCCCGCACTGCCTTCTCTTGGGAGTCGAAAAACACATGTAGAGCGCTGGCCCCCATCACGATCTTTTCCTCGAGTAAGCGCCACCACACACGCTTGGCGATTCGGCGGCGTTGAAGGATCAGCGGATCGTAAGCGCCTCGATCGGCGATCACGTATGGCACTCCGCTGCTCCTCGCCACCGATGCCGCTCGTACGTTGTGGGAAGTCCAAGCTGAGTTGAGGATTAGGAAATCGGAGCCGGCCAGGACGTCGTCGAAAGCAAGGGGCACCCGGAATCCCCGCCAGCCGACGTGCTGAGTCGGCCACCACATGACGTCTCCAGCTTCCGCCACGTTTGCAGGTAGATCGTTCGGCTCGTAAGCGATGCGAACCTCCGCGCCGGCTTGAACCATCGCCCTCGACAAACGACGCACCGAGTTGGAAATGCCGCCATCGCCAACGAGAGCACGCGGGTGGTACTGAACGATCTGCATGTAGCTCCTGCTCTATCCGGCCGGATGATGCCACACCCCCAAAGTGTCCGGCCCGTGGCCTGTTCGGACCGACGGGAAAGACATCCTCAAGTGGGCAGCCGGAGCGCCGATGACCTCAGGACGGCGGGACCTGGGTGGCACTGGCGCTCAACGGGGGAATTACAACATGAATCGATTCATCGGAGCAGCGACCGTTGTCGCTGCCCTTACTTTTGCGCTTGCGAGCGTGCTGACGGCTCCGGAGTTCTACGCTTCAGATGCCTCGAGCAAGCACAGCTCGTGGGAACAACCAGGCGAGGGCGCCTCGAATAACAGTCGCCCGGTGGAGTTTTCGAACGGGAGGTGGGCAACACCAATCACGGTTGCGACGGATTCTCCGACGACGACACTAGCTTCGCCGACTACCACGGCGCCGTCGTCGACATCGACGACTCTGGCTCCTACCACGACAACCACGGTCGCTGCCGCCACGCCCACCACCGTCGCGCCTACCACTACCACCACCGTTGCTGCCGCCACGCCCACCACCGTTGCGCCTACCACGACCACCACCGTCGCGCCTACCACTACCACGGTCGCGACGACGACAACAACAAGCCCTTCGTCGTTCAACGTGATCCTCAAACCGGGCGACAACGTCGCCAACATCGTCCACAACAGCGCCCAGGGAACCAAGTTCCTGTTTTCTAAGGGCAATTACTCCGGGGTGAAGTTGAACCCGAAGAACTATCAGGAGTTTCACGGCGAGAACGGGGCGATCCTGTACGGAAACGGGCAGAACGTCGCTTTCTCAGGTGACGCCACCGGAGTCATCATCAACAACCTGGTAATCGACGGCTACGCGCCTGGTCACCAGGGCGGAATGATCTGGGTCGGTGCGGCAACCAACTGGACGATCCAAAACTCGGAGTTCCGCAACTCGACCGATGGTGGACTACAGGCCAAGAGTGGTTTCAAGGTTCTCAACAACTACGTACATCACAACCAGCAGATCGGCGTGACGGCGCAAGGCTCCAATGTTCTGATTGAAGGCAACGAGATTGCCTACAACAACTACCAGAACAAGTTTGATGTTGCGTGGGAGGCTGGGGGAACCAAATTCGTCAAGACCACCAACTTGATCGTCCGCAACAACTATGTCCACCACAACACGGGTGCAGGCCTGTGGACCGACATCGACAACAGCGGGACGCTGTATGAGAAGAACGTCGTGTTGGACAACACCGGTCCGGGGATCTTCCATGAGATCTCGTATTCGGCGATCATCCGCAACAACCGGATCGAGCGGAACGGTCACGGTTTTTACCGCGGCGGGATCCTCATTGCCAACTCTCAGGGCGTGCAGGTGTACGGGAACACGCTGATCGGCAACGACGGCGGCATCATCATGATCCACGACAACCGAGGCTCCGGTAATCAGGGGGTCTATGAGACTCGCAACATCACCGTCTCCGA
>JBGTKD010000047.1:0-34074 GCA_041744795.1 Acidimicrobiia bacterium
ACGGGGTACACCCATATGTCGTTTGAGAGGTCTGGCGCGCCGATGTTGCTTTGGCCGATGGACTGATCGCACCCTCTGAAGTGGAGATCCCCTGGCTCACTGAGAGACGTCGTCGTGGCGAGGCTTGTGGACGTGATTGGCCGGGTCGAAGTCGATGTTGGCTCTGGAAGAGCGATCGTGGTTGTGTCACCGCCCGCAGAAGTACAGCCAGCAATCGCTACCCCCAGTAACACCGAAATCCGGTACTTCACTTCAGTAAAGACTCTACAAACGAGTACATCGTTCATCTAGGGTCAGCGGTTCACTACAGACCAACCGACATCTGGGACCGTACGGCGTCCAAGTACCAGTGGGTGGTGTTGCCGTCGTCCGCCATCGATGCCCCCCGTTGCCTGCCCTGGGCCAACTGGTCAGGCATCGCTGTCTTCGTGCAACACCTCGTGTCTTTGCGGCGTCTTACAAGATGAACACGAAATGTTGAATGATGACTCGGCCATATATATGGAGCTGCGTGAGTCCCTCATGAAGTTCGCCACCGTGCTGGTTGGACCGAATGACGCCGCTGACCTGGTGTCTGAGGTTGTTGCCGCAACACTTCGAAGGGGGTCCCTCGTGTCGCTTGACAATCCCAAGGCGTACTTGATGCAGGGGCTGGTCAATCGGGCACGATCGGCTCATCGGAAAACCCACCGCACCACCGTCCCCCTGGACGATCTCCAAGCACCGGACGGGATCGACGATTTGATCGAAAAACAGGATGTGACCGAAACGGTCGCCGGACTGCCTATCCAGCAGCGAGCCGCCATCTACCTCGTCTACTGGGCGGACCTGGACTACAACGAGGCTGCTGCCACTTTGCGTGTCCGTCCTGCCACGTTGCGGCGCTACCTGTTCATTGCCAAGGCGAAACTAAGGAGGCATCTCAGTGACTGACACCAGATTCCGCGAAGTGACCAGGGAAGGTCTGCGCCCGCTTCTTAGAGACGTTCCTGTCGGCCCCTCCTGGAATGACATCACAGCCCATACTGTGCAGGCATCACCGGAGCCGGCCCGCTCGGGATTAATAGTGGCGGTTGGTTCGGCGGTGGCGGTTTTCGCTGTCGTGGGTGTACTCGCACTCTTGCCAGGTGGCCCGCCATCGTCCAACACGCCCACAACGGAGCCATCACAGACCTCAACGACAGCCACGACCACAACATCGCTCCCGTCAGCATTCCCAGCCGTCAGGTCAAGCATCGGACTCGGGTGGGAGTCGGTAGAAATCCCAAGCTCCCTTGTGGCGCCTTGTCATCGGGCGATGGTTGGCACCGACACGGAACTCATCTTCTGGGGAGGTGATCAAGCGTCCTGCGACTACGAATTCCCGACCGGCGATCCGGGTATGGCATACAACCCCGGCACTGGTGTCTGGCGACAGCTGCCCGCCAGCCCCTTGGGACCAGCTGTCGCGCCCACCGGTGTCTGGACGGGCTCGGAGGTCGTTATCTGTTGCGGGATGGCGTCGCGGCAGGCGGCTGCGTATGACCCTCAGGAGGACACTTGGCGGAGTCTGGCTCAACCTCCTTTGTTGGGGCTGTTGGGGCCGTTCCCCAAGTCGGTTTGGAGCGGAACTGAGATGTTCGTTGTGTCCCAGCAGGGAGCAGCGGCCTACAACCCCACTACGGACGTATGGCGAAGGCTTCCTTCGGCGCCTGAGAGCCTCGGGCGCACCAACGACATCGTCTGGACCGGCTCGGAGATAGTGGTATGGCCGGTCTTCCCAGATGGAGATCCGCTAAGGCGGGTGGCGAAGGGGATGGCTTTCAACCCAACAGCGGGAACCTGGAGAGTTCTCCCTGACCCACCCGCATGGCCCTCCTGGTTGGACATGGTCTTCACTGGCGACTCGATCATCATCTGGGGTGGGCTCCCGGCCGAATCCGGCGGGTCGGAACGGGCGGTTGGTTCGAGGCTCGACCTCAGGACGAACACGTGGACCGCGCTCCCTGAGGCTCTACCGGAACCCGACGGCTGCGAGTGCAATCTCGGGAGCCAGACTCTGACCTGGACCGGCGAATACGTTCTCGTGTCACCGGGAATGTTCAGTACGGGTGTAGACCCGACCACACCTGTGCTAATCGCCTACAACCCGGAGAGCAACACTTGGATACTCGTCGATGATGAGACACCCCTCGCCCATGGAGGCATCAGTCTCACCGTCGGCGAACGGCTCGTGATAGCCGTCGGTAGCGTCTTCTACCTGAGTCCGCCGAACTGGCAGCCAACCGGCGATACCATCACCGAAAACACCTGGAGCAATAGGGCACCTGCTGTCGTTGGTCCACCGCCAGCGAGCATTCTGGGGTTTCAACCGAATGCGGTTTCGGTCGGGGGGCGGACCGCGGTCGATGTCACGTTCACCGATGGCCGGCGGGTTTCAGTCGAGTTCCCAAGCGAGTGGCGTCTCGAGGAGCACTCCTGGAGTCCTCAGACTCGGCTTGTACTGGAACAGGAGGACTCGGCGACCGGTTGGAGTCTCCGGTATGCCGGGCTGAGCTTCTCATACAGCGACCAATCCGGTTGGGCCCCGCACGTGATGTTCCGGCCGGAGTGGACCGATGAGGAGAAGGCCCTAGTGCCCGACCTGCTGGACTGGAGTACGGAGGCGAACGGGTTCGTCACAGTAAGGACGACCCGGCCTCTGAGCCACTTCACCGACGATCCGGATCAAGGCCCCATCAGGGGCGACATCGACGAAGGAGCGGAGATGCACATAGGGGTCGTAGTCACATTGACATCTGGCTGTCACTCCGACCCGGCAACGGCGACCCCCTCGTTCGTGTACTGGTGCGACGTTGACTCAAGCGTTGCAGTCCATTTCAGGACGGATCCACGACACTTCGACTTCGTGTTAGCCAACTTCAATATCGTCCCCCTGGGCGATTAGGGGCGTGGGTGAGAGTGCTATGAGGCCAGGCTGTGGGAGGGCCACAGCAGTCGGCTAAGGGAGTCACTCGCGACGACGGTGCCTCACCGAGCCCACCCTGAACATCGACCGCCACCCAACTGGCACTACTAGAGAGCTCACCGAGTCGGCCCGTGCCCGGCATTCGGCACCGCGCTATCAACCACGCGACGAATGTCAGAGTCAATGGGTCCGGGTCGATGCTCAGCTCAAAGTCCGATTCCGGGTTCATAGCGTCAAAGGGAGGATCCATGCAATCCATGGAAGCGATGTCCTAGGCGATAGACGGCCTAGGTCATCGGGGCGTCGGATTCCGACTGCTCATCGTCGCTCCCCGCTCCCTCCTGCATGGGCCACGGAAACACTTGGGGATCATCGCGGACGGTCTCCCGCGCGTCCTCGGTTGGTGCCGGTGTGGCCGATCGGGTGAGTTTGGGAGCGGGAGGCCGCCAGGGGGCAACCTCCTGGACCACACCCCCGTAGAACTCGTTGACTAGGGCGAGGGCCGAGGTGATGAAGCCCGGGCTGCGCGGGCCGGTGGTACGCCCCATTCCCATATCGGAGCGCTGGACCAACCGGAAGCGGTGGGGAATCTTCTTCTCATCGAGAGGAGCGGTTCGGTCCTCTCGGGTCGCATCGAGGGTGGCCGAGGTAGGCAGCCGGGCGTTCCGGGCGTAAGCCTCGACTACAACCCGGCCTGGAGCTTGCTCTAGTTGCCCGACTAGCCAACTAACTCGACCGCGCGCACCTTTGTCCTGTGGAGCGAGCACATCGAGAGAGGCGATGAGGCGCCGCGACTTCAGGTTGGCCTCGATTTCAAGGTCGCCCGCGGTGTTAGCGATGCGGAGCGCCCCAGTGAGACGGCCATCAAGACACAGCGAGTCGATGAGGGCGGCGTTTCGCGTCTTGGCATCGGTCTGGCCTCGCGGGTAGATCGGATCAACGTCCTCTCCGATCTCGGCGGAGAGTTGGAGTGCGGCGAAGCGGAGCAGTTGGTCCCAGCGAGTCGCCACGTCTCCGATCCCCTCGGTGCGTCGGGACAATGTGCCCTCCCGCGCCCCGTCCCTGACCGCCACCCAACTCGGCCCCATATCCCCAAAGTCGAGGGCGCCCGAAGCCGGGTGCTGGAGGTAGCGGATAAGTTCATCGAGGAGCCATGCTTGCTCGGGGTCCGATATGCCCTTGTGTTTTCTGATTCGCAACGCGGAGCTGACGATGGAACTCCACGAGAGGTGGGCGACGCGCACCTTTGAGTTGGCTTTGACTTTCAAGCCCTCGGTCGGGTGGGTTCCCTCTCTGGGCGCAAGCTCGTTGGAGATGGTGAGAATTGTGTCAACTTTGTATTCCCGAGCCAGGTCCCAATAGGCGTTGATCTGTTCAGCGTCAAGGGTGTGCGTCCCGGTCTTGACCTCAACGAAGGCACTCCAAGTGCTCTTGCCGAACGTGACCTGGATCAAGCCATCGGGACGCGCCCGCGTGCCCGGGGTGGCGACCTCAATGAAGGCCTCAACCACCGCCTTCTGAGCTTTGGAGGCACCGAGTGGACCGAGGAGATCAAGGGACAGGTCACGAACCACTGAAAGCACCGCGAGGAAGGCCGAAGTGGCCCGCTGCTCGGCCTCCTGCGCCGAACCAATACCTGAGACCGGGATGAGGCGGGCTCTTGTCCTGACGGGTTGAGTGGGCATTGCGGGAGCCTACAGGAGAGGGCTGGAGGAACGCCTGCCAGCCTGGGCCAGGGTGCCTGACACCCGATCAATATGTGCCGTTACCGCGCACTTCGTGAAACGCTCGTTATCCGCTCAAGAGTGTTGTTGATCTGCGCTGTTCGCCACTCGAGTGCAGGTCTGGCGCGCCATGGACCCGTCGGTCGCCGCGCGAGCCGTCGTTATGGCGCCGGAGCGGCCGACGTGCCAGGACAAACTACGTCAAGCCGCAACTCGCGTGGGTCGGTAATGCAAACACAGGGCAAAGCCGAATCCCAAAGGCGCCGAGAGGGATGGGATACTGGCCTGAGGTCGGGTCGAAACGAGGCTCCGGAAGTCGAACGCTGCCCCCACGGCCAGAAGTGCTCGGGATTCGAGGCCTGTTAGCAGTCCTACCCTGCAGATTGCCCCCAGATCGCCCAGATTGGGCCAGATCAGCCCGCTCCTTCGTTTTGGCAGCAGAGAGCGTTCTACAACCAAACCGGCCCGTAACGTGTCTTTCGGAACAATAAATAATCTGTCGTCGATCCACTTCTGTATCCCGGGGAGGTTCTACCCGCGAAGCCTTCGATATCCAATGTCTATAGGAAACTCGCCGCGGAACGTGTGTTCCCCTCGAATTCTGTGTCCATGGGCTTCGAACAAGGGTCCGGAGCTCTGGAGTACCAGCCCGCCGCGCCCGTTTACTGGGTTTCGAATCGACCCTATGCGCTCTCGGGTGCGAATCTGCAGATAGCAGATCTAGGGGAGGCTGAACCCGGACACACCGCCTCCAAGGATGAGCGGTTCACCACGAGAGCTCGTCGGGCTCAACCCGACCGTCCTCCAGGACCGCGTCTATCTCCACCCGAAGGGGAGGTATGCGTGCCAGTTCTTCGACAGCCACGCCCTCAGGCAATGCAGACATGGTCCATGAGAGCCAGTCAAGAATTCTTCGGAGTTCGCCATCGGAGAAGTCACTCGGTGTCGCGGTGCCTCGAATTAGCGCCCAGCCAGCCGCACTAATTTCTTCCGGTGCCTGGCCTGAATCGAAGAAGCCACTTTCATCAAAGAATCCACTCTCCTCTAGCTGGTAGTAGTCCTTCTTGCTCCAGCCCTTAACGGGAGGTGCGGGTAATCGCCAAAAGCGAACGTTCTCCCAACTGTCCGCCGCAACGACTAGTGCTAGGAGCGCGGCGGTGGCAAGACCCCACAATAGGAGCAAGCTAGCCACGTTCAGTAGGGCGATGGGTATCCCTGTACCCTCGAACGGCCGATCCACAGACTTCGCAATCCAGTTGAGTGACACCAGCCACAGCGCCCAAACGCCGAGAGCGAATACTTTCCTCAAGAAGTCGGCCGTGGCCGTTCGAAACCCTTCTTGACGAACGGTTCTGATGGCGTTCCTAACGAGGTGAACAAGCAGCCTCGTCAATCCAAGGGCTATAGCAACAAGGACTCCACTGGCGAAGAAGTTGAAGAGCCAGTCACCCTGATCCCAATCGTCGAAAGCCCATGGCGTCTCAGCAGCGGAGCGGCTTCTCACAATTCCAAACCGGATCGCCCATCCGACAGACAGCACAACCCAGGCCAGCCACCATGGATGTTTAGGCAGTCTCAATGAGAACCCCTTCAACCCCTACGACAAGAAACTAGATCATGGGGATCGGACATCGACCCGCCTTCTGGCGCGGGAACCTCAGCCCTATGCGACGAACTCGTCATGCTCAGCGATGGCGAGCCGGAGCCCAAGAGTGGCGAGGGTGGTTGCGATTGTGTCTCTCCTGTCAGCGACTAGATATGACAGCGGTCCTGAGCTGGTCGCCGAATCGACGAGGGTTTCTACGAGTAGCTTCGCAACTGGTCCCAAACCCTCCTCGTACAGATTGTCCAGGTTGGCGCTGCGGTCAATCAGTGTTTCTGCGTTCGACTTCTCAGTGTCTGGATTGGAGTAGTGAACCGATCCCCAGGCTGTGTTCATCACTCGCCTGCCGAATAGATAGCTCGTCAGAATGAGCCCACCAGCGGCTGAGGTAACAGCATCGTTCGTGTCGGGAATGATGTGGTGGGCCGCGAAGCCTATTGCCCGCTTCATTGCGGGATCCAGGTCCTGGAACTGAACGCCTCCACCAAGCGTAGAAAGGGTGGCGTTCAGGAGGCTTGGGCTGAACGTAAGGCCGGCCTGTCTCACGCGCTCAAGAGTTTCAGGTTTGAGCGTGACGGTGGTTCGAGTTTGGGTTGAAGACGGAACTGTCACAACAGGGTGCGGTCGCGTTCGTATCTCTAGGCTGGGTGATTCGCTGGTCCGCTGGTGGGCGCCGGACGACGCGGGGCCTGTCCCACTTGTCCTGGAGCTCCTGTTCGGAGTGCTCACCGGTTGAGGCATGTCGTATCGAAAAGGCCGGATCCACCATTGGTATAAGAGGAGTCCTCCGGCTAGGAGTATTCCGCCTCCTACCAACGGGCCGGGCCAGCCGGTTTGCGCCTGGCCCGGAAACGTCGAGGATGTCTCATGGCATGAGTACCTTATGACTCGCCCGCCGCTGCCTTCCATGGTCACGCGGCCGCATCCCAACATGGCGAATGCATTGAGCATCCAAATGATTGCGAAGAGAGTGCCTATAACCTTCCAAAACATCCTTCAGGTTCCTTCCCCGTTCTACAGGAGTATCGGTGGGCTTGAGATTTCCTTGAGTTGAGGCGGTTGAAAGTGCGGGGCTCCTCGGGGGGATCGTTCTCGGACCCTCCCGTATCGCTCAGAATGGCCCAGATCAGCCCATTCCTTCGCGGATGGCCGGGGGGAAGGGCGGCGCGCCTTCTTCATTTCGCTGACTCGTAACGAGCCTCGTGGAACGATGAATATTGTCCTGCGAGTCGGGAGTGCGACCGCAGTTCTTCTGAGCTGGCTAGACCACTCGTCCGAGTCTACGAGTGGTCACTATCCCTCTAGGGTCTCCCAGATTTCACGGGTGCGTGTTTGGGCTCCGATCTAGGACCGGAGTTCCCATTTAGACGAGACGCCTCTGTGCCGATCCTTGACGAGCATGAATTCAGGGCAAGCGCCGAATCGGGGCTGGACAGACTCGCAGAGAACGCTAGCGAGGTACCTCATAGTGGTAGGGGAGGCACACGCGAACATGGGTCTCGACGAGTCCTTCCCCAAAGAGCCGGGGATAGGTCTCGTCATACTCTTCGAGCACTACGAGTTCGCTGGCCTCTTGGAGGATCAAAACACACTCAAGTCAGCAGTCGTCCAGCTTGTTGACGGCCTCCCAAGACAACAACAAAAATTGTTTGGATTCACGTCGTTCAACCGGAACCCGAGGTTCGCACGTGACTATGTGGGTGCGACCCTGATCGCTGCAGCGAGACTGAAAGTGGTGGGCATCACCAGGGACCGCGCCGTAGAACTAGCCCGAAGCATCTAGGGATCGGCCGAGGCGGCAGCAGGTCAGCGTCGGGTCTTCCATCCCAAGACGGGCGAAAAGTCGAGTCATTCAGGGTATCTGTCCTCTGGTTGAACCGCGGACGCGTCCATCAGGATCAATGGGCTGGTTTAGGCCAGCGCTTCAGCGACTCTTCCCGCTATGCCTGCGGCGAACTTGCTGAAGGTCAGATCTTCTGCGGGTTCTTCGATCGCATCGAGGTCACCTCCATTGGATGAGACCACGCATGCTCCCGAGTAGAGCCTCTTCTGTACGAGTCGGCGGCAAAGCCAGATAGTCCGATCGATGTAGGAGGCTCCTTCGAAGACTTCGTCAACGGGGAAGTGGGGTGACTTGGTTGAGACTGGGCGAGTCGAATTGCCTTCTCGTTGCACGACGTAGAGGAATCCCAGCCACGGTGGACGTGTACTTTCGCCTAGACCGCCTTCTTCGAAGGCCTGGAGTAGGTCGTGTGCGTTGCCGATGGCTTCCTCGGCGCGGTTGTTGAGATTGTTCCCGTACGATCCGAGCATCGACTTGAATTCGACGGCCGCAACCAATTGGCCCTCGTGCACGACTACTAGATCCCACTGCTTCTCGGCCCGGAAGTAGCCCGGTAACTCGATTCTCTTGTTGACGTGAATGGATGCGCTGGGTAGTCCGGCTTCGATAAACAGTTTCGCGACGAGTGCGGCTAGGGGGTCGAGGTGTCTGCCTGAAGTGACACCTGACCTAAGGCCGACGTCTGAAACGAGGCCTGCCGCTGCTTGCTTCTCGGCTGCCGACAGCCGTTCCGTCCAACACGCGTGAACGGCGAGCCTGAACTCTTGCTCGTCATAGAGGATGCTGCTCGGCACGCCTTCAGTCTGGCAGCCGGTCGATTCCGTAAGCTGACAATGCAGCAGCAGTGGCTAACTCAACATCACGCGTCCGGAAGGCCTCGGTCAACTGATCGGCGAGCCCGGCCGGAAGGTCGTTCTGCGCTGGAACCCTGATACGGCGCAGATACTGAGCCTGGAATCGCAGTGTCCGTCCACGCATCCGAACCGCGTAGGACTCGATGAAGAACTGGGCCACTCTTGAGAGCAGGAGACCACCGAGAACTTCGAGATCCCATTCCGTGGAGGTGATGTAGTACAGATTGTGGTGTGGGTAGTAGCCGCCCTCATCCAGAACTGGGTGGCTGACCATTTTCATGTCCGGGAAGAGCAGTTTTGGTTTTGCGATCAGGTCGTGGTGGACCGGGTCGATTGTCCGGTACCAGTCAGAACCACCCTTACGGGCCACATAGCGTCCGCCCAGAGCATCCTGGTGAGTACCGAAATAGGCCTTGAGCTTCGGATAGGCGTCGAGGTTGACGAGCTTCCCTGGTCCTGCCCACGGATTGACCAGGAAGCGGCCCTGCCAATCGACTTTTCCCGACGTGATGTCGCTGGCCATGAGAAGGGGGATCATTCGTTCGGACTCGACGAGGTCGGCTTGCTTGACAACAAAGATCGCGTCTGCGCCGGTAGCCACCCCGATGGAGATTCGTGTCCGGGGAGTTTCGATTGGACTAAATCGCTGTTCCAGGTGCTCAAGAAGCTGAAGCCGCTTTGGCGTTCCGGTCGGCCAGGACGCAGGTCCTTCGTACCATCTGGGCAGACGCGCCACCTCAATACCGCCAGGCAGGTTCTCCGCTTCACCAACCTCTTTGTTGTCGGCCACCCATTCCACAACCGAAACTGCCGCCCGGTCATCAAACTCAGCCGTTGTCGATACCACTATCGGCTGCCCCTGCTCTCCTTTACGGATGACGGTGACAGCTGGGTAGGAGGCGACCTTCTCGGCGAAAGCGTCTACGTCGTGCATCTCAATGACTACATCGATGGAGAATTCCGATGCGACCAGGGAACGCAGACCTTCCCCATACTCGTTCCTCATCCATCGGTCGGCGCAGATAAATCCGAGCACACCGTCGGGGCGGAGCATCCGGAGGCCGTATTCGAAGAAGCCGATGTAGATGTCGGCCCGACCGCCCATTGTTTGGCAGTTTGACCTGTACTCAGCCAGGAGAGCGGGTGGTAGGGCTTCCGGGCGAATGTAGGGGGGGTTACCGACGACAAAGTCCACGGACTCCGGCTCATGAGAGGTGCGCAGAAAGTCCGCATGAGTCACCCAGGCCGCGGCAATACGCTCAGCCTCGTCCGAGTCCCCACCTGCCCCTGATATCCGCTCTTCGACTTTGATCCTCAGCGACTCAACGTGAGGTAGCTGAAGGTCGAACGCCCGTACAGAGTCCAACAAGTCGCCAACTGGTCGGCCGCTCCGCTGGCAGGACTCGATCAGTCGATCCAGGACTGGAAGGACGAAGGCCCCGTCCCCACACGCAGGATCGACAAGAACCATCGAGGGGAGATCCCGGTCCGAGGTGTATTCACAAAGATCGAGGATCATCTCCACAACCCAGCCCCGGGTGAACACCTCGCCATAGTTCGCCTGCTCTGTCTCCGGATAAGGGTGCGGTTGGCTCGAGACCATCAGGCTGACGATCTTACGGACAGGCGCAGACAGAATCGGACACACTCCGATAGCTGGCACTGGGAACAGGAACGAAGCTTGAAGAGTCCCGGCGCCCCTCGAAGGCCTCTGCCGTGATCTGGATCAGTCGAACTGGAGTTGGGGGGAACACTCCGTTGAATGTCCATGTTGGTCACTACTTCCCTCTAGCTTGGCTTAGATTTCAGTGCGCGCTTGGGACTCCGTATCGGGTTCCGAGGTAGGACGCTTAGGTGCTGAGCCCGAATATCTCGTTGGCGACCCGGTTCACTGCATCTGCGGCCATCGTTGGAGAGACGTGGCTGTAGATGTCGGCGGTCACTCGGATTGAGCTGTGCCCGAGGTTCTCTGAAACCACTTTCATTGGGACACCAGTGACCAGCGCCAGGGTTGCCCAGGTGTGCCTGAGATCGTGAAGTCGGATCCGCGGAAGGGCGAGTTGGGCGGAGACCTTTCTGAATGCTGCGCTGATCGAGTCTGGGTGTAGGGGAGTACCGTCTTCCAAGGTGAACATGAATCCATCGTTCCGCCAGGACGGACCCCATGCGAGTCGTTCAGCGGTCTGAGTTGCTCTCCACCGTTTGAGAGCTTCCACTGTCTGGGGCACTAGGGGGATCTGGCGGCCCTTTGCCGTCTTGGTCGGTCCGAGCACCGGCCTCCTGTCTACCACGGACAGGCTGCGACGAACCGAAAGTGTGGAGCGTTCGGCGCTGAAGTCGTCCCAATGAAGACCTAGGACCTCTCCTCTGCGCATTCCGGTTGTTGCGAAGACAACCCACATGGCATACAGGCGGTTGGAGGAGCGGTCCGTGAGGAACAGCTCCACTTCAGAACCCGACCATGTCTTAATGTGATCGTTCGCCGAACGCTGGACTCTTGGTTTCGTTGCGGCTTCGGAGACATTGCGCACTACCAGTCCCGACCTGAGGGCGTCGTCGAGACCCTTGTGCAGGATCGCCGCAATCTGTCGAACGGTGGTTGCGCTGAGCGGGCCGCCAGACATTCCTCCTACTTTGACACTCCCACCTTCGAGGAGATCTGAGAAGAATGAGTTGAGGTTCTGAGTTGAGAGATCCTGCAGCCGAAAGTGGCCGAGTCTGGGAACGATGTGATTTCGTACATACGACCTGTATGCCTGCGCTGTCGTGGGCCTGACGTCGAAACGATTTGAGACCCATTGCTCGAAGTACTCACCAACCGTCATGGAATTGCGGCTAACGAACGTTCCGGTGGCTAGGCGGGACCGGGCTGCGGTCTCAGCCCGCTGCGCCTCCCGCTTCGTTTTGAAGCCGCCCTCGTAATGACGGACTCGCTTGCCGTGGCCATCTCGGTCAACGTCCAAGAGCACTGCCCATCCGTTGCCTCGGCGATACACACTCACGGGCTCTACCTCCTCACCAAATTCGGGCCACTCGGTCCACGTCGGAAGCCGATTGTGCTCCCTGGTGTAAGCCGTCGTTTGGTGAATCTGAGGTTGAATGGCTACTGCAATGGCAACAATCGCCGGATTGCCCTTGCACTGACTCAGTCTTCTGTTGGATTGCTTGTCCATTAATCGATGATTCCGGGCCTTGGATGGATGGAGGCATGCCGAGCCATTCCCGCATCGCGGGAACCGGTATTACGAGCCTGCGACCGATCTTTCGGACTGGAATCTCACCCTTGTGGGCAGCTTCGTAGGCCGAGCTCGTGGAGACACGGAGAATTAGCGCCACCTCGGGGATGGTTAGAACGGCTCGCCCATCGAGCATGCGGACACTTTCAAGGTGACCTGGTCTCACCATGATCCCTCGACGATGGGAGACCGATTCAAACAGGAGGCGGCGGTATATGTTGTGGTTGGGCGCTCCTTGCTGCAGAAGGTTTGGGTGAGATGAGTTCCGTTCGTGGCAGTGGTGACGCGTGGAATTGAGATAGAGCCCCGCCTACAGAGGTGGCTCGAAGAGGTCGCGCCACTCGTATCTTCTTGCAGAACGTCACGAGATCGCTCAGATTGGCCCAGGATGGCCGCTCGCAAGATGTGACAAGGCACGTACCCCACTCGGTGGAACGTGAGTCGGTGACCAGTCATTGTGTGCTGCCGTATTCCTCTGGGGGTGCAGTCTGGGGTTCTGCACCAGTTGGAGGTGCGAGCCAACGGGCAATGTGGCCGCGGCTTCCATCGCGTGGATTGACCCAATGAAAGTCCTCGGATAGAAGCCCAGCTTCCATGTAGCGCTTGGCTTGGGCTGCCCGGCGGGCGTCCTTGAATCCAAGGGTGCCCAGGTCGGCCGCAGCCGCGTCAAGGGTTTCAGCATTGAGGTCAACGCCACATCTGATCCGACCCTTCTGATCGCGCTCCACTAGGCCGAGGACGATCAACGGGGAGCTAGGCGTGACCTGCCGTCCAACCGTCCCAGGGTCCACGCCGAGCAACCGGGCAACCTTGGCCTGAGTGACCCAGGGATCAGGCATGGTCATTAGTAGTTGCCAAACGCGGACCCCGGTCAACCCAAGGGCGTCCGGCCTGGATACGTCGTGATCGGTCGCGTTCTCTATCCCTTGCCACTTCTGGGGATCTGTATGGGTGAGAGGAGCAAGAGAACGCAATGCTTCCTGTTCTCCTTCTCCTTCTCCCGTTAGATGGATATCTCTAGGGATTTGTATGTCGTATCTTGCTGAATAGCCTGGTGATCCGGAGTGACGGAGCGTCAACCATCCCAAGTCGCGGAGGTCTTGAATTGCTTTGGAAGCGGTAGGTCTTGAGATGTTGGCTTCTGTGGCAATCCGAGAGAGGTTGAGAGGCACATCAATGGGTCCACCTAGTTCTTTGGCGACCTTAATGACGGCGGGAAAGACGGCCGAACACCTTCGACCTATCCACCCGGCCTTGGGCAACTGAAGCCACTCATAGAGGACTTGGTCTAGTTCGGCTAATGCGTGAGTTCGTGACTTGAAGCCGTCGGGCACCGTGCGCGGTCTGCTCATACCAGCCGATACGGCTGACGAAATGGTCGATTCGATCTCTTCGTCAGTGAACGAGCGCTCGCCTTTGCTGACAGCAAATATCGAAGCCGCATCCGTAAGCGCTCTGACGACCTGGGCCTCCGTCAGGTGACCTGGGATGAGGGTGGCAAGCGAGAAAGCCGAACTCGCCAGCGTGTCATGCCGATTGCCCCCTTTAGCTCGACGTACCTTGGCGCATTCGGCGACCAGCGCCTTTCGCCCGTAGGGAGTGCTCATGTTGCCTTCACCATCCAAAGCGGCACCGGCGCCAGTGGCAGGTCCCAGTCCTCCCACCTGTAGGTACCGCCGGTCCAGTGGTGGGACGGCGGGGCCACGAAAAGGCTCGGACCCCCCAGGACATCGATTCCGGGGCGAGGATTGCCCTTCCACACCATCCGGTCGGGATCCGAGAAAATATATTGTCGGCCCCCGCCTCCAGTGAGCAGGGTCAGAGTCTCGGGCAGTGGTCCTTGTTCCTCGATGAGCCTCTCGAGGCTTTCGTCCCCTCCGTTTCTGGGATCGATGTCAAGCGAAGCCAGACGACTCGGACCAGTGACCACCCCCACGTTCATCTCCGGGTGGATTCTGAGCCAGCGCTCAACCGTCGGAGGGTATATCGACGCGTCGCGCCAGCCATGACGGGCGAGTCGGCCGAGGGGATGCTTACCCGGTGAGTGACAGCCGCGGCCAAAGCGGCACCGGCAAGTCCCATCAGCATGCAGCCCGTTCAGTGGGACCAGAAACCAGCCCCTCTCGAGGTAGGCCCACATGGCCTCCTTTCTGGACGGACCGGCAGGGTCAGCTGATTCTCTAATACTCGTGGCATTCGGTTGCTCGTTCATTTCCGTTTCTTCTCCTTGATGACAAGGGACCCAGTGATCCCGGTAACGCGGTACTTTCCGCTATCAAGACGGTAAGATGCCACTAGCTATTGAGCAAGCCCAGATCATGTTGAAAAAAGAGACAAAAAAGAGACATTAAATATGTACTTAAGGGGCATGAAGGCAGAACTGATCGGCGCTACACGACGATCCCCATGGCCGGTGCCGACGGACAGCAGAGTGGAAGGCGCTCAGGTCTTGTGGAGTACCAGCAGCCGGAGAGAACACAGATCCTGGAACCAGTCCCGAGACTTCTTCTTAGAGTTCCTCGAGCTGTCACACGAGACTGGCGACGGATTGGCGACGGCCGTGGGGCTATATGTGCAAAGGTGGGGGCCACTACAGTTGTGCTCGGCCCATGGTTTGCCTTCAAGGCACGGTCGCCTGGCGCTGGGCGAACCGAGACTGATGCCTGGGGTAGAGGTGGATCCCACAACCTGTGAGCCATCTCAATCCGGGGATACCTCCTCTGAGCCGGTGTCCAGGTGGAGGCAGCTGGCGAGCCATGCCGTTGCCCTATTGATGCTTCGCTCAGCGATCGGAGAGGGGCGCGAGGCCATTTATGAGGACTTGCTCAGCTCTGCCCTAATACTTCCACGAGGTCTGTATCCGGCAGGGACACCATCCCCGCAGCCTGTCGGAAAACCCCTAACCCAGTCACAGCTCCGAAAGGCCAAAGGAGTCGTGGGGAGTTTGACCGTGATAGCACCCCTCACTCCTGAGGCTGTTGTGGGCACAGCAGTCCGCCAGTGGATTCAGATGTCCGGGGTCCAGCCCACCTTCGGCTGGGGAGAGTCCGGGCCCCATCTTGAGCTGGAGGCCACCAACCTCGTCGAAGGTATCGCTCTCAGGCTCGCCGAGGAAGTGACCAATGCAAGGCCCACCGTCAAATGCAAGTACTGCGGAAAGTGGTACAAACAGACGAGGCGGGGAACCTTCTTCTGTGGCAGCGCAGACTGCGGTAAGGATCGAATCGCTGAGAACAAGCGGCGGCAGCGTGTCGGACTTGCCCGGAAGAACTCGCGATCCGGGCAGACATGATCAAAGCAAGAGGTTCGAGTTCTATCCGCCGAGCCGACGACCGCGTCATTCGCTGGGTCTGAACATCCAGATGTTGACGGCCAGATGACTACACACCTAAACCACGCACCAGACCACCCTTCGGTTGCCCCCAAGCATGTCACCGGCTCGAGACGTCAGCGTGGGGATGGACGCCCCCCGACTAGTCACACCCTTGGAAGCTCACGACCTGGCCTCGCACCCTAGGTAAGCGTTTCGTTGTTCTGGAGCGTCATAGCTTCGACTTGCAGAAGACTTGCCGATTCGGCCACCTCCCGGGAGTTGGTCGGGGAGACTGTGCCTGGTGGAGGACCGATCGTTCGAAGCCTTCTACGTGAAGGAGTATCAACAGGTGTTGGCAATGGCGTTTGTGTTGTTGGGTGATCGATCTCGGGCTGAGGACGTGACTCATGATGCTTTCGTGGCCGCGTTCGAAGAATGGGGTGGCCTGACCAATCCGGCTGGCTGGATTCGGACGGTTGCTGTGAATGCGGCGAGGTCTTCGTGGAGGCGCCGTTATGCCGAGAACCGAGCTTTGACGCGGCTGGAGTCAGAGGTGCGGGTGGGGCCGGACCTACCTGAGGCAACTGAGGAGTTTTGGGGGGAAGTGCGACGGCTCCCTCGGAGACAGGCCCAAGTGATTGCCCTGTACTACCTGGAGGACCGGCCCGTTGCTGAGATCGCCGAACTGCTCGAATGCGAGGAGTCAACTGCGAGGGTCCATCTGATGCGAGGACGGCGCACACTGGCCAAGCGATTAGGTGTTGGGTATGAGTGAGATTGACTCAATCGGGCGGCGCCACGCTGATCTCACCCGATTGTCGTTCGACGATGCCGAGCCACCCCCTCTCGAGTCGTTGACTAGCAGCAGACAGGAGCCGCAACGTCGCGCTGTCCTCGCTGTCATGGTGGGAGCAGCGGCGGTCATGGCGGCTCTACTTCCCGTCCTACTTCTGAGCGACTCTCGCCACCCGGCTGTGACCACCGTGCCTGTTCCGTCTTCCGACACGCTCCCTGAAAGGGCACGGTTCGTCCCGCCGTCGTACCCGGACGGTGATACGGTCGTCTTCCCGCTGATCCTGTTGGATGGATCTCGCATCTCCCTGACACTTCCACCTTCGCTCGGAAACAGTGTTACGGGATTTATTCCGGGTGGCGCGGCAGGGTGGGAGGCTGACCCGTGCTGCAGTCGCACACTGACCGTCTTGTATGGCTCTATTGGGGATGTGGTAGGAGACCGTCTCCCGGACGAAGTGTTAGAGGATGCCGCAGGTCGGCCAGTCCACTACTACGAGGATCTCGACTTCGAAGGCCGATCCGACCTGAGCTATCTCGTGTTCCAATACGGGTCTTGGGTGGTGATGGTCTGGGATGGCGGATCGGGCGGGGCGTTCCTCGGCGACGGGGGTCGGGTCAGATTCGCTTCTCTCATGGACGGTTATGAAACACCAGAGGGTTTTCTGGTCCTCGATCCCGTAGAGCCGATGGAAGTGATGCCGACTGACGCGCCCGATGCCCATCTCACCACCGAAGATCGGGCTGTAGGCGTCATCAGACGAGATTGTTCCGCAGAGGCTGCCCGGTCAACAGCCGTCAACACCCACGGATACACCATCCGGGTCATCTCAGAATCGGGCCTAACCGTGCTGTGCGCCCCCGACCAGTCAATGCTGGTGTCGGTAGGCCGGACCGATCTCACAGTCCGAGAACTCGATGCGATCCGACTTATCACAAGCGCCGTGCCCACTTCATCCTTCACCCTTCCGCAACCGATCGGACTCGAACTCGTCGCTGTGGACTTTCATGAGCGGTCGGTTGCGGTCGTGGACTTCATGACCGGAACCGTCCACCAGTACGAGAGGGGTGAGTACCAGGCACCTCATGACACGATCGACGGTGCCAGTGGGGGCGGCGGGTACATCCATTTGTGGGCGGACGGAACCGTCTACTCGTACTGGCCGCTGACCTCGCCTCCAATCGTGTATCAGCCGTCGCGGCTGAGAAGGCCGTTCCAGGCTGCGCCCACGTTGACTGTGGTGCCCGCCGTTGATGGGCAGTATGTGTGGTTGGTCCAGGGTGGGTTCGCTGAGGAACCGACCTTGCTTGAGTTGGTGAACCTCTTCGATGGGGAGGTGGTTCGGATAATGTCCACCGAGCTGGCAGGAACCTGGCATCCCATGGGCGCCACCAGCGAGGGCCTGGTGATGATTAGCCATGAGCCTGTCCCGTTGACCCGGTTGGTAGGAGTCGATGGAGACGTCATCGCGGAGGAACCTGGGCTTGCGGTGAGTGTTGGATCGACGGGAACTCTGATCCATCGTCCCGACGGCTCACTTGTTATGACCAGTGCCAGTCTGGGCCTTGGGAGCGTGGTGGAGGCCGAGGCCGACAGATGGTTCTCAGTAGGAGGGCCGATGGCTCCGACAATCTCGCCTCCAGTCCGAACTGGAAACCAACGGTTCCTCGTAGGGCGCGCGATCGCGCCGATGATGGGGGACGAGGAGCTGGTCCTCGTCGATGCCGACTCCGTGACCGGGATATATCAGTTCGGGCGGGTGGCCCGGATGGTCTCCTGGTCACGCGATGAGGCCTGGATTGTTGTAGTCGAAGGCCGATCAGTCACCCTGATATCCGCTGAAGGAGGGGACATCCTGCCCCTGGGCGACCTCATACCCGACTCGCACCACGTACTCACCGCTGGCTAAGTACTCGTGGGTGCTGGCGACCCTCAGCCTCGGCAGAACCTGGGTGGCTGTGGCGCGCGAGCCACCTGAGTTGGAGTTGGCGCGACCCTCCGTTGATTGTCGAAGTTGGTCACTACTTCCCTCTAGGTTGGCTTAGATTTCAGTGCGCATCTTGGCCCTTGATCTCGGATCCCGAGGGCGAGACGATTAGATGCTGGTGCCGAAGATCTCGTTCGCGACCCGGCCCACAGCGTCGGCTGTCATCGTGGGAGAGACGTGCCTATAGATGTCGCCGGTCACCCGGATGGAGCTATGCCCGAGGGTTCTCCGAGACCACTTTCAGAGGCACACCGGCCTCAAGTGCCAAGGTTGCCCATGTGTGCCTGAGGTCATGGAGCATCCTCGTTCTTGGTCAGGACCGGCCTAATGGACATCTAAATTGGTCGAAGAATCGGCGATCTACAAAGCCCTGTGCTCCCAGAAGCTGGCACACGGGCCTGGGGGCTCGATCCTCCAATAGGGGGAGAGCTCGGGGAACCCGGCCGAGCCAGGGTCGCATACCCCAAGTAAATGCTGCCGAAGACTTCCTGGCTTTAGTAGGGCCGGTCGCGGTTACGAACAGTTGACCCCGGAGCGTGTCCACGAGAATCAGCTCGGTGCCCCTTCTGCACTCGACTGGATGCTTGAGACCAATGACATCTGCACCGGCAAGGCTTCTGGCATCACGAACGATCCGGGGCGATTGGGCCATGGAGCACGGTCCCCCGTACATTTTCGACTTGACAGGTCGGGTAGTTGCGGTGTCGATGCGAACGTTGGACATTGTTGAGAGCCTCCCCAAATTGAATCTCTGATAGCCGATCAGAGCCGGACCAAGCCAAACGCCGCGTCTACCCGTTTTTTCGCTGCGGGATCTTGGCGGAACAGACCGCTTGTCGTAAGCAGCACGTCGGACAGCGAGCGCATTGCATCGGGAAGGCTTGGAACAACAAGAGGGATTGGCGGCGCGGATTGGATGGGAGGCTGATGATCCGTTGCGAAGTAGTGCCCATCAGCTGGCAGCGCTTTCTCGTACCCGTCGCAGTCGGCGAGTAGGTACGGACCGTGGTGGTGGATCGTGTGGAAGGGTCCGGCTGTGGTGGGATTGCCTGCACGGTGCTTCCAGACACGATTGATGAAGGCCATGTAGCGCTCAGCCGTTGGTTCGACCTTACGGCTCTTTGTGCCAGCGATGGCCCCTCGTACGAGTCTAAGGTCGGCGACGCATTGCTCAAATGCAAGGAATGCGAGGCCGTAGTACCGGATGAGTCGAACACGCTCAGGTTCGGCGCTGAACTCGGCGATGACCTCCACGTGGTCGCACCAAGTCCCTTCCCTGAGGATGTCTTCGAGTGACTCCAGGTTTGCGACCAGGTTGCAGTAGAGGGCCGAGTGAAGCGAGTAGCGGGTCCCTTGCCAGACGCAGGGCCGCGGGTTTCCATGGGGCGTGTACATGCCTTTCCAGAGTTCGCCGAGCGCTGCAAATCTCACTGATTCGAACTGCATTCAGACCTCCAAGAGGGACGCCGGTGCCCAGAGGCCAGCATACCTAGAGCGGCCTATCGATTGGATATGTTCCAGTTCCTTGAAGTTAACTTGGGCGACTGCCCTCCGTCCCGCTTCTCTGCCTCCAGGGGTGCTCGCAGCGGTGAAAGGCGCCGCTAACAGGGTGCACCCATCGGTCCGACTCCAGCCTCGCAGAACCCCCCAGCATGCCCTGTGGGGCCTCGTACGCCCGGACCGGTACTCGAATCGGGTACACGCCAGTTTCCTCAAATGGGCCAACGTAGAGGCTCTGGCCACATTTTTTTATGTGCCTTGACCACTCAGAGTGGGGAGCCGGGTGTTGTAGGTTCGAGTCCTACCCGCGGAGCCGACCCACCGCCAAACGG
Source organism: Acidimicrobiia bacterium (assembly GCA_041744795.1). Taxonomy (GTDB): domain Bacteria; phylum Actinomycetota; class Acidimicrobiia; order Spongiisociales; family ZC4RG35; genus DATHWB01. Next base: position 20,133 of record JBGTKD010000047.1, read on the forward strand.
GGTTGACCCCGACGAAGTGAACCTTTTCCCGTGGTGGATACGACAATGGGTTGATGACCGACGCTGAACTACTGGCCGCTGTCGCCGAAGGCCGGGTCGAAGCTCTTCGGGAGCTCCATGACCTGCATGCCCCGTGGCTGGCGGCCCGTCTCTCCCGCAGGTGTTCGGATCAAGCGTTGGTTGAGGAAGTCGTCCAGGACACTTTCACGGCGGTTTGGCGGACTGCGGGCCGGTTCCGGGGTGATGGCGAAGTCGGGGCATGGTTGTGGGGTATCGCCATCAGACGTCTCATTGATCGGCAACGTCGCCAACCACTGCATTGGATGGAGAGGTCTCGTGAAGTGGAGTCGGCTGAGGAGTCGGTCCTTTCGGGGATCGGATACGGGGAACTAGCTCCGGCGCTCAACGCCCTGTCGCCAGAGCTGATGGCAGTGGTGCAGGCAACGATCCTCGACGGTCTGACCACCCGGGAAGCCGCAAGACTTCTCGGAATCCCCAATGGAACCGTGAAGACGCGTCTGATGCGGGCGAAACAAGTGTTGAGGCAGCAACTAGCATGAGCTGGCATCTCGAAGCCGAGACCGTTGTCCGGTATCAGAAGGGTCAGACTGACAGGGTGGCTTCGGCTTCGGTAGAGGCACACATGGGGTCGTGTCGGGATTGTCGGCGTCTGGTCGTCACCGATCCGGGATGGACCGAGAGCAGCTGGTCGGCCCTGTCCAGAGTGGTCGATGGTCCGAACCTGTCGGGTGTTGAACGACTGTTGACCGCTGCTGGTGTCAAGCACAATACGGCGCGTCTGCTTGCGGTCACACCCTCAATGAAGCCGGCATGGCTGCTCTCGATGGTCCTCCTGATGGCATTTGCAGCGGTCGCCTCGTCATCTCGATCCGGTTTCAACCTCTTTCTGGCTCTCGCCCCTCTGCTCCCCGTCCTCGGCGTGGGACTCGCATACGGCCGGGTCGGAGATAGCGCACATGAGGTCACTGTGAGTTCTCCTTTCGATCCGGTACGCCTCCTACTGTTGAGAACCGGTGCGGTGACTCTGACCACATTGTTGGTGGCTGGCACAGTCGATCTGGTTGCGGGTTCGGCCAGTGGATTCGGTCTGTGGCTGCTTCCGAGCCTCACACTTACCGTGGTAACACTTGCCCTCGGGACCCGGATGACTCTGTGGCTTGCGGCCCTGGCGACGACCGGTTTCTGGGCCCTGCTGGTGGCCGCTGTCGCCGCTCCATCGAGCGGTGTCATCGAGCCCATATTCGCCTCATTCGCCCAGTTGGCCTCTCTCGCGGTCCTCGGCGTCGGAGCATTGATCTTTTCAGCCCGCCATGACAATTACCGAAGGGCCGAGATATGAGCAATGAGGTCCACATCGACGACCTGAGGCTGAAGTACGGGTCGGTTCGAGCCCTCGACGGGGTCACCTTCACTCTCGGTTCTGGTATCACCGGGATTCTCGGACCAAACGGTGCTGGTAAGACCACCCTGCTCCGATGCATTGCGACAGTTCTTGCCGCCGACTCCGGCAAGCTCGACATTTTCGGCCTAGACCCCGATCGACCGTCCCAGCGAACCGATGTGCGTCGCCTCCTCGGGTACATGCCCCAGGAGCCTGGTTTCTACCAGTCCTTCACCTGTTTCGATTTCCTGGATTACATCGCAATCCTCAAAGAACAGGTCGATCCAACAGCCAGACACGAGGAAGTCCGCAGGGTGATCGAGCGGACCGGCCTATCTGAGAAATCCCAGACCAAGATCAAGAAGCTGTCCGGTGGGATGCGACGCAGACTTGCTCTGGCCCAGTCCTTGCTGGGCGACCCGCGCCTGCTTATTCTCGATGAGCCCACCGCCGGACTCGACCCGGAGCAGAGGTTCCGATTTAGGGAAATGGTCTCGGGCCTGGCCGTGGACCGAGTCGTGTTCCTCTCCACGCACCAGACCGAGGACGTGGCTGCCATCTGTGACCGTGTCCTGGTGATGCACTCAGGGCAGATGAGGTTCGACGGCACACCACGTGACCTGGCTCGTCTCGCCGAGGGTCGAGTGTGGTTGACCGATGTGCGACCCTCGGATGCCCACATCCATTGGAGGACAGCCGAAGGAGTCTTTCGAGGGGTCGGAGACGTCCCTCAGGGTGCGGAGATAATCGCCCCGACCCTCGAGGACGGATATCTGATGATCGTCGGAGCCGCCGCCTTCGAGGACGAGGCAGCCTGACCACAGTGACGCTCACCGAACAGCATCACCCTGAGACCTCGCTCCGTCCAACACCCTGGCAGGTCGCTGTCCAGCTTGCGAAGGTCGAGTCGCGTCGGATCCTTCTTCATCCGGCAACTCTGATCGCCTTCGCGGTTGCTGTCTACGCGATGTGGGCGCTCCACAACGTCGAGGCACCGGTCCTCAACAGGGTCAGCGCCAGCAGCGTCCTACCTGTACTGATTTTCGCGGCCGGTCTCTTGATCGCTACTTCAGAAGCATCGATGAGAGTATGGAAGACCGACCAGTCCGAGGCTCTTGACGTCGCACCGACACCACCTCGAGTCCGAACCATCGGACTGCTGCTAGCTGCACTGGCACCGGTGCTGGTCGCCGTCGCCTTCCAAGGTGCGGCGGTCATGGTGATGACGCTCGATCAGCCTGTGACAGCTATCGATCTTTGGGACGTTCTGGCAGGTCCGGTCCTCGCCGCATGGGCGGTGATACTTGGGGTTGCGGTTGGCAGGTGGGTGCCCACGCGCTTCACCGGCCCGCTGACCGTAGTGGCAATGGTGAGTGTCCTGGTGATCCTGGACATGTACTTTCTGCGGCGACGGTTCGGGGTGCTCCCCAGGTGGTTCGGCCCCTTCGTGCCGTTGGATTGGGAGCCTGTTGAGATCTCATTCCGCCCGACCCGGGAGCACCTGATCTACCTTCTCGGTTTAGTCGGGGTGTTCGCCGTCGTTGCACTCCTCCGTGGACCCTCCGGGAGGCGTACCGTGCTCTATGGAGCTCTTGTAGCCTCGTTGGTGGTCGTCGGCATCGGTGTTCAGGGTCAACGAGCCGCCTACGCCTTGTTCGACCGTGCCACCGTCCTGGCTTCCTACATGCCCCCTCAGGCCGATTACATCTGCGCACGGATCGGCGGTGTTGAGTATTGCGCCCTCCCTGGCTATGAGCGATGGATCGAAGAGTGGGCGGCCAACGTTGGACCCGTGCTCGACATCGCGCCCCAAGATGCGTGGCCCGAGTCACGCCAGGTCAAGCAGTATCCAACCCGACTGATGGACCAGGGCCAGTCCTTCGAACTCACCTACGAGCCCGGTGTCGCCACTGGTCTCTGGTGGAGCAGGGGTCCGGGCGGTGTTCGCCAAGCGGATGCCCACAAATTCGGGATGTCCCTCGGGACCGCTGGTCTGGCAGTTGGCCTATCTTCCGAGAGGATCGCCGGGGTCTGGACGGAAGTACGAACAGGGGACGGCGAAGGCGAGTACTACCTCGAGTTCGTACCTGTAGACGAGGTAGCGCCAGGGGTAGAGGATGAGATCTCCTACTACCGCTATTGCGACACCATGCATCAGGGCAGAGCCGTAGTAGCTCTCTGGCTGGCCGGCAGTGTCTCGGACAGTCACAGGCAGTATCTCGACAACCGAATCGAGGGGATGAACGAGTGGTTGGACAACGGCCAGTACTACCCGTGGTATCTCTGGGAATTCAAGATCCAGGAGGTCTACTACGCCCGCCAGCTCCTCGACCGTCCCCAACCGCAGGTCAGATCGCTCGTCTCAGAGCACTGGGCGACCCTCACCGACCCCGCCACAACAACCGCCCAGGCGGTGAGGCTGTTGGGTATGGACCTATTGCCCGGTCACGAGGAGTGGACGGAGCTCGACCTCGAGCACTACTCCGAGGGCGCAGTTAGGTGTCGCTGACCGGACTGGTCAGACCGGTTGTCCGGGCAACCCCCCTGACTCCAATTCTTTCTGCGGGAGTGTTGGCGCTGGTGATGGGATGGGTCGCGAGCTTGCAGCCTGAGGACGCTAACTCCCGGATGTCCCCGATACGACTGGGAATCCTTACACTGGCCCTCGGGGCGGCTTTCCTATTCGATGACGCTGCAAGCGGGCTCGCAACGGTGACACCGAGCAAGCTGTGGAAGCGTCGGCTGGTACGCGTGGTAGCCGGGTACATCGCGATTGGCGCGTTTCTGACGGGGGCGCTCTTGCTTGGGTCAAGCGGCCTCGATCCGGTCTGGGCCGTCCCCGAGCCCGAATCATCGTCCATTGAGGCAGGAGAGGATTTGCCCGAGCCGGTCAACCCGTTTCCGATCGGGAGGTTTGTGTTGGAGGCCGCCACTCTGGCCACCTTCGCCCTCGCAGTGGCATCCGTCGCTTCCGTGCCAGGGCAGGAACAACCTGGCAAGGCAGCGGTATCGGTGCTTCTCGGCGTCTATCTGATTTCCTGGATGCTGCCGGTGCCGATCAGACCCTGGTCGAATGTCGGGTGGGAGAACTGGACTTCAGCAGCAGACGTCCTGCTCGCCGTACTGGGTGTGAGCGGTCTGCTTCTGGCCATCTTCAGCTGGGAAGCCCGTCAGCGCCGCCTCCGCACATTGATCTGGCCCTTCGCGAGGTCAAAGGCAGCCAATAGATGACAGGCGTGTAATAGCCGCTGAGCCGGCTGGCTAAGAACAGACGTTTGCCTTCAGCGCATGCCCAGGTGGTGCCGCCGATTGCCCCGGAGTTGTCTCGGTGCCATGGCCTGAATCACCAGCGGATCATCTCTATGGTTTGACCAAGGTCGGTAATGAAGTCGGTGGAATCGGAAAGAGGGTGGAGGCTGACCTTTCCGTAGGTGTTCGGCTGGAAGTGGACGCTTGGGCCCTTCAGCCAAGCCATCTCCCGGGGACGCACGAGGGCCAATCCTCTGACGTCCAAGATGCTCGCGTCTCGTGGCGGCCAGAGCTGCGCTGCTCGTTCTTCTGCTACGAGGGGGTGATCGATGGGCCACATCGGGTGGTAGACGAGACTGACGTCGATGGAGCCAAGTCCGAATTGGAGGACTTGGAATTCGATGGTTCTACCGTCGGCGATCACCGTGGGCAACGAGAGGTGTCGGGTCGCCGCCGCAGGTGGGCCCTCCCTGTCGATTCTCATCAGCCAGGCCGACAAACCAGCCGGTATCTGGGATCCCGAGATCATCCACTCATAGAGGGCTTGTCGAACCGGTTGCCACGGCCTCAGCGGCCATCCCGGATCGGAAACCCGCACCTCCGGATGAGCGAGAAGCAGCCAGGTCTTGACGAACCAGCATCCGATCACCTGGGACTCATTATGCGTGAGAGCGGGCCCCCTATTGAATAGCCGTCGGACCAGCGGCTTCGCGGGCTCCTCGAACCGCTCATTGAGAACTGCGTTGCACTCCTGACACACTGGAAGCTTGAAGCGGGCAGAAGAGGTCTGACTTCTCACACGACCATCTCGACTGAGGACGGGCGATCCGTTCCGAAAGATGGTGAAGGGACCGGACTTGGCGGGCCACATGTCCAGCAGCCAGCGGGGTAGGACGTGTTCACCGTCTTTGCCAGACCGGCCGGTCTTGCAGAGCACACACTGCTCACCTAATAGCGGCCTCGTCACGCGTAATAGTCTGCCATCGGTTGATTCGGTCGCCGAGGACGAGCACGCCGATTCCGAAAGCGGAACCCAAGAGAGGTCTACGGGGTGTAGATCCACGGACAGAAAGGGTCACCCGGCAAAAGCCCTGGGACCTCAGGTCGCTGCACGCCTTTCAGAAAACGTGGCTACCTCCCCGTCTTGTGACGACCCACTGGAACCCCAGACGCCAGTAGACCTAGAGAGGCCTATCGACAGGATATGTTCCAGTTCCGTGAAGGTAACTTGGGCGGCTGCCCTCCGCTCGGTTCACGGCCTCTAGGGGTGCTCGCAGGGGTGAAAGGCACCGCCAACAGGGTGTGGGCCCATCGGCTCGACTCCAGCCTCGCAGAACCCCCAGGATGCCCTGGTGGCCTCTTACGTCCGGACCGATACTCGAATCTCGGTACACGTCAGTTCCTCAAATGGGCCAACGTGGAGGAGCTGGCCAAGGGCTTCCTGCGAATCGACTCGAGATTTGACGTGTGTCGTCGGGAGTTTACTTGGGTGGGGTCCATCGCCAGGCCGCCATCTCAAGGGGAAGGTCGGCACCGTAGCAACAGACGGTGCCCCAGAAAATGACCTCTGTGCCCGTCCACACGGCGCGACCTGCATCGCCAACCGGTGTGTCCACCTCGATCCAGAGCCGCTTGGAGGGGTCGTAAACCGCTCCTCCGAACACCAAGAGACGGTTCTCGATCACCAGCGGTTCGTCCCCACCTGGATTCGCAGACATAGAGACGCGCCCGATCTCCAGCCACTCGTTGCTTCCAGGTATTAGCTCGAGGTTGCGCCCATACTCAGCGCCGAACTCGGCCAGGACAATTAGCCTGTCATCCACCCATACACCATGCCTGGGCAAAGCTCCAACATTGTGGCCAGAATCCCATAACTCGGCTGGGGGTAGTGGGTGCCAGGTCCCGCCTAGAAGCTGAGTGACTTGGAGCGGCACCCGAGATGGATAGGCACTCGTCAACGCCCCGAGCGCGTAGACATCCCCGCCCGACGAGCGCAACACTCCGAGGTCAACGTTGAGTCCCGTCGGGGGCATTGTCATCCACTCATTCGCAGTCGGCGAGTATGCGGCAACAAGGTCACCGCGTGGGTCCCACACGAAGAACTGGCTTCCGGTCCACACCCCCGAAATAAGGTCGGGACCCCGTGACCCGTCCGGTGCCGTGCGCGTGACTGCGAAAGGCAGTTCCGGCATGTGGCGCCACGAGTCGGTGGTTGGCGAGTAGGCAGCCGCCGTAAAACGGGATTGGGTGCCACCCACAATCAGCATCTCAGACCCGGTCCATGCGGCAAGGTAGTGGCTCCGAGGTGTGATTGGCGCTTCGGCAATCGTTCGCCAACTGTCCGTGCTCGGATCATAAGCGGCACCGTCAGCGAAAGCACTCGTACACCAAAAGTCGCCGCAGCCACCCCACACGATCATCTCTGAACCTGTCCAAATGACGGACCCTCCAATACGAGCAGCCAACGGCCCCACGTCGATCATTTGGTACTCACCCGCTTCGGGTGCGGGTCCGCTATCCGCTGGATGCATCGAAGCCGGGGTTGTGCCATCGGCCGGCTGGGTCGTACCCGGGTTGCCTCCCTGGTCGCAAGCAACTACCGCTAGCCCGACGAGAACCAGCGCCAGTATGACGAAAGGCTGTTGCCTAGGTCGCTCAGACATGAAAAGAGGATAGGAGGGATGGTGACTGGACCGCTCAGAAGCGGAGGCGAGACTAGGGGGTGGCGACTTTAGACTCCTCCACGTTCGGAACGACATGGAGGACGTATATGACGTCAGAACCGAACCACCGACCAGGCGGCACCGACGAGAAGTCTGGACGCCCTTCGCCAAAGGACGGTCAAGACGCGTAGCACCCAAGTTTTCGCGACCTCGGCCGCGTGTTCCCCGCGACTCGAGTGGGCGTGCCATACGTGCCGATATGAGTGGTTGGGTAGTCGGAGCTATGCGTGCCCAGACTGAGCGATCTGCGTGGCTTCGAACCTATGACATCCAGAATTCGGTGTCGAATCCCAGGTCATCAGCGGTCACGGCCTGCCAAGCCGAGCCGTCGTACTGGAAGTAGTAGATGGTCCCAGCTCCACAGAGGTTCCCACAGATCGACCCAGCTTTGATCGCGACCACATCGGGCAACGGCATGTCCGCAGGACCGAGAACGATGAATGGAGGGTCGAAGTCCTCTTCCGGGTCGATGAATGTGACACCCGAGAGTTCAGCTTCAGCAGCTTCGACAACGATCGGTGGAAGCGTTTCCGTGGTTGTAGTTCCGTCGCCTGAGAATTGCTCAGATACACGCATCGGAGCCTCGCAGTCCAGGGCCGGTGTGGTTTCGGCTTCACAGACGGATCTGATCACCGTGCGGTACATCACCACCAACGATTCGTCCGTGACCACAACACTGGTTGTCGAGCAGGCGACGAAAAGGGTGACGGCCAAGAGAGCGCCTACGAGACGCTTCAAGTCAACGTCCAATCGCTGGTCGGAATGCGGCGAATAGTGATATGAGGATCATGCAATTCCGGCCCCGAGTAGCACCTTCGCACGCACAAGGAACAGGCTACAGCCGGAGGGCTGGGTTGAACAGTGCATAACGCGCGACCCCGACAACGGAAATCAACTGATCGACCCTCGCGCTATCCGGCAATCTGCGCTAACTGTAGGACTGGGGCCCTGTCGTGGACCTCAGGCGACCGAGACTTCCGACGCGAACGAGAGGCTGTTTGCCCGGACGGTTCGGGAATCCCTGAGCGCGGTTCCGACGCTCGATTCGGTTGCGGTTATCAGAAGTCGATGTGGTCCGGGCGTCCTAACCCAGTTCGACGATCCGGCACGCTTTGATTCAGGGGTCGGTCGGACCGATGGTGCTGTCCGTGGTGCTGTCCGTTTGGCCCGCGTGGTCATCGCGGATGAGGTGGCTAACTACCCAACCCCACTGTTGGTCAAGGGACGGCTGGAAGCAGGGGCCTGCTGTCGTGGGGATTGATCGGAGGACTGTGTGCATCCAATCTTGTCCGAGCTTGTCGACGACTGCTGCGGCCAGTGCCTCGGATTGGTCGTGTGAGAGACAGGTCTGGCTCGCGGCTCCGATGACCGCTAGTTCCAGCTGGCGAGCTCGGTTGATGGCGTCAATGGATAGGTCAGTTGTCAGAGTGACGGTATTGGGGCTTGTATCGAGCCTCTCCGAGATGCAGTCCGATCGCCAGCCAAGAATGACCGGGAATCCTGGTTTGGGTCCTGCGACATCACCCGAAATGACTGTCGTCTCGGCCGCCGCTATCCACTCCTGGTAGGCGGGGCTGTCGAAGACCCCCCGGCAGATCGTGGCCGCTTGGGGAGGTGACTCCAGTCCCGTGGCCGATTCGGTCGTGGCACAGGTGGAGGTGAGGGCCTCTGCCGTCACCGGTTCGTCCACGTCAACGTTCGTAACGTGCGTCTCTATGGGCCGTGCGTCCTCGTAGAAGCACCAGATCTTCTCGGATCTCAGCGCCGCACGAGGGGCGTTCCCGGGGAGCGGGATCCGGTTAAAGGCAGCGATATCCTCTGGCTCTACGGTCAGCCACGCAGGGTCGACTGTTACACCAGAGGCCGAGGGGCTCCCAGCGACGTCACTCGCCGGCGAACCACCAAGAAGCAAGGGGGCAAAAACGGCGACGACGAAGGTGAATGCCGCCAGCCCTACTGCGAATCCGGGCACGGCTCGGGACCGGCGAACATGAATGATTTCGTTGATCCTTCGGGTGACATCCGTGGATTCAGCTACCCGGTCGAATGTCTCTCGTAGGCGTGTTTCTAGATTGCTCATAAGTTCAATACCTTTCTCATCGAAGTGTGCCCCCGATGGATCAGGGAGCGGACTGTTGCCGGACGCACGCCCATGATCTCGGCGATCGAGTCGATCGGGAGATCTGCGTAGTAACGGAGGACGAGTGCAGCTCTTCTCTTGGCCGTGAGCTTCGAAAGTGCGATCCACACTTCATCAAGTTCGGGCGGTAACTCGGTGATCGGCGGGTTTAGCGGATGTTTGGTTTCGAGGCTTCGGCGTCGAAGCACGGACCTCGACCGGTTGACTACCGCTCTGTACAGGTAGCCGTGAGGGTCGTCGATCGCATCCCACCTCCGATAGGCGGCTACGAACACATCGTGCACCACATCTTCCGCCGAGGAGTTCGAGCCGGTGATCAAATGCGCTAGTCGGACGAGACGTGGCAGCGTTGTCTCATACACTTCCCTGAAATCTCCAACAGCCCGCTCGGGACCCGGCATATCAGCAGCCCCCGGTGGGGACGGGCCCGACGCTTCTTTGGTACTCACAAACTCACGACGCACAGAACGGGGGAAATGTTGCAGGTATATTCAACACGTCAACAGGACCGCACCAAACAGCACGTGTTCTAGGGACTGTTAATCCGTTGGTTGTAGGTTCGAGTCCTACCGTCCCCATTTTGTGATGTCGCGGGACATCGGAAACCTCTGAACCTACGGGTTCAGGGGTTTTCTTGGTTTTGGGGTTGGTAGGGCTGGTCGGGGTTGAGGGTGAGGTGGCGGAGGAGTTCGCCGGTGTCGGTGGTGATGATTCGGATGTCGAGGTCGGTGATGATGAGGGTGATTGGGGTGGCGGTGTGGGCTCTGCCGATTCCGATGTGGTAGAGGTGTCCGGCGTGGCGGAGGCTGACGGTGCCGGTCTTGCCGACGATGTCGTGTCGGATCCGGTAGTGGCTGTTGGTCTGGCTGGTGGGGGTGGCTTTGGGTAGTTGGTTGTAGATGCTGGCGGGGGTTTTGTCGCCGAGGCTGCGGTGGGGCCGCTGGTTGTTGTAGATGGTGGTGAAGGTGTTGAGCTGGTGTTGGAGGTCGGCGAGTGTTGCTGGGGGTGGTTGGGCTCGGAGCCATTGTTTGAGGGTTTGTTGGAACCGTTCGACTTTGCCGACGGTGGTGGGATGGTTGGGTCGGCTGTTTTTCTGGACGATGCCCTGGGCTGCAAGTTCGGTTTCGAAGGCGTTCCGGCCGCCTTTCCCGGTGGCGTATCGGGTGGTGTAGACCATTCCGTTGTCGGTGAGGGTCGAGGCTGGAGGCCCATAAACACTGACTGCGGCACGGAACATGTCTCGGACGACTTTTCCGGTGACCGGATTGTGGGCGGTCACCGACAATGCGTAGCGGGAGCGGTCATCGAGAAACGACAGGATCTCTGTGTCGCTGCCGTCGGCGAGGGTCCAGTGGGTGAAGTCGGACTGCCACATTTCGTTGGGCATCCCAGCTTCGAACCGGATATAAGAGCTCTTCGGTCGTTTCTGGGGTTGAGCTTGGACCAGTCCTTGGGCTTTGAGATGTCTCCACACCGTCGCCGCCGACACTTCGATGTCATGGTCTTGTTCGAGATGCCAGACAATGGTCTCCGGACCAGCATCCAACCCGACGCCAGACAACCGTTCACGCAAACCAACAATCAGAGCCACCACCTCAACGGAGAGCCGGTTAGGCGAGGTGAGAGGACGTTTCGAACGGGGTTCGAACGCAGCTTCGCCCTCGACCCGGTAGCGGGCCACCAGCTTGGACACCCAACCCTTCGACACCCCGTAATCCCGGGCAACCTCGGACTGAGAACGTCCCTCCACAATGACAGCAGCAATGATCAGACGAGCCTTTGACATGGCCCAATCCGACCACCCCAAAGTTTCCTATGACCCGCGACATGGGTTTCCTATGTCCTGAAACCAGACACTACCGTCCCCATTTGTTTGAGTTTTCAGGGGTATCTCCGCCGCGGGTCCTTTAGGCATCTCTTCGCCGTGAGTAGCACTCGTGAACTACGGGGGCTTATCGGACTGCCTCGGCCATTTCGTGGATCCTCAGAGTTGACAGGGACGCTATTGCGAGGAACCTTGTTGCGAAACGGGCGCCTTATGAGTCTGTATTGGTGGAGCGTTGAGAATCACTGAACGTAGCGACCATCGAGAAGCCGTACTCGGGGCCGAAGATGCGGAGATCATCCGCAAGTCGTATCCCGAGCTCAGGCGGTTTGCGGCCGTGGTCGCGCCATGGGACTTGGACCCAGACGACGTGTTGCATTCAGCGCTCGTGAGGGTGCTGCGCACCGTACGACTGAACTCGATCGAGGAACCGGTGGCGTATCTCCGCAGGTCGATTGTCAACCACATCAACTCCGAGTTGCGACAACGAGGGACGCGGAGGGCGGCCGTGCGTCGCCTCGCCGTTCCGGATGCTGCTGTTGACCATTACCCGTCGGACCTGGCGGACCTTCAGAGGCTTCAGCCGGTGGACCGGGCGATCCTCTACCTGCACGACGTGGAGGGTTTTGGTTTCGATCAGGTGGCAGAACTGTTCGGGATGTCCGCTAGCCGAGTTCGGATGAGGGCTTCCCGGGCCCGATCCCGGCTCCGTAAAGCATTGACCGAGGAGAGAGAGACATGAACACACACATCGAGACATTGGAACAGCAGGCGGACCGGGGTGTCCACCGAGGCGCGGACATCCTCATCCGAGACATCTCCGAATCCTTGTCAGATCCACAAAGTGTCACGCTCGTCCCGCTACGGAGAGAACCGAAGATGCCCGGACCTGTGTGGGCCTTCGCAGCGGCCGGACTGGTGGTTGTCGTTGGGCTCGTGAGCAGCTTGATACTTGGGCCGCCCCGTTCCGTGTCCCAAAGTGAGATCGTTTGGCACGAGATGGCAGCGTCCGCCCCGGCCGGCAGAGTTGTGTCCGGCCCCGGGGGATTCGGGCGGGCCGAGGTGTTTGGACAGTTCTTTTTCTCGGCCGATGGTCTGACCTGGACTCGTGTCACAATCCTCGATCCACTGGACGACCTATCAGTGGTGGCGACGACGAAACTTTGGTTCGCCCTCAGCAAGGACGATGGCGACCAGCTGGGATGGATCTCCGAGGACGGACGGACTTGGACCTCTCTGCAGAACCTGCCGGGTGCTCCTGGCACAGTTCAGCAGGCTGTCGCAACTCCAGACCACGTATACCTGGTGACGAGGGATGTCTTTGGCGAGGGCACGCAGTTGTGGCGCTCCGACGACGCCAAAGTCTGGGTGGAGATGCCGGCTGGCCCGGCAACGGGAGCAGACGGACTCCTTAGCGGTACTTCTGGTGGTTTGGTCCTTTACCGAGGCTCCGACATCTCGGTCTCGACCGATGGCGCCAGATGGACGAGCGCCTCGCTCGAAGCGCCCGCTGGTCTTGGCGAAGGCAGGGTCCTCATCGAGGGGGTGGGCCGCGCGGACGACCGGTGGGTGGCTTTTGTTTCTGTCCAGAGGATCGGACAGGACCCGGTGTTGGCTTTGCTGAGTTCGGTCAACGGGGAAGTGTGGGAGTTGGACGGTATCCCACCTTTCGGCCAAGTGGAAGGGTCTGCTCCCGGAGTGGTGGCGATGTGGACGATGGGCGACAGGCTGATGGTGGTTCCCTCGATTACCCCAGCGGTCAGAAAGGATGATGGCTTCGTGATCGCCGAAGGGAGGGTGAGAAGCCCGGGCCAGATCTGGTCGCTCCGGGATCGCTCCGAATGGAGGATGGATCTGAACGTGGACCAAGACATTGTGTTCGCTAATGGGGCCGAGATCGAGGGTCGCTTGATCGGAGTGTGGGCCGGGTTCCCGGTGGAGGCCCTGGATCAGGACACCCCCGTTGTTACCACGACCCCCATGCCCGATGATCCTTTGGATCCTGACGGACTCGAATTCCAAGCCAGCGTCATCGAAGACGGCCGGGTTACCTTCGAAGAGTTCGAACAGGCCTTCGAGCATTGGAAGTCCTGTATGGAGGAACGCGGGGTGACCGACGTCGAATACACCATCGGTCCGTCTGGGGATCACGGCATGAGCTTCGCCTCTCCCAGCCCTAGTGGGGAGGCGGAGGAGTTGATCGCCAACTTCTGTTACGCAAGCTGGGTCGATCAAGTCGCCTCAGCCCTGGGCGGCCAGTAGGGCTCAAGCGTTATGCTCCAGGTATGAGTACTTGGGCTTCTCTCGCGGGGGCACTCGTCATTCTGGCCGTCTGGTTCGCGTGGGTGCAGGAGAATTTGTTCTTTAGATCCTTTCTCTCAACCGCTCTCGGGATCAGCGTGGCAGCCGTCTTCTACTTGGCGAGTCGGCTTCTACACGCCCGACGAGAAACCTGACGCCAGCTCTCGACTGTTCAAGGGGTTCGAGGGCGTGGCCTGTAGCCATTTGTGTAGCCATACCAGAACACACAGGCCAATACTGCCCGCCACCAGATACCACGGAACCTAGACAGGAACGCACTAAACAACACTGGCCAGTATCAG
>JBGTKD010000048.1:0-3469 GCA_041744795.1 Acidimicrobiia bacterium
GCGCCATTCCTGGCGGACGAACGCTACTTTCGCTGGTCCGGCAAACCGGTGCTTCTCGTCCACCGACCGGAGATAATGCCTGATCCTTCAGGAGCCGTTCGGCGAATTCGGGAGGTGCTAACATCGATTGGGATTGACGCCTTGATCGGCTACTGCGCCCCCTTCGACGAGCACCCTGCGAGCGAGTTCGGTCTCGACTTCATGGTGCGCTGGAACCCGAATTTCCTCCGGATTCGGAATTGTTATGACGCCCGCACAACCAAGTTGATGCGCATCGAAGGCCGTCTCGTGTCTAGGGTCCTCCCCCGCTTCCGCAACAATGAAGCATTCTCATACCCCATGGTCATTCAACAGTCCATCGACGAGCCCAGGCCCGCATGGCCCACGTGCGAGTCCGTGTTTCCTTCCTGGGACAACACGGCCCGACGAGATCGTGGTGATGCCCTCGTGTTTACCGGAAGCAATCCGGACCGCTACGAAGGCTGGTTGCGTGAGGTGCTCCGAAAGCGCCGGCCCGAAGACCCCGATCTCATGTTCATCAACGCGTGGAACGAGTGGGCAGAAGGGTGTCACCTCGAGCCAAGTCTGCGTTGGGGGCGCTCGTGGCTTGGTGCGACGCGGGCCGGTTTGCAGTACCAGGGAGGGTGACGTGTAGCCTCTCAGCCTTGCAGAGTGAGGCGACCAGTCCGACCCCTTACGCCGTCGACGACACCACGAGCGGTGAGTCGGAGTGAGTTCCATGCGACGCGATCTCGATCGCGGGCGACCTGTCGCAGCGCATCGCGGAGGACGCCTAGCGCGAACGGTACGGCATGCAACGGACGATCGATCTTGCGGAAGAATAGGATCCCGTTTCGTGCGTAGTAGAAGGTCGAGGCGTCAAGGGATTGAGTGGCAATCGTCGAACTCACCCGGTGTTGGATCTGGCTGTCCTCTACAACAAGTGCGATGCATCCGTGGTGCTTGGCGCGCAGCGACCACTCAGCGTCCTCGAAGATGAGGAAGAAGTCATCATCAAGCAGTCCTACCCGCTCCCAGATAGACCGGTGAGCGAATAGGGCACATCCGGTCAATGTCGCAGAGCGATGTACGCTCGCTACTGATCTCGTGTCACTTGAACGGTGGATCGGGATCTTCCGAGTTGGATGCCAGGCAGATCCACTAAACCAAGTCTTGCCTGGTGGAGCGACATAGCATATCTTCGGGGAGACGAACGCGAGCTGAGGGGATTTGCCGATCTCGTGGATCAACGGTGTCATGAAGCCGTTGGTCACGATCGTATCGTTGTTGAGGATCCCAACGACATCGAAGCCGTGGTCGAGAGCCCACCGTATGCCCAGGTTGTTGCCCGCCGAAAACCCGAGATTGTCACCAGTCTCTAGCAAGGTCGCGTTCGGGTGAGAAGAAGCGATTCGCTCAACAGACGCATCCGTCGAGCCGTTGTCTACCACTACGAGTGTCGCTCCAGGGTCACCCCCAAACGAGTCGAGACAGGCTAGCGTGTCGTCGGCGCCGTTCCAGTTCAGAATCACTATGGCGACCGTGAGCTCATCCGCTGAGTTCATTGGAAGCGCTTCCGATGGCCGAGCGTGTATTCGAGGTGCCCACTGCGCTGGCCGATCACGCTAGCGGGAACGCCGCCGCCGACGGTGAAGGGAGCAACCGAGCGGGACACTACGGCGCCTGAGGCCACGACGGCCACATCAACCACGCGCTGAGCTGACTCGAGCCCGTCCTGCGTCTCACGGGTCAAGTTCAACAAGGCTGTCCAACATTTGATGAACTCGTCCTGCTTTCCGTCCTTGACCTGCCAGTTCTTCGTAGTGAAACAGTTGGTCATCAGGGCCTCGTGCCGCCAAGTGTAAACGCGATCTTGTGTTTGACGTTTTCGCACCCGTAGACCTCCGACCTCTGTTCGGGAACTGCTTGGCGGGTGTGTTCCGCCCGGGCGCTACGGGGGCGTGAACCGATCATTCATTCGGGTTGCCGGGGCCTCACCTTCGGGCGAGACGCTGCTGCAACGGTTTGGTAGACATGTCCAACTTGGGCAGCGATGACGCCCGGGCCGTATCGGCGCGATTCTCGCTGTGCTGATTTCCCGATCCTGTAGCGGAGATCGCTATCACTGGCGACCTTGGACAGGAGGCTCGCGAGTGCGTCGGCGTCGCCGGGGGGGTAGAGGAAGCCGTCAACATTGTCGGTGATGATTTCGGCAGGACCGCCTGCATCGGCCGCAATGACAACGAGACCGGCGGCCATGCCTTCAACAACAACTTGGCCAAACGGCTCCGGAGTAGTCGATGCGTGGACGAGGCAGGATGCCTGTTCAAGCAGCTCGGCGACGTCTTCTACGAAACCAGTGAACTGGATCCGATGTTGCAGGCCCGTTTGTTCAACGAGTTCGGACAGGATGTGTTCATAGTCGGTTTCGCCGAACATTGTGGATCCAACGATCAAAGCCTCCTGATCGCCGCCAGGGAAGGCTCGTTCGAAAGCGCGAATGAAGACGTCTTGGCCCTTCCACGGGGCTAGACGGCCGACCATTGCGATACGGAAAGGTATTCCGGGATGGTTGGCTGGGCCTTGAGCCAGTCGGTCTACCGTGGCGAGCGGGCTGGAGATGACCGTCGCTTCGACCGCCGGAAGCGTGGCTCTGGTCGATTCGGAATTCACAATCACTGCGCTCGGAAGGACTCTCGCGAGGAGCCTCACCACTCTCACAACGGATGCGGGAAGGTAGTCGTCTGCGATGCGGTCGCGGATGTGCCAGATGACGGGCAGCCCAACGATTCGGGCTGCGGCCGCGCCGTAGAGCGCGGATTTGAGGGAGTTGGTGTGGACCAAGTCCGGTTGGAGCTCACGAAGCCGTCGGGCGAGCATCGTTGTTCCCCGGATGGCGGCGACAATTCGCGCGGTCCCGATTCTGGACAGGCGCACTTCATTGCGTCGGGTTGCGGCCATGTTTCGGTCCAGTTCTAGGACCTCGACAGTCGCTCCTGCGACGCGGAGTCGATGTTCAAGCGGCCCGTGCTCGCCAAGGATGACGTGAGCATCGATCCCTTTTAGTGCTGGAAGGAGTCTGGCGAGGGCAAGCTCTCCGCCGGAGAGTTGCGCGCAGTGGTCGATGTACACCACACGGAGGTGTTGTTCGTTGGCTTGATCCCTGCAGCGGGTAAGCTCGCCGTTGAACTCGGCGGCGCGCTCTGCCCACGTTGGCACGGTCTGAGGGTTCGACGGGCCCGAGTGCTCAAGTGCTACGGACACGGCGCCGACGAACGTCGAGCGGCCAGCGACCATGATGGGATCGGGTAGATCGCGGAAGCCGGCCACGGGGGTGACGATCGTTGGTCGGCCGACAGCGAGGCACTCGTAGGCCTTGATCGGATCAAGGCTCTCGGTGAACGGCGAGACCACGTGGGGAACGATGACAACGTTGGCGTGTTGGAGGTAGGCCGGGATCTGGGCGTAG
>JBGTKD010000049.1:0-1898 GCA_041744795.1 Acidimicrobiia bacterium
GGACGTCTGGAACGCCTCCTGAGCCGTGTGACCGAAGAAGCAGAGAACCGGGGACTCGACGTCGATCCGGCCGCCGACCCGATCGCCCCGCGCGAGGTGACTGCTTCCGGCATCATGTTCCCCGCCAAGGAAGTGCCGACGATCCGCGAAGCCACTCCTCCCCGACCTGCAGTCAAATCGGAGCCGGCAATCAGACCAGTTCTGGTGCCTGCGTCTTCGAGGGCTGTGCCCTCAATTGAGAGTGACCCCGACGTGGCCAAAGGGCTGAGGGCCATCAGGCGCCGAGCCTGAAACCCCCTACGACGACACCCTTGCCCGATTGAGTGCGTGACTAACCAACTCGACGAGGCTTCGTTGAACGTCGTAACGCTCACGAGCATCGCAATAAGACACGGGCGCGGAAACCTGCAACGCAGACCTGACCTCTTCCAACGGGTGAAACCGTGCTCCATGGAAAGTGTTCACCGCGATCACAAACGGGATCGCCCGACTCTCGAAAAAGTCAATCGCCGCGAAGCAATCGTCGAGGCGCCGGGTATCGGCCAGTACCACCGCTCCTATCGCCCCACGTGAGAGCTCGTTCCACATGAAGTGGAAACGGCCCTGTCCCGGCGTTCCGAACAGGTAGAGAACCAGGTCGTCGCCCAGCCCGACCCGCCCAAAGTCCATGGCGACGGTGGTAGTCGTCTTTCGGCTGATGTCCGTCAGATCGTCCACCGCGCTGCTCGCTTCTGTCATGACGGCTTCCGAACGCAGAGGCTCGATCTCGGAAATGGCACCGACGAAAGTGGTCTTGCCGACTCCGAAGCCGCCTGCGACGACGATCTTGACTGGTGTGCGCCTCATCACAGGCTCCTGATCCCCTCGAGCACGCGCTCGAGCAATTCCGTGTACGAAGCGCCGTCGAGGTCCTCGACCACCGGCCGGTTGACTGCCACCGCTCCGTCCCTCTCGAGATCGGCCACCACGACGCGAACCACGCCTATCGGCAGGCTGAGCTTGGCGGCGATCTCGACCACCGCAGTTGGCTGCTGGCAGACTTCGATGAGCTGGGCGGCCTCCCACCGATAACGGTTCCGAGAGGCGAGACCACCTGGTGTTGCCTCAATCTGGGTCTCCAGGTCGAGATCGAGCTCGACGTCAGTTCGACCACCCGTTATCGCATATGGCCTGACAAAACGGCCTTCTTCCGGGTGTTCGGTCATTGCTATCACGCGCCGCCGAGGAGGTCGGCCTTCAACTCGTCACGTACGTCGGGCGTCAAAACGTCGCCCGCTCTGTCGGCGAACAGCGCCATCTCGTACCCGATCATGCCGATGTCGGTCTCTCTCGCCGTCAGCACACAGAGCAGGGAACCGTCGCTGATCCCTGTGACAAAGAGCCATCCGCGTTCCATCTCGATGATCACGTTGTTGACGGCACCCGCGCCGAAACGACCAGCGGACCCGTAGGCCAGCCCGATCATTCCTGATGCGACCGCCGCGAGACGCTCTGCAGACTCGCGCTCAACGCCGTCAGACATAGCGAGGGGCAGACCATCGCTTGATACGACGACGGCCTGACGAACTGCGGGGATTTGTTCGACAAATCGGACGACGAGCCAATTGAGGTTCTCAGCGGCCGGAGTCATTCTTGATCTCCTTCCGAGACTTCACGACGGCCCGCCTCAAGCCCCGTCTGGAACGCTCCAAAGGCGGAGCGGACCGAATCAGGAGGACGATGGGCCGAAGCGATCGGACGCTCTGACCCTGGATCAGCGGTGTAGGAATCTCCCGGCCGTCGAACAGGCAGCGAGCTAGCCGGAGCTGCGGTGACCACCGGCACAGGAACTGGCGCCGGAACGGGAGCGGTGACTACAGGCACAGGAGCGGCAGGCGCCGGGGTGCTAGGCGCAGTCG
>JBGTKD010000050.1:0-10895 GCA_041744795.1 Acidimicrobiia bacterium
GTTCCCAATCCTCCAAACCCTCAGGCAGCACATACGGTCCGCGAGGCGCTGGGTTCTCCGATGCTTGACGGGTCAACTCGAAGATGAACTCATCGGAATCAAACACCGACTCGTGCAGTTGATCCTCGTACAGCGTCTTAATCCCGAACATACGTTCGATCATATCAAAGGCCTGAGACAGAAACCAGACCCCTGTCAGGCAGTCCGGCGCAAAACCACCGTGTGCCACATGGGGCTCAAATCGTTCGCCACTACCGCGAAACCCTTGCGCTCGGCGAGCCCCAGTACGTCCGCCGGGTGATGCAGATAGGCCCGGAAGGCCCGAAGCGTGATGCGGGCCAACAAATTGTCAGCCGCCCAGACCAGCCTCACGGATGCCCGACGTCTCGGAAAAGTGAGCACTAACAGTTCCCGAGCCCTTTCTAGGGCTGTGCCCAGCAGCAGTGGCATGTCCGGGTAACAGCAGATGACACGGTTCAACAGGACGATGTCTGACGAACGAGACTTCTCTCCGGACACAGCGAAGTCGGCGATGAGTCTGGTCACCCGGTCACCGAAGCCCCCCTCGGCGAGCAACTCGAGCGCCACCGGCTCATAGGCCGAGGACATCTCGACATTCGTTACGGCCGCCGCCCCCTTCTTGAGCAGATCGATCTGGAGCACACCGATGCCACCACCGACTTCGAGCACGGACCGACCGGTCACCTCCTCCGCAGGCAAATGGCCGGCGACTCGCGCCTCGAGGCGGTCGAGACCCCGCTTGCGAAAACGGCGTAGGTCGGCGTTGGCGACCCTGGCAGAGAACTCTCGGTCATAAGCACAACAGTCAGGCATGGGTGGTCAAGTGTGCCCGACGAGGGGAAGGTGTGTCACCGTAACGGTGCCGTATCGCCAACCGCGCAGACTCACGATGAGAGGAGAAGAGCGTGACAATTCGTCGAGAGCCGGGGCGGTCCTGTCTCGGACTATCCAAGGCAGATACCGAACAAGCCGGGACAGGCGATGGACTCCACTGATCCTGCCTACGCCGGCCAGAAGGACTACACGCCCAGGCTGCTGGGGAACTATGACTGGTTTGTCATCGGATTCATGGCTCCCCGGGTATGGAAGTGCCCTACGCCGCCGGTGATCGAACGGTATCGCCAATACATGGGGCATCGCCATCTCGATGTTGGCCCAGGAACCGGATACTTCATCGAGAACGCCAATCCGGGCCCCGAGCGCGAGGTGACGCTGCTCGACCCCAATCCCAACGTGCTGGCCCACGCTTCTCAGAAGATCACATCGGGAAATGTGAAGACCGTCGAAGCCGACGTCCTCAAGCCCCTACCGGTGGAGGGACCGTTCGACTCTGCCGCGCTGAGCTTCGTCCTCCACTGCCTCCGCGGACCGCAGTCGGGCAAGGCCGCGGCGATCAGGAACATTGCGGCCGTGCTCGCTCCTGACGGCGTGCTCTTCGGTGCGACAGTCCTAGGCAAAGAGGAGCGTCACACCCGCCCCGCCCGGATGGTGCTAACGGTCTTCAACAAGCAGGGCGGGTTCGACAACGCCACCGACACCGTCGATGGCTTACGGCAGATCCTGGAGGAATCGTTCACGGATGTCGATATCGACGTGATCGGTTCCACTGCCCATTTCGTCGCCCGCAACCCGCGCTCCGCTAGCCGGTGAGGTGCTTGCGGATCACGCCTGCGGCGTGGTCCAGGTCATCCCACCAGCACAAATGGCCCGCTCCGGGCATCATCTCTAGTTGAGCAGACGGCATCGAATCGACGACCTGACGGGCGACCGACTCCCCGCCGTACACATCGTTCTCCCCCCAGAGGAAGTAGCTGGGAGATTCGACTTGCGCCAACGTTTGCTTGGTGATCGTCAACGACGGATCGAAGCCCCGGCGTACAGTGCCCATGACGGCCATGGCGGCCAGTTCGTTGCGCATCGTGTCGGTGTGGGATTGGAGCCCAACCACCCAGTCGATGGTGGCGGTGCTGATTGGACTCTCGGCAGAGTGACCGAGTTGTCGCATGGTCTTGCGCACCGCCTTCTCATTCACTGGGAACAGGCCAACGAGGCGAGCCATACCTGGCAGGAGGAACAGTCGGTCGACCGCGGTGAGGCGCATTCCTTCGACAAAGCCGGGACATCCGAGATGGACCGTCCTGTCGATCCTCTCTGGGTGAGCCACGGCAGACAGGAGCGCGATATAGCTCCCGTGCGACGAGCCGACCACGTGGGCGGTGGCGAGACCGAGGCTGTCAAGAACGTCGGCAAGGAAGGTCTCGGTCTGTCGATGGACAGCGGATACGTCGGAGAGCACTTGGGGCTGGCTGAGCCCGGTTCCGGGACGGTCGACCAACAAGCAACGGAAGTCAGGGAGCTTCGCTGCCAGTGAGGCAAACACCGCACCGGAGGCTCCCGGCCCGCCGTGGATGAACAGAATCGGCGGGCCCTCTCCTAGTTCTTGGATCCTCACCGACACCCCGTTTCGGTCGAGTGAAACCATCCGTTCGACGGGGGCAACCCCCAGTTCTTCCCACAGTCCCTTTTCGGTATTTCGATATGCTTGCTCGTCCATGGCCTTAAACTACACACGGTGTGAAGTTCGTGTCAACAGAACCCCAGAATGAGCGGAGCCGCCGCACCCGGGCGGCCCTCCTTGACGCGACCTGGAGCCTGCTCGGCGAACTCGGGCCGAGCGGGGTGACGATGAGCGCTGTGGCGGAGCAAGCGGGGGTTACCCGTCGAGCGGTTTATCTCCACTTCTCGTCGCGTGGTGAACTCCTACTCGCTCTCCACGCCCACGTCGACGAACGGCTTGACCTCGCGGGTTCCGTCCGACAAGTCTTCGAAGCCGCTGACGCCGTGACGGCACTGGAAGGGTTCGTGGCCATCCTGGCAGAATTCCATCCGAAGACCCTCAAGATCGACATCGCGCTGCTCGCCGCCATGAACACCGACCCGGATGTCGCGGCCCTCGTCGAGCAGGGCAAGCAAATCTGGCTGGACGGTTGTCGACTGATCGCTCAAAGGCTGGAGGACGAAGGTCGCTTGGCTCAACCGTGGACGGTCGAAACTGCCGCTGACCTGATGTGGCACTTCATGTTCCCGGACGTGCTGGAACGCCTGACCGAAGACCGGCAGTGGCCGATTGACCAGTACCGGGAACTACTCACGGTCGTGCTCACCAAGAGCCTCGTCAAGGATTGACTACGAGGAGCCCACCGGACTCGGCTCCCTGCCGCTCCTCACAGACGTCGGTTAAGAGAGGAGTTAGCGGGAGCCGTCGTCGTCAGGGGTCGACACGCCGAGCACCGACGCTCGCAAATAGTCGCTCCGATGGTGTGTTCCCCTGAGTGATGTAGAGCACGATGCGAGTGTGGCCGTCGTCGCCCAGACTCGCCATCGCCAGGCGGACAAGGTGTCTGGCTAACCGCTGATTCTTGTGACCAGGGAGCGTCATCACGTAACCAATGAACGGCTCACCGTCATACTCCGAAACGAGCACCGCGGAAGCGACTTCGTCTCCATCCAGCGCGATGTAGGAATGCTCGAGTAAGGGGTCGCCGTCGAGGAACGCTCCCACCTCGGTGACTGCATCCTCATAGTCCTCGTCCTCGGAGTCGATCGTCCCCCGATACGCATCGAGCATGAGACCAGCCAACCCTTCGAGATCCGTCGGAACGACGTTGCGCACCGCCAGGCCCGGAGAGGGCGTGGTTGAGCCCGAAGCAGGCAGGTCGATCTCGTACCGGATCTTCATCGCTTTGGCTTCATACTCGCCACGAGGCTACGCCCTGGGCGACGTGTTGGTGCTCGCATATCGGCCCTACTATCTCTCAGGACCGACGAGAGAGAAGAAGCTCGCGTGAGCCAGCCCCGAGTCCTGTTCTTGTGCGTCCACAACGCCGGGCGATCCCAGATGGCGGCCGGTTGGCTGCGTCACCTGGCGGGAGACAGTATCGACGTGTTCTCCGGCGGTTCGGAGCCGGCGGACAGCATCAATCCGAAGGCCGTCGAAGCGATGGCAGAGGTGGGGATCGACATTCGCTCCGCCGCCCCCCAGCCGTGGGACACAGAGACGATCCGGTCGGCGGACGTCGTGGTGACGATGGGATGCGGAGATACGTGTCCGGTATTCCCCGGCAAGCGATACGAGGACTGGGAACTGACTGATCCAGCCGGCCAGCCGATCGAACTGGTCCGCCAGGTTCGCGACGACATCGGCGAGCGAGTTCGCGTCCTGATGGCGAGCCTCGGGGTTTCGCCGAGGTCATGATTGGATCGAAAAGTCAGGTTGTTTGTTGGGGCGGATTTGTCACTCGGTATCCGTAGGGTCGAGCAACCATGAATCAGTTACCTGTCGAAATCGTCCGAAGCGATCGACGCAAGCGGACATTGCAGGCGTCCATCGTCGACGGAACAATCCGCGTCCGTGTCCCGGCTGGCCTCTCCCATGACGAGGAAAGAGTCCTCGTCGACAAACTTGTCGCCCGCGTTCGTCGCAAGGCGACTTCCGACGGCGTCGACCTCGGACAACGGGCACGCTCGATGGCCCGCCGCTTCGGCCTGCCAGAACCCGATCACATCTCCTGGTCAGATCGTCAGAACAGCAGGTGGGGTTCGTGTACGCCAGCGGATGGCACGATCCGCATATCGAACAGGGTCGCCACCATGCCGAAGTTCGTACTCGACTACGTGGTGCTCCACGAACTCGCACATCTTGAGGTACCGGGCCACGGTGACGACTTCCAGGCGATTGTGAGCCGCTATGAGTTCACCGAACGCGCCCGCGGCTACCTGATGGCGATGGGCCAGTCTGGCGCCGACTGAACGGTGTCGGACGCCTCGCCCCGCTGGTGGACGTTCCGTCGGGCTCAGAACCTCTCGGCCTCGGTCTACACCTGCCCTCTGTGTCACGGGCCACTCCCTGCACTGGCCGAACACATGCTGATCACACCGGAAGCCAACAGTTCTGGGCGCAGACACGCCCATGTCGATTGCTTCAAAGAGGCGCGCCTAGACGGACGGTTACCGAGCATCGACGAGTGGAAGGCAACCCAGCCCCGCAAGCCGACGGTCTGGAAGTCGCTCTTCAGGCGGTGAAACCTTCGTTGAGCCACCCCTCGACCCCGCCAACCGTCTTCTTGATGGGCCTGATCTTTCGTCTTTCGGCGACATTGGCCGCCCGGCGATTAGTCCCCTATCTTCAGGCGCAACCCCAGATTTTGAAACCATCGACTGCCATCGAGGAGAGACATGACCAACGAAGAGCACGGCCCAGTCACCACCAGCGACGATCCGCCAGCAGCGACGTGCCCGGTGATGAGCACCGCTCACCAGGCGACCGGAGTCACGGCCAACCAGCACTGGTGGCCCGATAGTCTGAACTTGAGGGTCCTCCGCCAGAACCATCCCCAGTCCGACCCCATGGGCGGGGACTTCAACTACGCCGAAGAGTTCAAGACTCTCGACTTCGAAGGTCTGGCCAGGGATGTCGATGCGTTGATGACCCAGTCAGAGGACTGGTGGCCCGCCGACTACGGCCACTACGGCCCTTTCTTCATCCGGATGTCGTGGCACTCGGCAGGTACATACCGCGTGGAGGACGGACGGGGTGGCGGCGGCGACGGCGCACAACGCTTCGCCCCACTCAACAGCTGGCCGGACAACGTCAGCCTCGACAAGGCGCGGCGGCTGCTGTGGCCGATCAAACAGAAGTACGGCCGGAAGATTTCGTGGGCTGACCTGTTGGTCTTCACCGGGAACCGCGCTCTCGAGACGATGGGCTTCAAGACCTTCGGGTTCGGCGGCGGCCGCGAGGACATCTGGGCGCCCGACGAGGATGTCTTTTGGGGTCCGGAGCGGGTGTGGCTCGGCGACGAGCGTTACAGCGGCGACCGCGAGCTGGCGAATCCGCTCGGCGCGGTTCAGATGGGCTTGATCTACGTCAATCCGGAGGGCCCGAACGGCAACCCGGATCCGATGGCTGCGGCCCGGGACATCCGTGAGACGTTCACACGAATGGCGATGAACGACGAGGAGACTGTCGCTCTCATCGCCGGTGGCCACACGTTCGGCAAGGCTCACGGTGCAGCCGACCCCGACCAATACGTTGGCCCCGAGCCCGAGGCTGCAGACCTCGCCGAGCAGGGTCTCGGTTGGAGGGGCAGCTTCGGCAGCGGCAAAGGAAGCGACACCATCAGCAGCGGTGTTGAGGGTGCATGGACCAACGACCCGATCTCGTGGGACAACGGCTTTTTCGAGAATCTGTACGCCTACGAGTGGGATCTGACGAAGAGCCCTGCTGGTGCATTCCAGTGGACCCCCAAGAACCCAGAGGCACAGGACACGGTACCGGACGCACACGATCCGTCGAGAAGGCACCCTCCGATGATGGCGACGACGGACCTCGCGTTGATCGTCGATCCCGTCTACAAGGAGATCTCACGACGGTTCTTTGAGAACCCTGACGAGCTGGCCGACGCGTTCGCCCGAGCGTGGTACAAGCTGCTCCACCGTGACATGGGACCCATCGACCGCTACCTGGGCCCGTGGGTTCCCGACGAGGAGCTGCTGTGGCAGGATCCCGTCCCCGCTGTCACGCATCCGCTGATCGACGAGACAGATATCGCAGCACTCAAGGACAAGATCCTCGATACCGGTCTGACCGTCTCGCAGTTGGTCGCAACGGCGTGGGCGTCGGCGTCGACCTACCGCAACACTGACAAACGAGGCGGGGCGAACGGCGCTCGGATCCGGCTTTCGCCGCAGGCGGAGTGGGATGTCAACGTGACCTCTGGCACCTCGTACGTGATCAGGACACTCGAGGGGGTCCAGCAAGAGTTCAACGGTTCGGATGGAAAGATGGTCTCGCTGGCCGACCTGATCGTTTTGGGTGGCTGCGCGGCGGTGGAGCGAGCAGCGAAACTCGCTGGCCACGATGTACAGGTCCCTTTCAGGCCCGGACGCACCGACGCAACCCAGGATCAGACCGACATCGAAGCATTCGCCCCGCTGGAGCCGAAAGCAGACGGGTTCCGCAACTATCTCCAGAAAGGTCATGATCTCGCGGCGGAACACCTCTTGGTCGACAAGGCATTCATGCTCACGCTGTCCGCCCCGGAACTGACTGCGCTCCTGGGGGGCATGCGCGTCCTGAAGGCCAACGCCGGAGAGTCCGAACATGGGGTATTCACCCACCGACCCGAGACGCTGACCAACGACTTCTTCGTGAACCTGCTCGACATGGCAACTGAGTGGAAGGCCACCTCCGATACCGAGGACGTGTTCGAGGGTCGCAGTCGGAAGACCGGTGATCTCCGCTGGACAGGCACTCGCGTCGACCTGATCTTCGGCTCGAACTCAGAACTGCGGGCCCTCGCCGAGGTTTATGCCTGCAACGACGCCGAGGAGAAGTTCGTCCGTGACTTCGTGGCTGCCTGGGACAAGGTCATGAATCTCGATCGGTTCGACCTCGCCTGACCTGGGCGCGGAGAAGGGGGCGAGGACCGGGTTTCGAGAGGTGGCGAGAGCAAACGCGGAGCTCAGACCGACTCGGGGTCAGGGATCCACAGCCCGATTGAGCTCGGTTGGACAGTCTGATCGATCGCCTCATAGACGCCCTGGGCGATGGTCGTCAGGTCGGCCAAGTCGCGCAACGACCTAGCGAACTTCTCCACCACCTGTTGGGCGTCGTATCGGCTACGGAATAATCGCCGTTCGATGAGTCGCTGCACCCGGCTACGGGCGGGCGAGAAGAGCGCCGCAGCCAGCAGAGTCGATGCCGCCACACTCAACGACGAGTCGCCGGCGGCATCGCCGACAATCTCGCGGAGGACTATCACCGAACCGATGTAGACGGCGGCCAACAGACCGGTGAGCACGGCGTAGATCAGTGTCCGCCTGATTACCACCTCGATGTCGAAGAGGCCACGCCGCACGACGGCGTAGGCGATCACCACCGGAATGGCGACGATGCTGGCCAGGAAGGCGAAGTCCACCAACAGTGGCAGCGACCAATCCGCCTCGGTGGGCAGAAGCGCCAGCCCCGTGTACACCACGGCGAATACGACGATGGCGTACAACACCAATCCCAGCTGGCGCCTTTCAATCGGTCCTGCCCGACGGAAACGGACGATGCTCGACGCCAAGCCACCGAGGGCGAGCACGATGAGGCCGGGAGTCCAGAAGGCCATGAAGAGCCCTTCGATGAAATCCTGACTGACGAAACCAACCGGATTGTCGAGTACCCACGGCGCCACCGTGGATTCGAATCGCTCGGCGAAGGCGACGATCACCAACAACACCGCGAGCATCGCGATCTCCAGCCAGGTCAACCAACGCCACTTCGGCGAGAGCACCTCCCCGGTTGGGAACACCTGAAGCAGATGGAAAAGTGGAAATATCAGAAATACCCAGGACAAGCCGACGATCAAGGACTCCAGATACAGGCCCAGGGAAAGCGACGTCGGTGTACCGAGCGAAATCAGATGCAGTTCGATGGGTGCGATGAGCGCCATCGCCGCCGCCGGAGTCAGCAGCAGCCATCCGACCACATTTCGGGGTTGACGGGAGACAATCAAAGCCCCGCTGAAGGCGAAGGCAATCGGCACGAGGTTCCAGAGAATCTTCGAATCTTCGATCGGAGTGCCACTGGCTCCGGTAGCTGCGATCACGATCGTAACGACGGAGACGAGCGCGACCAATCCCGCGATCAGCCATGCAACCCTCGCCGTGGTTACTTTCATGCCGAAGCCTTTCTAGTCGACTATCTATCGACTGACCGTTACGACCTCATTACGGCATCTGGGCGAATTCCGCGATCCCTCGTGCAGTGTCATGATGATCGCGAATGGCTAGGCAAAGCGCCGAATCACCCGTCCTAGAGCAACTCTCCAACCTCGACCGGTTCCTGCCCTTGTGGATCGGCGCGGCAATGGTCGCGGGTTTGGGTCTTGGTCGGGTGATACCCGACCTCAACGACTGGCTCGATGCGGTCAAGATCGGGAGCGTGTCGCTTCCGATCACCATCGGACTGCTAGCGATGATGTATCCCGTCTTGGCCAAGGTTCGCTACTCACAGATCAACGAGGTGGCGGCCGATCGCCGGCTGATGGCCACCTCTTTGGTTCTCAACTGGCTGGTCGGGCCGCTCCTGATGTTCACTCTCGCATGGCTCCTGCTACCAGACCTCCCCGAGTACCGCACGGGCCTGATCATCATCGGACTCGCCCGTTGCATCGCCATGGTCCTGATCTGGAACGACCTGGCATGTGGGGACCGCGAGGCGGCCGCCGTTCTGGTCGCCATCAACTCGGTCTTCCAGATTGTCGCCTACGCAGTGCTGGGCTACTTCTACCTCGAACTGCTGCCAAGTTGGTTGGGACTCGATACGTCGAGTCTGGACGTATCGATGTGGGAGATCGCCCAGATCGTCCTCGTCTTCCTCGGTATCCCACTCGTCGCCGGATACCTGACCCGACGATGGGGTGAGGCCAGCCGCGGCGTTGAGTGGTACGAGAGTCGCTTCCTTCCCAAGCTCGCACCGTGGGCGCTCTACGGACTCCTGTTCACGATCGTCGTCCTCTTTGCCCTCCAAGGCGAGACGATCACCAATCGACCGTGGGATGTCGCCCGCATCGCGGTACCCCTATTCCTCTACTTCGTTCTCATGTGGGTCTTGTCGTTCGCACTGGGGTTGCGCCTGCGCATGAGCTATCCGAAGAACACGTCGATGAGCTTCACCGCTGCCAGCAACAACTTTGAGCTCGCTATTGCCATTGCTATCGGGGTGTTCGGCGTGACGTCAGGCGAGGCCCTCGCAGGGGTTGTCGGTCCCCTGATCGAAGTACCGGTGCTCGTCGGCCTCGTCTACGTCGCCCTGTGGGCCCGGCGCCGTTTCTACCCCGCGACGCCGGATGACCACGAGGGCGCCAACCGGGTTCAGTGAATGCGGCCACCGCTCATCATCTCCGTTGCACAGCCCGCGACTGTCCCGTACGACGTGGCGGCCAACGCCGCGGCGCATGCTGAGGTAATCCGAACCCAACCAGTTGGACTGGTTGTCTTTCCCGAACTCTCACTCACCGGCTATCACTTCGATGCCGGTGTCGTCGACCCGGATGATTCCGATCTAAATCCTGTCATCGAGGCTTGCCAGGAGACAGGCTCCCTTGCCCTGGCGGGTGCACCGGTGGCCGGAGACGGAGGCCACGACCACATCGCAATGCTTGTAATAGACGGTGGCGGAGTCAGGGTGGCGTACCGAAAAATGTGGCTGGGATCCGAGGAGATGACCCGGTTCGCCGCTGGGTCCAGCCCCGCGATGGTTGAGGAGCAAGGATGGCGCCTCGGTCTTGCCATCTGTAAGGACACCGGCGTGCCCCAGCATTCACAAGACACCATCGCCCAGGGAATCGACGTGTATGTAGCCGGCACCCTCAAACACGACCACGAAAGAGATTTGCAGGCTGAACGCGGCAGTCGGATCGCTTCAAGCCACGGTGTGTGGGTAGCGATCGCCAGCTTCGCTGGCAGCACCGGCGAGGGTTACACGGTCGCTGCCGGACGATCGGCCATCTGGGATCCCAGTGGCGAGCTGGTCGCCGAGGCGGGCGTCGAACCGGGCGACACCGCCCACGCCACTCTCACGCCCCAGGCGACGACCACTTGACACACACCGAGCGGGACCGACGTATCCGGGCGGGCTCGATATCGTGCGCGCGAGAAAGAGAGAGCGCCCATGAATCTGACTTTCGGAGACAATGGCAGCGAGGTGTGTGATCGGGTTTGGTCCTGGATCGTGTCTCACCCTTGGCCTGGCTGGGACATCGACGTCGTACATGCCAACGCCGATCTCACCCGCATGCAATGGGGACAGCCGCCGGAGCGCCGGA
>JBGTKD010000051.1:0-11949 GCA_041744795.1 Acidimicrobiia bacterium
GGCACGGACAGATCGCCTCACAGTTGCACGCCTCGTAGTAACTCCCGCTCAAGGCCCAGCCCACACGAACCTCCTCACATCGACATCGGACCAATGCCCGTCAGACCGGACGCCAGATCCGGGATCATCAGCACCGCGATCGCCAGCAACGCGCAGGCTATTCCCACCGCACGTGCGAACCGCTCACCGTGCCGCCACAGCTTCTCAACGGCAACTACCACCGCGATCGCTGCCATCGCCCACACGTTCATAACCCCGAACACGAACACCACAAGCATCAATGACCAGCAACAACCGAGGCACACGAGTCCGTGGCGGACACCCACGCGAAGGTCACGAGCCGTGCCTCGGATGGACCCGTATTGGATGAGCAATCCGATCGGGTTGCGGCACTGGCCGAGCAGCTGGCGCTTCATGGGGGTTGCGTAATAGGCCGCACCCAGCAACAAGGCGGACGCAGCCACAAACGACGCGCTCGCGCCTTGCGTTACCAAGATTTCGAAAAGTCCGGCGACACCAAAGGCCACGACCCCGGTGGCGGCCCACACGAGGAGATACCCGGATGCGAAGGAAGCCGTCCGTGCCAGCACCGGACCTTCGAGGGAGCCGGTGTAGAGCAGCGCGAAGGGGATAACAGACGGAAGCATCATCGCCGCCATCATCGCCGCCCACATGAGGACGAAGCTCCCAGCGCCCATGCCTGCCGTCCCGGCCATGGTCCACATCCCGTGTGCTCGCCAGGTAACCCATGCCGCCAAGGCGAATGCGACACCTACCAGCAGCACAGCCGCACTCAACTGAGGTCGTCCTGTTCGAGACCACCCTATCGACTGCATGCCGCCGCACACTAGGCGACCAATTCTGAACGGCCGCCGGTCATTTGGCCTCGGGCCCGCTGATCCAGATCCCCTTCGTCGAGGGCTGCATCGCCCGGTCGAGCACTGATCGCACGTCGGACTCGATCGTCACCATGTCCGTCGTGTCCCACACTATTCCGTGTGGGTAACCCTCTGAAATGGCAAGCGCCGCACCTCTTTTGTTGGTGCGGCGCTTGTTGGTGCCGAGTGGCGAACCTGACCTCACCACAGCACAACCGACCACACCGGGCGGAATCGGGCACGACTTGCGAACACAGGCGGCGTGCTTCTGCGAACACGCCATGGATGGAGCGGGTGAGGGGAATCGAACCCCCGTATCGAGCCGTGGTGGGAGTCTCGTGTTCCGGTGGCGCACGCGCCGTCGATGGGCTGATTGATGGAGCGGGTGAGGGGAATCGAACCCCCGTATCGAGCTTGGGAAGCTCGTGTTCTGCCATTGAACTACACCCGCGATTGGAGCGAGGATACCGGATCCTCTGGAGCGAAGAGAAGCGGCACGGGAGGTGGCGACCTTCAAGCCTCCGCGCCGCTACCGACGAGAAGCCTCACTGCGGCCACCACCGTGAAGGCACCCACCAGCGAAACCAGCTCCGCCGAGGAAGATGCTGAACCGCGGGCGGGCGCGAAGCCCTGTCCTCAGTCCGAGGAGCCGCGTGAGGCCGCGCTCTCGGACAGGGCGACCTTCAGTGCGGGCTGGTCTTTCAGCCCCTCGCGCAAGTCCCATCCCAAGACTGAGGCCACTCGTACCGGGGTGGTGGCAATAACCGAGGCATTGCGCGGCTCCAACTCGAGGACACCCACCTCCCCGAAGTAGTCCCCCGCTCCGAGGTCTGCGACGTGCCTCCCAGCCCGGTGGACGGTCACGTTCCCTGCGAGGAGTGCATAGAACTTGGTAGGCAGGTCACCCTCTTCCGCGAGGACGGCGCCGCGCTCGTGGTCTTCGACGCGCATCAGCTTTGCTACGCGGCCCTTGTCGTCAGCCGACAACTCGGCGAATAGCGGCACCGCATCCGATTCGACAGCATCCAAAATCGACCTCCTGGCTCCGGTGCCACGCCAATTGACCGATGCCGGCCTTGGGCGTCTCAGGGGCTTTGGTCGTCGTCGATGACGGTTCTCGGGTCCAACTCGGTTCCGGCGTGATAGGTGGCCCGTCCCACGAGGTGGGCACCTATCGGCGCCGTGGTGAATTGCAGCATCAGCACCAGAGACAACTTGGCGATTGGTCCTGCTGTAGGAAGGACGAGGACTGCTCCGAAAACAACCATCGCCAGGCCCAGCGTGGCCGGCTTCGTAGCTGCATGCATCCGGGCGAAGATGTCCCGGAAGCGGTGAAGGCCGATGGCCGAAATCACCGCCAACGACGAACCGAAAACCAGAAACGCCGAAGCGAGAAGTTCCACGATCATGCGCCCCGCCTTTCGATGTAGCGGGCGACAAGCGAAGTGCCGGTGAATCCCAGGAGGGCGGCCACAACCATGGCATTGAGGTATGTGTCCTCCTCCGTTCTTGCTGCCAGAACCGCTAGTCCGGCGGAGAACACGACAAGCAGCGTGTCGAGTGCCACCGTCTTGTCGGGCAGTGATCCCGGCCGTAGGAGCTTGATGACGGTGAGAAGGCCGGCGAAGGCGAGCAGTCCCATTGAGATCGTGGTTGCTACCTCGATCACGAGACCTCTCCTTCCGGGGTCGCTGAGGCGAACTCTTCGGAAAAGGCGCGCATAGACAGACGCTCGAACTCGAGTACGGCCTGACGAGCCTCTTCGATCGTGTGGAGGTGGAGGACGTGGACCTTGAGCTGCATGGTCGTTTCATCCGCTTCGAGCGTGAGGGTGCCAGGCGTGAGGGAGACGAGGTTCGCTACGAGGATGGCGATAGCCGGTGTCTTGGTCCGCAACTGGACGTTGACCACCGCAGGAGCCACTCGGCTGCCAGGCGTGATGACTTCCCAAGCTATCCGCGAGGCGGCTTCGACGAGTTTGATAATGAAGTAGATCACCAACCAGACAGCCGCCAGAGGACGGAAGCGCAGCCACGGACCGGGCGTGCGCGGTGGTACCAGAGCGGTTACCAGCAGAGCTGCGGCGATTCCGCCGAGGACGTTCGCCCAGGTGGCCGATTCCCACAGAGCTACCCACACCACCGCCAGCCAACCGAGGACGACGATCCAACGCATCATGAGTTCATCACCGCCCGTACGTAGGCGGAGGGGTCGACGAGGGTTTCAGCCGCGTTCAGCCCAAGCTCGTATAGCGGGGCCGCCGCGACTACGAACGCGAGGCCAGCGACTACCAGGGCCGATGTCGCCCAGACCATGAGTCTCGGGTTGCGCGTTTGGTTGCGCTCAAGACCTACCGGTCGTGGGGGCTCCTCGGTCGCCGTGCCCCAGAAGACTCCTGCCCAGATCTTGGTCATGGAAAAGAGCGTCAACAGACTGACGAGGATCGCCACTCCAACCGTCAAGTTGGCGCCGATTTCAAGTCCGCTCTGGATGAGAGTCAGCTTGGCCACGAAACCCGACAGGGGGGGTATGCCAGCGAGACTCAGCGCGGGGAGGAGGAACAAAGTCGCCAAAAGCGGGCTCGCATGGAGCATGCCGCCTAGCTTGCTGAGCGCCGCCGTGCCTGTTCGCTCCTCGATCAGTCCGCCTACGAGGAACAGGGTGGTCTTGATGATGATGTGGTGGACGACGTAGAAGACGGTGGCAGCCAATCCGGCGACGGTGAACAGGCCGAGCCCGAAGATCATGTACCCGATCTGACTAATGATGTGAAAACTCAGGATCCGCTTCACGTCATCTTGCGCGATCGCACCGAGGACACCCACGATCATGGTGAGGCCTGAGACAGCGAGCAGAAGCGTCGATGGTCCGTCCGACGGGAACAGCAGCGTTTGGCTGCGGATGATGGCGTAGACGCCC
The DNA here is from genome assembly GCA_041744795.1 of Acidimicrobiia bacterium. Classification (GTDB taxonomy): domain Bacteria; phylum Actinomycetota; class Acidimicrobiia; order Spongiisociales; family ZC4RG35; genus DATHWB01. The sequence continues at coordinate 3,798 of JBGTKD010000051.1, forward strand.
ACCTTCGTCAGAAGCCCAGCAAAGATCGCCGTCACTGGCGACGCGGCCGCCGGATACGAATCGGGTAGCCAGAAAAAGAGGGGGAAGATGGCGGCTTTCACACCGAATACGACGAGAAACAGGATCCCCAGCGCATTTCGGAGACCCGGATCGACTTCTGCGAGCCTGATGGCCAACTCCGCCATATTGACTGTTCCGGTTGCTGCGTAGACCAGCCCTATGGCAGTTATGAACAACGTCGATGCCAGAAGGCTGATCACGACGTAGCTCATGCCATGTCGGACTTGGAGGCGGGAGCCGCCGAACGTGATGAGCACGTAACTCGCCGTCAGGGTGATTTCGAAAGCCACGAACAGGTTGAACAGGTCGCCTGTCAAGAACGAGGCAGATACTCCGGCGGCGAGGATCAGGTAGACGGCGTGGAACGGAGAGACGGTGTCGTCGGTGCGCTCACTTCCGATCGCAAAGAGCAGCACCGCCAGCAGCATCAAAGACGAGACGGTCAGCATGATTGCCGAGAAGGTGTCTGCGACCAGCGTTATACCGACGGTCGGTTCCCACCCTCCGGCTCCAAGAGCTATGACTGAGCCGTCTGCGACGCGAACGAGCAGAGAGATGCTGGCGAGGACTGTGGCGGTAAGGACGGTGACCGATAGAGCCCTACGGAGGAGCGGCCACCTGCCGAGCCCTAGGCAAACTGCCGCACCGGCCAGCGGAAGAACGATCGGCAGTGCGATGGCCACATTCATGTGCGGGTCTCGTGTTGGGCCAAGTCATCCTCAGACAGCAAACCCGAATCGTCCTGTCGCTCAATCCGGGTAGCTGCCATCTCGGCGATGCGGCGATCTTCGACGTCGTCTTCGACCTCGTCAGTGTCTGTCATGAGCCAGTTCCTGTAGGCCATCGTCAACAGGTACGCGCTGACCCCGAACGTGATCACGATCGCGGTGAGAGCAAGGGCCTGCGGTAGCGGATCTGACGCCGGTCCGCTACCTACATCGACTAGTGGGGCGCGCCCGGCGCTTCCTCCTGCCTGGAGCAGGAGCAGGTTGGCACCGTGCCCGAGCATGGCCAGTCCGATCACGATCCGGCTCAAGTTCCTCTGCATCAGCAGGTAGGAGCCGATTCCGTACAGGGCCGTGACGGTGAGTACGAGAACAATCGTCACGCCGGCTCCTCGTCCTTGTCTCCAAGAGTGAGAATGAGCGCGGCGACCAAACCGATGACGATCAGGAACACGCCGATATCAAACGGGAGGGCGGACGTAGCCTTCAGTACTCCCAGGACGGGAAGCTCGAACTCGATCTTCACGCTCTCCAAGAAAGCATCGCCCCATACCCAACCCAGCGCTCCGGTACCCACGGCTAGCGCCAGCCCAGCCCCCATTACGACCTGAGGAGAGACAACAACAACCCTCGCGACTTCATCTCGTCCGCCGGCGACGAACCACAAGATGAGAGTGGTTCCTGCGACGAGTCCCGCTACGAACCCGCCACCCGGAGCGTTGTGGCCAGAAAAAAGAAGGAACAGGGAGAAGACGAGCGCAGTGCGGATGATAATTTCGACCAAGCCGTCAAGGATGAGTGAGCGGTTCACGACTTGACCTCGTCTTCGGGTCGGATCTTCGCCTTAACCAGCGCCATCACACCGAGAGCAGCCACGGTGAGGACCGTTATCTCACCCAAGGTGTCGAGGGCGCGGAAGTCAGTGAGGATGACGTTTACGACGTTCCTTCCTCCACCTTCCGGCTGGGCGCGAGCCATGAACTCCTCGATTGCTGGCGGGGCCACTCGCCCTGCAGTCGCCCACAGCGAGAACGCGCCGGCCGTCAATGCAACGCCTGTCGCTACCGCGATTCGCGTCGTCTGTGCAAGTCGCCACTGCAGCGTCTCGAAATTGTCAGGCAGTCGCCTGAGGACAAGCACGAACAACGCAAGGAAGAGAGTCTCTATGAGTAGCTGGGTCAGGGCCAGATCCGGAGCACCCTGGATCACGAACAGGATTGCCACGCCGTAACCGACGGCGCCGAGCAGAAGGACCGCAGCAAGCCGTCTCCTCAATCGAGCTGCACCAAACGCCGCTGCCACCACCCCTAACGCGGCGGCGGCCTGGATGGGAGAGTCGGCGAGAGCCAGGTCAGTTGGAAGAGTCCAGTGCTGTGCGAGAAGCACACCGGGCGCAACCACCGCGGTGGTGAGGATGACGCCCAGGTAGACGGGGAGCGACCCCGACTGGACAATCGATGTGAGTCCCTCCGCCGAACGGTGGAGTCCATTCACCGATGCCGAGTAGACCGCCGAACCGGCTGGGACGCGCTGGGTTAGGGCGCGAAGTCGAGTCAGCGGGCTCTTCCAGATCAACCACCCTGTGGCTACCGCCAGAGCCGATAGTGCGAGGGGGAGATTGAATCCGTGCCACAAAGCCAGGTGGTAGGCGTCAGCGCCACGATCGAGAGCTGTGGCTGCGGCTCCCACCGTCTCGTCGACCAGCCGAGGCAACAATCCCGCCACGACCGTCACGGCCACCAGCACCGCGGGTGAGAAGAGGAAGGACGCCGAAGGTGGGGGAGCGTCTGGGCCGACGGGGTCGGTGACGTCGCCTGTGGCCTTGGTCGTGAATCCGCTCCAGATGAACCTGAGTCCGTAGGCCACTGTGAGGGCTGAACCGAGCACCACCCCGCCTGTGATCCAGGGGTTACCGGCGTGCACGAGACCCTCGAGAGCGGCCTCCTTGCTGACGAACCCGAGCAGTGGAGGCAGCCCGGCCATCGAGGCTGCGGCGATGCCCGCGAGGACGGCTGTAGCCGGCATGGCAGTCATGAGGCCGGTCAGCCTGCGCATATCGCGGGTATGCGTCTGATGATCGACGATTCCGGCGATCATGAAGAGTGCGGCCTTGAAAATCGCGTGAGCGAGGATCATTGCCACCCCGGCAAACGTCAGCTCGGGTATCCCGATCCCCACGAGGACGACGATGAACCCGAGTTGGGAAACCGTTCCTTGCGCGAGGAGGAGCTTGAGGTCGTGCTGAGCGAGGGCTCGCCAGCCGCCAACCAGCATCGTCGTGAGACCGACCGTGACCAGCAGCGGAGACCACCAGACGAAGAGCGGAGCGAAGACCGGGGCAAGTCGGGCGATCAGATATATGCCCGCCTTGACCATTGTTGCGGAGTGGAGATAAGCGCTGACCGGGGTGGGCGCGGTCATCGCTCCTGGGAGCCAGAAATGGAAGGGGACCTGGGCTGACTTGGTGAACGCTCCTATGAGAATCAGCACCAGCCCCACTCCTGCCGCGGTCGACGACGGAGGTGAGGCAAGAATCTCCGAGAGCGTGTACGTGCCGGCGTCCTGGGCGAGAAGTACGACACCGGCGAGCATTACCAGGCCACCAATGCTGGTCACTAGGAGAGCCTGAAGTGCTCCAGCCCGGGCGGTCGGGCTCTCATCGTCGAATCCGATCAGCAGGTAGGAAGTGACCGAAGTCAACTCCCAGAAGACGAAGAGGAGCAGCAGGTTGTCTGCGGTGACCAGACCGAACATGGACCCGGCGAACGCCACCAGGTATGCGGCGAAGCGTCCCAGCCCTTCCCGGTCGTCGAAATATCGCCAGGCGTAGACGAAGACGAGTGTGCCAATCCCGCCGACTAGTCCGACCATTAGTGCGCTGAAACCGTCGAGACGGAACGTGCCGTCCAGCCCGATCGCCGGAGCCCAGGTGAACTGCTCGACAACGGGTCCGCCATCGCGCATGTCTGTCCAGGCCGTCGCCAGCCAGATGGTCGCGGCGCCAGGCCCGATCGCTCCGAGGAGCATGACGCGTCGGCCGAGCCTGCGGCCGAATGCGACGGTCGCCCCGGCTACCAGAGCGTGAATCACGAGGACGGCGATCATCGATGTCTCTCGTGTCGGGCGCGGCTCGGGACCATGCGGCTTCTCCTCGGTGGGCGTGCGGCTGACCGAACTTGCCTGCACACCGTGTCTGGGACCCGGCGATCATAGGCATCAGGGCCAAAGTGGAAGTAAGCCGTTCGGTGGCGTGCTAGCGCCGACCGTTTCGCTCAACGGCTGAAGATCGAGGCGAGTCCCCACGTGGCGATCAGCGCTCCAGCTGCCATGAGGAACAGGGCTCTCTGTGGCCGGAACTCGGCAGACTCTTCGACGCCTTCTGGCCTTTCCCCGCGACTGGCTTTGTAGAACGCGAGCCCGTTGCCGATGAGGACGGCGAGTCCCAGGGCCACGGTGAGCTCTGCGAGCAGGGTGTCGACACCGATGAAATCCAGCATGAGGCTGACCCTAGAACAGCCGTCGTGATGGGGTGCATACACTCCTACGCCATGACCACCCAAATGTCGGCCCTGTTCGCGCATGGCTGAGGCGTCTGCTCCCGCATCCTCGGCCAATCTGGGTCCTGGGTTTGACTGTCTGGCTGTAGCCCTCGAAATTCGCTGTGTGGTTCGAGCCGAACGAGGCGATGGCTGGACGGTTACTCACGTCGGTCCGGCTTCCCCGCCCGAAGGAGCAGAGGATGCCGTTCTCCTCGCCGCTCAGCGGGCGGTAGGAATCGACTCGCCGCTCTCGTTGACTGTCGACAATGCAGTTCCGATAGGCCGTGGCCTTGGCTCTTCGTCCGCTGCGGCCGCCGCAGGTGCGGTCGCAGCCTGGCGTGCCTACGACGAAGAACCATCTTTCCATCGGGCATGGGAGATAGCCGCCGAGATGGACGGCCACCCGGACAATGCCGCCGCTGCCGTGTACGGCGGACTGGTGCTGGCGGCCGCCGGAGGAGCTGTTCATCGGCTCCCGTGGAATGTCGCACTCCACGCAGTTGTCGCCGTTCCCCATGAACCATTCCGGACTTCCGAGGCGCGCAGGCTCTTACCTGCGGCCTACGACGCTCCGGTCGTCAGCCGTTCCCTCGCCAGGGTCGCCGCGCTCGTAGCTGGTCTGGTCGGTGGAGACGCGGCCCTGCTCAGCGAGGCCTCGGGGGACGAGATTCACGAACTGCCTCGCCAGGGGGTTCGCCCCGATGTTGGCCAATTGATCGATGTTGCCAGAGCTGCAGGCGCGGCCCATGCCGCCTGGTCGGGGGCAGGTCCTTCGATGCTCGCCCTCGTGCAAGCCAGCGGTGTGGACCGGATCCGGACATCGCTCGAGCGGTATCTGGGGGACCGGGGCGTGGTCTACACCCCCCGGATCGCCACTACAGGCGTCATCTGAACCGAGTCATTCGGCACGCAAGACCTCTTCAACGACGCTGAATCGCTCCGTGTGGGTTTGACCACAGCCCGGGAAGCCTGCATCATTGTCTTGTCCCCCCGACCAGAGGTTTGTACACGCATGGGTTCGCTCATCAAGAAGCGACGGAAAAAGATGTCGAAGCACAAGTACCGCAAGCGCCTGAAGGCGAACCGGCACAAGAAGAAGTGACTTCGACGAGCCCCGGCTACAGCCGGGGCTCGGCCGCGCCTATAGGGCTATGGCCGCCGCGACGACGCCCAGACTCGCTATCAGAATCATTCCTTGCAGAATGCCCCGTACCTTTGCGGACTGGGTCCCGGCCGCCATCTGATGCCAGAGGGCGAGACCGCCGGTGACCGCCACCAGCCCGAGTTTCCATGGCAGTGCAGGGACATCTAAATAGTCGATAACGGCCCAACCTCCGGTGAGTACCGCCACTCCGAAGGCGCCCCACGAGACCTTCGCGAACTGGCGGGCGACTGCCTGGATGATCGAGCGGTCTGCCCCCGCTTTGCGCATCGCGGGGACGAGAGCCCCCAAGGTGATGAGCCCGCCCACCCACACCATCGCGCCGAGAAGATGGAAGAAGCGCACTGCCCCGCTCACCTAGACCTCCTGTCACACGTCGTTTGCGGTGAAGGTAGCGGGTCTGGTCCTTCCCGAATGTGGTGTTGCTGGCATCCTGTGGAGGACGAAGAGGGGGTTTATCGATGAGCGTCGACTATGAAAGACATGGTCGGGTGGCGGTGATCACCGTTGACCGACCCGAGGTGCGCAATGCCATCGACCGGGCCACCGCCTCGGCTCTGCGCCAAGCGTGGACGACCTTCGAAGAAGACGAAAAGGTCGATGTAGGTGTCCTCTACGGCTCCGGTGGCCACTTCTCGTCTGGGGCAGACTTGAAAGCCTTTGATCTAGTTGACGATCCGACTGGCTACCTCGGCTTCACCCGCATGCAGGTCTCCAAACCGACGATCGCCGCTGTGGAAGGTTATTGCGTCGCTGGTGGCCTCGAGATGGCTCTGTGGTGCGATCTCCGCGTGGCAGCGACGACCGCCACCTTCGGATGTTTGGAACGACGGTTCGGAGTTCCGCTCGTGGACGGTGGCAACGTCCGACTGCCCCACATCGTTGGGCTCGGCGTTGCCCTGGAAATGATATTGACCGGCCGGGAGGTCACCGCCGACGAAGCCTATGTGCTGGGTCTGGTCAATTTGATCGCCAATGAAGGCGCCGCCCTTGCAAGGGCTCTTGAGTTGGCCGCGACCATCGTGGTGCATCCTCAGGAGACTGTGCGGAGCGACCGGGCTGCGGTTCTGGGAGCCCTCGGTGTCCCCTTATCCGAGGCGCTTGAGCTCGAGCGCCGGATCGGTGCTCAGGTCATGGGGGTAGGTGCCGCAGGGGCGGACCGCTTCGCGGCGGGTGCCGGACGGTCGGGGACTGCGATACCACAGGTGTTCACGGTCGTCCCGGCCGTAGAGACGGATGCACAGGCACCGGAACCCGAGGAGTCGCCATAGATACAGGCGTTGTTCTTCCGCGTGCCGGGTCGCGATCGCGGCACTCGGTGCGGGGGCTGGCCCGGCGCTGCATCTCTCCACGGTGGACGGTCGCATCAGTGCCCTCGCCGAGTTCTCTGGGGTGAGTCCGGACAGTCCTCCGAGCTTTCGCCTTTCGTCCGCCGCGTACTTGGGCCATCACGGTTCAACGGACGACACAGCGGGGGCGATCTCGCCCCTTCACCTGGAGACAGCTCTGAGAGATCTCGGCTTGGACGCGACCTTCCACACCTACCGAGGTGTGGGAGCAGACTTCTTCGTGCCGGGCTCGGAGGGATACGATCCCGATCTGGCGAGTACCGCCTGGCAGCGGACGAGACTGTTCCTCGAACGCGCCATCTGATTGATTTCGACTGAGGGCCGTTACCCTGAAAAGATGGACAGAGTGATCTGGGACCAGCATCCGGTTCTGAGGGATCCGGTGGCGATCGTCGCTTTCGAAGGGTGGGGGGACGCCGGCGAAAGCTCGTCTGGCGCGGCGCGCCATCTCATCGAATCGGCTGACTCCGAGCGGATCGCCACAATCGATGCCGACGAGTTCTTCGACTTCCAGGTTCGCCGTCCCGTAGTCCTACTGGACGACGATGGCAGTCGAGAGATTGCCTGGCCAGAGACCGAGTTCTGGCTGGTAAATACCCCATGGGAGCCGCGCGATCTGGTGGTGGTCACGGGACCCGAGCCCCACGCCCGATGGAAGATGTTCAGCACGGACCTGATCGGGGTCTTACGGGTCCTCGGGGTCCGTCGGGCAGTCACGTTGGGAGCGTTCGTCGGACAAGTCCCCCATACTTTGCCCGTCCCGTTGATAGGGTCAGGCGTCGATCGCGACACCCTTCAGCAGCATTCTCTCTTTGCCTCAGACTACGAGGGTCCAACTGGAATCATCGGGGTGCTCACGGCCGCACTCGTGGGTGCAGGGATCGAGACGGTGAGCGTGTGGGCGGCTGTTCCCCACTACCTCTCCCAACAGGAGTATCCGCCCGGCGCGTTGGCCCTCGCCGAAAAGGCCCTGGAGATCGTCGGACTCGAAGTCGACACGACTGATCTGACCTTGGCAGTCAGAGACTTCCGCGATCAAGTCGACGCTGCAATGGACGATTCCGAGATCCGTGAGTACGTAGAGGAACTCGAGACCCAGACCCTGGTGGGCGACGGTGAGGCCGATCCCTTGGAGAAGCTCGTCGAAGAAATCGAGGACTTCTTACGCGACTCCTGAGGTCGCTCAGGCAGCTAGGTGTTCGGAGATGACGTCACCGACGGCGATGGTCATCACTCTGCCTGCCACCGCATAGGGACTGGTCAGCAGCAATGTGATGGTCGAAGGACTTCGGGACGAGACATGGCCCGTATAGGCCC
>JBGTKD010000052.1:0-3074 GCA_041744795.1 Acidimicrobiia bacterium
AGCATCAGGGTGGTCAGGGGGTAATACACCATCGGCTTGTCGTAAACGGCAAGCAGTTGCTTACTAGTACCGAGCGTCAGAGGGTGAAGACGGGATCCCGTCCCTCCAGCAAGGAGTATGCCGCGTCTCATCGGGCTCGTCCCTTCCGGCTGATGGCGTCGCTGTCGATGAGAGATCTCCACCAACTCGAGTTGTCGCAGTACCAATCGACCGTCCCAGCCAGGCCCACCTCGAAACTCTCCGCCGCACGCCAACCGAGTTTGCGGGTGCTCTCCGTCGGATCGATGCAATATCGGAAGTCGTGGCCTGGCCGATCCTCGACGAATTCGATCGACTGTTCGCCGGTTCGTGGTGGACGACTGAGCTGTGAATCGACAAGTCGGCAGATGCTCTTAGCGACGAAAAGATTGGTGTGGGTCTCGCCCGTTCCGAACAGGTACGTCTCACCTGGATCGCCCAATTCGTATGCAGCGAGAAGACCCCGGACATGATCGTCGACATGGATCCAGTCTCTTTCCTGGAATCCATTCCCGTATATGGGAAGACTCAGGCTCTCGGCCGAGCGGATGATCATCATCGGAATGAGTTTCTCAGGGTGCTGAAACGGGCCGTAGTTATTCGAGGAGTTCGTGACGATCGTGGGCAGTCCGTAAGTATGGAACCAGGCTCGCACTAGGTGATCGCCGGCAGCTTTCGACGCCGAGTAAGGCGATCTGGGCCGATATTGGGATTCGGCCGCGAATGAACCGAAGGGGATGCTTCCGAATACTTCATCGGTCGACACATGGACGAAACGAAACTCTGGATCCCGCCCACCCTCTGCCCAATGGCTTGTGGCCACGGTGAGGAGATTTGCCACTCCGAGAATGTTCGTCGTCATGAACGGCCAGGCATTGTCGATCGATCTATCCACGTGGCTCTCGGCTGCCAAGTTGACGACAACGTGAGGGTCGAACTCACGGAACGCTTCTGACATGACACTGAAGTCAGCTATGTCTGCTGCGAGGTGTTGGTAGGTAGGCTCCCCGTCGACCTCATCGAGTGCCCCTGGCAGAGCCGCATAGGTCTGGAGATCGACGTTGAGCACCCCATGGCCCTGCGCCACCAGCGAACGTACGAGCGCAGAGCCGATGAAACCGGAACCACCCGTGACCAAGAGTCGCTTCATCGCAGGTCCCGAGCCAGGTCGAGAAACACAGCCGCGTTGCGCTCTGCTTCGTCCACGCTCATGCGCTGATGGAGAGGAAGCCGAATGATCGATTCCGCGACCCTGTCACTGACGGGACAGTCTGCGTCCAACCCCCAGCGTCGTCCCCCGGGAGTCCGATGTAGGGGGACGAAGTGGAATGACGCAGCCACGCCGTGCTCGCGGAGGCGATGAAGGAGGAGATCCCGACCCGAGGGCTCGTCGAGCACCACGCAATACAGGTGGTAAGCGGACGAAGCGTTCGCGGGGATGTAGGGAGTCCGGAAACCTAATTCACTCGCAGCAGCCAGGGCTTTGTCGTACGTTTCGTGCAGGGTTTGGCGTTGTTCTTGGATCGCTGCGGCGTCTTCGAGTTCTTTGAGGAGGCGTTCTGCGAGGAAGTCGGACAGTCCGAATGACGATCCCATATCCTGCCACGTGTACTTTTCCACGCTCCCGTCGAGGAAGGCTCGGCGGTCGGTCCCCTTCTCGAGAATTATGCGCGCGCGTTCAGTAAGGGTGTCATCATTTACGACGAGGGCCCCGCCTTCGCCGCAGGAGAAGTTCTTGGATGCGTGGAAGCTGAGGGCGGCGAGCGGTGCGAGTGTTCCGATCGGGGTCCCGTCCAGGGTTCCGCCGAGACCGTGGGCGGCGTCCTCGACCACGGTGGCGCCACCGTCGCTAGCAAGAATCGAGAGCTCCTTCATTCGGGCTGGGACGCCCCCGTAATGGATGGGTACGATAACCTTTGTCGACGGTTTCAATGCTTTCTCGACGGAACTGGGATCCAGGCCGAGCGTCTCGGGCTCGATGTCAGCGAAGCGGATAGTTGCTCCAGCTCGGACAAAGGCAAGCGCCGTGGTCACGAAGCCGAAGGAGGGAACGATCACCTCGTCGCCGGGCTGGATGTCAGCGAGGATCGCTGCCATCTCGAGGGCGTCAGTGCAAGAGGTCGTGAGAATCGGAGTTCCGCCACCAAGCATGCGCCGCAGTTCCTGTTCCGCGGCTGCTGTGTATGGCCCACCGGCGGCTCCGTCGGTGACGAGGTCTTGTTTGGCTGCCGTCATCGCGTCCTCCAGTTCACGTCGACACATCGGTACGAATCCGCGGCTTCTTGATCGCTGGCTGGTCGCCTGGGTCCCCGAGACAGATTGCTGCTTGACGAGAAAGGGTCCTTGGTAGCTTGTTGTGCGTGGCTCAAACTTTGCTCCTGCTCGGGGGTTCGCACTCTGAGGTGCCGCTGATCCTCGCAGCTAAGGCGATGGGTTTGCGGGTAGTGACCTCGGGCAACCGCCCTGAAGATATCGGTTACCGGTATGCCGGCGCCTTCTATCACTTCGATTACTCGGTTCGTGAAGACGTGCTGGCAATGGCTGAGTCTCTGAAACCTCCCGCCCTATTGTCAGGGGCTAACGACTTTGCCGTCCTCTCGGCAGCCTTCGTTGCTGAGCGGATTGGTCTCCCTGGCAACGATTTGGTCGATGTTTCACGGACTCTGCATTACAAGCAAGCGGATCAACCACCATCACGCAGTGGAACGGTTCGAACGTGCACAGTCGACGCCATTAGGCATCCCGCATAGGCTGACAGCGTGACCGACGCAATAGTCTTCCGAGTCGAAAATGCCGTCGCACAAGCAGCTGCGCCGAAAAGCCTTGCCGAAGCGGGACTCACCGACCGAGCCCACCTCCAAGAGTGGGTGCTTGCCCATCCGGCCATCCTCGGCGAAGCGATCGGTCGGGCCGGCCTGCCCGGCAGCGAGCGAGACAGCGCCTCGGCGAGGCGCAGGAACGCGCCCGTCAATACAGTCATCGACATGCGACACGGCGGCATCGAGCGTGAAGAGCCGACCGGCGACGACGGCAACGGCGCGCGAGGCGGCGACGCA
>JBGTKD010000053.1:0-15452 GCA_041744795.1 Acidimicrobiia bacterium
GACGTTGATTATCACCGGTGTCGGGACGCTCATTCACATCTTTGCCATCGGATACATGCATGGCGACGAGCGGTTCAGCCGGTTCTTCACCTACCTCAACCTCTTCGCTGCCTCGATGCTCGCGCTCGTTCTGGCAGGGAATTTCGCCATGCTGTTCCTGGGCTGGGAGCTAGTCGGGCTCTGCTCCTACCTCCTGATCAGCTTCTGGTACACGCGTCCTTCTGCTGCCGCCGCCGGCAAGAAGGCGTTCATTGTGAACCGAATCGGCGACTTCGGGTTCATGGTTGGACTGATGCTCGTTTTCGTTCACTTCGGCACTTTGAGCTTCGACGGCGTTCTTGATCGCGCCGGAGAGGTGCTCACTACCGGTACCGCTACCGCAATCGGACTCCTGTTTCTGGTGGGAGCAGCAGGCAAGTCAGCCCAGATTCCGCTCTATGTGTGGCTTCCGGATGCGATGGAAGGCCCGACCCCTGTGTCTGCGCTCATTCACGCCGCCACAATGGTCACGGCAGGTGTCTACCTCGTGGCTCGTTCAGCGGCCATCTTCCAGGAAGCACCCGCTGCCGGCATGGCGGTTGCCACCGTCGGGGCGCTCACTGCCCTGTGGGCGGCTTCCATCGCCATTGCCCAGACCGACATCAAAAAGGTTCTCGCCTACTCAACCGTGTCTCAGCTGGGATTCATGTTCCTGGCGGTGGGACTGGGCGGGTACATCGCTGGCATCTTCCACCTCATGACCCATGCCTTCTTCAAGGCTCTGCTCTTCCTCGGTGCTGGTTCGGTCATTCACGGGATGGCCGAAGAACAGGACATGGAGAAAATGGGCGGTCTCCGTAAACACATGCCTGTCACCGCCGCCACGATGGGCATAGCCACGCTCGCCATATCCGGGTTCCCCCTTCTTTCGGGCTTCTGGTCGAAGGATGAGATCCTGGCAGTGGCGTTCGCGGCAGGAGGCCTCGCGTCCGCTCTATACGTGATCGGCCTCGTCACTGCCATGTTGACCGCCTTCTACATGACCCGGCTGTGGGTCATGACGTTCCTGGGAGAATCGCGCTGGGACGAAGGCGTGCATCCTCACGAGTCGCCCAGAGTTATGACGGCTCCCCTCGTCGTCCTGGCCGTGTTGAGCGTCGTGGCCGGCCTGATCAATACGCCTTTCCGACTGGGTCTCGAACACTTCCTCGAGCCGGCGTTCGAGGGAATCTCCCTCGCCCATCCGCCCGAAGGGATTGGCATGTTCCTACTCCTGGCCGCTGTCTCGGTTGGAGCGGGTCTGGTAGGCATCGCCATGGGAGGCTTCGTCTACACCAGGCCGCGAGAGGTCTGGGCCCAGTTCCAGACCGGCTTTGGCAAGGCGTGGGAGGCCTGGGGTGCTGGGTATCGCGTCGACGACCTCTACGGCGCGACGATCGTCACGCCTGGTCGCAAACTGTCCGAGGCGGCGGCATTCCGATTCGACCTGCCCATCATCGACGGCCTGGTCAACGGTGTGGGCCGGTTCGTTAAGGACACAGGGAATCGCAGCAGGGTTCTGCAGACCGGATATGTCCGTAACTACGGCGTGGCGTTTATCGCCGGGTTGCTGGCCGTGGTGATTTGGTTGCTCGTGGTAGGTGGTGCCTGATGCTCGCCTGGCTCATTGCCGCCCCGGCACTTGCTGCCCTCGTTGTCGCGTTCCTTCCGAAGAACCGGAGGGAGCTCTACCTGCCTGTTGGCATCCTGGCGTCGTTTGTGCCGCTGGCCTTGGCGGGAGCGCTGTTTTACCAATTCAGGGCCGGAGAGGCCGCCTTCCAATTCACCCAGCGAGTCGCCTGGTATGAGCCGTGGGGCATCGAGTGGAACATCGGGGTCGACGGAATCTCCCTCGGGATGATCTTGCTGACCACGATCCTCTTCCCCATCTCACTGGCCGCCAGCACGGCCATCAGTCTCAGAGTCAAAGAGTTCGTGGTGGCTGTGCTCGTTCTCGAAGCGGGGCTCATCGGCACGTTCCTAGCGCTGGACCTGTTCCTGTTCTTCGTGTTCTTCGAGGCGATCCTCGTACCGATGTACTTCATCATCGGAATCTGGGGTTCCGATCGTCGGATCTACGCGGCCGTGAAGTTCTTCATCTATACCGCTTTCGGCTCTGCGCTCATGCTTGCCGGAATCATCGCCCTGGCCTTCTTTCACGCCGAACAGTTCGGTAGCCCCAGCTTCGCCTTCCAGGATCTTCTCGGTCTCGAGCTGGGACAGACCCACGAGCGGATGTTGTTCGCAGCATTCGCCCTTGCCTTTGCGATCAAAGTGCCGGTGTTCCCGCTTCACACTTGGCTGCCCGACGCTCACACAGAAGCTCCCACGGCCGGCTCGGTGCTCTTGGCAGGTGTCATGCTGAAACTGGGCACCTACGGTCTGATCCGGTTCAACCTGGGCCTGTTCCCCGAGGCGTCCGTCGATGCGATTCCGATCATGGCGGTGCTGGCTGTCATCGGCATCGTGTACGGAGCGGTGGTCGCCATAGTCCAACCTGATCTCAAGAGGCTCGTGGCGTACTCGTCAGTGAGCCACCTGGGATTCATCGTCCTCGGCACGTTCGCCCTGACCTCTGCAGGACTTCAGGGGGCGGTGATCCAGAACGTGAACCATGGTCTGACGACGGGTGCGCTCTTTCTCCTGGTCGGCATGCTTTACGAGCGACGCCACACCAAGCAGATCGCGGACTTCGGCGGACTGTGGAAGGTGATGCCTATCTACTCGGGCATGTTCTTGTTCGCCGCCTTCGCCTCGATCGGGCTTCCCGGATTGAACGGCTTCGTAGGGGAATTTCTCATACTCATCGGAACCTACGCCACGCTCCCGGTGTTCGCGATCATCGCCGCCTCCGGTGTCGTCCTGGCGGCGATCTACCTGCTTTGGGCCTACGAGCGAGTATTCACGGGAGTGCCGGACAAGCCCGAGAATCAAGCGCTCAAGGACATGAACGGTCGGGAGATCGCCCTGATGGCACCGATCGTGGTGCTGATCCTCGTCCTTGGGCTCTACCCGCAGATCCTGATGGAGAAGACCGCCGCCTCCGCCGAAGCCGTGCTTGACCGTATCGAGGCTGTCACAGACTTCGAAGTTCCGCCCGCTGGTCGACTCGCCGGCCTGTATGTCGCCGGGGAGACAGACCAATGATTTTCGCCCAAGTGCCCCTCGCCACACCCGACGTGTCGTGGCTGGCTATCGCCCCCGAACTGGTGCTCAGCGTGGGTGCGGCCCTCATCCTGCTCATCGAGGTCCAATTCCTTCCACCCATCAAGAGGCTCGGACAGATCACAGGTGGAGTGATCGCCGTAGCGTTTGCCTTCGCCGTCTGGCAATGGATGCGGGTAGACGAGTTGTTGTCTGCTCCTGGCGGCCCCGACTTCATCGCCGGCTTCCTGCCGTTTGGTCAGATGGTGGTCCTCGACCACGGTTCAGTCCTCGCGCGTTTCGCCATGTTGGCGGTGGCCGCACTCGGCATCGCCTCCGGCTGGCAACTCTTCGAACGTCTGGGGCGGCGCGGTGCCGAAGCGCTCGCCCTGGTGATGCTCGCAACAACCGGATTCATGTTGATGGCGTCTTCAGTGCATCTGATGATGATGTTCCTGGGCCTGGAAGTCGGCTCGATCGCGCTCTACATACTCGCCGGTATCACCCGTGAGCGGACCTCGTCTGACGAGGCTGCAATCAAGTACTTCCTGCTCGGGTCGGTGGCGTCAGCGGTGTTCGTTTACGGGGTCGCCCTCGTCTTCGCGGCTACCGGCGAACTCAACATCCTGGGGGTGCGAGGGTTCCTGAACCAAACGATCATCACCCGACCCGCCGTGCTTCTGATTGGTCTCGCCATGCTGGTTGTGGGTCTGGCGTTCAAGATCTCGGCGGCCCCTTTCCACTCCTGGGCTCCGGACGTCTACCAAGGCGCACCCGCCGGCATCGTCGGATACATGGCGGCTGCCGCCAAGATTGGCGGCTTTGCTGCCCTGATTCGCGTGCTCCTCACGGCGTTCCCTGGGTTCCTCGAAGAGTGGGCACCGTTGGTCGCTGGCATTGCGGTGCTGTCCATGGTCGTCGGAGGGCTCTTCGCTCTCGTCCAGGACGACGTGCGGCGCTTGTTGGCCTATTCCGGTGTGACCCACGCCGGGTTCATCCTCACGGGGATTGTGGGAGGTTCGGCGGGTGCACCGGCAATCTGGTTCTACCTCGTGGTCTACTCGCTCCAGTTGATCGGGGCATTTGCCATCGTGTCGGTGATCTCCGGTGCGACCGGCGGCCAGACCCCGATCTCGGCATTTGCGGGACTCGCTCGACGTCAGCCGATGATGGCTGGGTCTTTCTCGATTCTGTTGTTGGGTATGGCCGGGATACCGCTGACCTCGGGCTTCGTTGCCAAGTTCGGCGTGTTTCAGACTGCATGGCAGGCAGGTTTCGAGTGGCTCGTGATAGTTGCTGTGCTGGCTTCGGTGGTGGGTTTCGCCTTCTATCTGCGCGTGATCGTCGCTATGTACATGCAGGACGCCGACGAAGCCACCGAGCCCCAGCCGATCAAGTTGAGTCGCTACGTCGTTGGTGTAACCGCCGTGGCGACGATCGTCCTCGGTCTGCTGCCTGCGCCACTTCTTCAGCTCGTCGCCAACGCCATCCCGCTCTAGTGCGCTACCTATGACAAGGCGGGTCGCGGCCTTCTTGCTGCTCACCGGCATCGTCGTAACGCTCATGCCCCAACCTGGGTTCGCCCAGAGGGTGCAGAGCAATGTCGTTCTCGTGAGGGCAGACGATGTTGTCGAAGAGGACCTCTACGCGGCGGGCAACACCATCGTCGTCTCCGGTGTGGTGCGAGGGGATCTGATCGCTGTTGCCTTCGACTCGATCAGGATCGATGGGGTTGTCGAAGGTGACGTGTTCGCCATCTCCACCCGGGTCGAGGTGACTGGCCGCATCGATGGTTCGCTGCGGGTGGCTGGTGGCACGGTCGTCGTGGACGGCACAGTTGGAAATGATCTGTTTGTCGGTGCCCTCACGACCCAGACGAACGCTGGATCGACCGTCGGGCGCGATGTTCTCGTGTGGGGTCGCACGGTCGAGCTCCTCGGCACCGTCGGGCGGCGGATAGAGGGCACCCAGAACCAGACTCGGATAGGTGGGACTGTGGCCAGCGGGATCGACGTGACAACCTCGTCGTTGACTCTGCTTCCCGGCTTGCGGGTCGATGGCGATGTTCGCTACATCGCCGACGATGCTGCCGTGATCGCCGACACGGTCACAATCGACGGGACTTTCGTCCGAGCCGAGGCCCTCGCGCCCAATTTGCGAGTTCGGGGCGTCCGGCTTCTCGCCCAGATAGTCGGGGCGTTGGGAGCCCTTGGATTGGGGATCGGAATCTTGTGGTCTGCGCCGAACCGGTCATTGGCGGCCGCGTCCGCCCTCGATCGCCGTCCGCTGGGATCGCTCATGTGGGGAGTGGGTCTCGTGTCTGTCCCGGCGGCGCTCTTGATTGTGACGTTCGGGATCATGGCCTTGACGCCGCTGTCCAGTAGCGGGCCACTGGTGTTGGTAATGCTGCCGACGGCGTTGGCGATCGGATCGGTAGTGCTGATCGGATTGCTCGCAGCCCCCGTGCCGCTGGGGTTGGCCATCGGTACGCGACTCCGGCCCGAATGGTCGTCGTACGGCCGGTTCGTAGTCGGGTTTCCTTTGCTCGTCGTCGCCTGGCTGTTGCCCTGGGTGGGTGGGATCCTCACTCTCTTGTTGGCGGTCGCCGGTCTCGGATCGTGGCTCGTTGCTGACGATCCGGCTGACTGACGGGCTGGCCGACGGGTCAGGTCACAGCCAAGTCTGGGTGGCTCTTTAGAAAGCTTGAGACTCCCCCTGATGCGACCGTGACCGGGATACGGCCCGCCCGTTCAACGAGGCCAGCGGCGATGGCCGCCCGGAAACCGGACTCACACATGAGCCAAACCTCATCGCTGCCTCCGGGAACGGACTCACGCAGGTCGGGTACGTACTGGTGCACTGTGCCTGCGATGTGTTCAGTCTCCCGTTCGGAAGGGTCGCGGACATCGACCACGGTGACGCCGGACTTCAAGGCGTCGGCCAACTCGTCTGATCCGGCCGTCCGACCTTTTACAAGGTCGATACCTTCCAGGTCGATCGTCGCCCCACTCACTCGATAGCCGATCCTGCCCAACTCGGTGGCCGCCCAGACGGGATCCTGTAAAGGTCCAAGGACGAGATGGACCGGTTCACCGAACGGGACCAACCAGCCAGTCCACGGCGCGAACGACGAACCCCACTCGATACTCAGCGAACCGGCGATGTGTCCGTCCATGTACTGGTCACGTGGCCTGAGATCGACGATCCAACTGGCGGGATCGATCAGCGCGGCTGGGACGACAGGCACAACGACAGATTCGATTGAGCCGGGATCTCGGCGGTTGATGGGCGCCATCGAGGAGTAGTAGTCGGGATAGGGGAGCAGCCCTTCGAGTTGGCCCGCCACGAAAGCGTCGGCATCCGGGTACTGCAGTACGGGATTCGAGCTGACCTCGGCGGCGACTGTTGAACCCCCGCCACCGGCGGAAGACGCAGATGTGCAGAACGAGCCCGCACCATGGGTCGGAAGCACCTCGACGTCGCCAGGTAGTTCGGCGAGGCGGTTCACAGACAAGTATTGGAGCCGGGCCAGGGAGTCTGCGAACTCGTCACCCAGAAGGTCGCTGCGGCCGGCCGAACCCACCAGCAAGCTTCCTCCGGTGAACACTGCCGAGGCCAACCCGTCGATGAGCACGAGGTACGACATGTGCTCAGGTGTGTGGCCGGGGGTATGGATCGGACGGATGGTGAGAGCGCCGCCTCCCTTCAGATCTTCGAGATGGAAGGCGGGCAGGAACGGATAAGCGGCGCCTGACCCGGCAGGCATCACAAGGTCGGCTCCGAGTGTCTTCGCCAGAGCAGGTGCGCCCGACAGGTAGTCGTTGTGGATGTGGGTGTCGAGGACATGTGTGACCGTGACCTCGAGACGCTCGACGGCGTCGCGGAATCGACGTAGGTCCCGTTGGGGGTCGACGACAATCCCTACCCCGTTGTGGGCAAGCACGTAGGACGTGTCGCCAAGGCTGGCAGTCCGGATCGCCTCAATCACCATGGTTCCGAGGGTACTTTCAGAAAACCGGCTATGTCAGTGGCTCAGGCGGACGGTGTGGTGCGTCTTGTGATCTCGGAGTCTGCTCGGTTGGACTTCTCCTGTTGGGCGCTGCGGTAGGCGACGAGAGCCGCGGTGACCTCCGGATCGGAGACGCCGAGAATGCGGGCGGCCATGAGGGCTGCGTTGACCGCCCCGCCGATAGCCATTGTGGCGACCGGCACCCCTGCGGGCATCTGCACGATGGACAGGAGGGCGTCCATGCCGTCGAGTGCAGTCACCGCCACGGGAACACCGATCACTGGAAGGGTCGTGGTCGATGCGAGCATCCCGGGCAGGTGGGCGGCTCCGCCAGCGCCAGCGATGATTACGCCGTAGCCGTTGTCCGCGGCTGCTGTGCCGAAAGCCAGCATCGCATCTGGTGTGCGATGGGCCGATATGACCCTCGCATCGGTTTCGATCCCCATGGCGCGCAAGGTCTCCACGGCGGGTTCCATCGTGGGGAAGTCCGAGTCGCTTCCCATGACCACTGCCACCTTCATCGCGGGACCTCCTGGCCTCCTATCGCGTGCACCGCTCGCCGCACACGATCAACGGCGCGGTCGTGGTCATCATCGCAGACCGTGACATGGCCGAGCTTGCGGTCGACTCTGGGTGACTTTCCGTAGAGGTGGACCCGGGCGCCGGAGTCGAGCGTCAAGACCGCGCCGAGGTTGTTCCGGGGATCGGTGGACGCATCGCGGCCGATCACATTGCCGGTCACCGCGTACTCGGTGGTGGCGGCCGGATCGCCTAGGGCTAACCCTGACACCGCTCTCAGATGGTTCTCGAACTGCGAGGTGCGGTTGGCGTCGAGAGTGTGATGCCCGGAGTTGTGCGGTCGAGATGCCAATTCGTTGATGAGCAACCCGCCGTGCGTCAGGAACATCTCGACTGCCAGCACGCCGACCGTGTCCAGAGCCTCGGCTGCGGTGCGTGCCATGGTGACGGCTGAGTCGACCAGCGCCTGTGGATGCTGGGCAGGTGCGTCGACCCGACGACACTGGCCGTCTACCTGAATCGTGGTCACAGGCTCGTACGCCACTGTCTCACCCGTTGCTCCTCTCACGATTAGGACGGCCATTTCGGCCAAAAGGTCGAGGTGGGGTTCCATCAGCACCTCGCGGCCCGAGGCTCCCTCTACCACGCGGGCCGCCACGGCTGGGTCATCGACGAAGAAGGTTCCCCGTCCGTCGTATCCGCCATGGGCGATCTTGAGCACCTGTGGTCCGTCCTCTGTGACGATCTGAGCCGCCTCGGCTGGATCTGTGACCGAGCGGAAGGAAGGGACCGGGAGGCCCGCCCCGATGAGCGCTTCCCGCATGCGGCGCTTGTGGGCCACGGTGGCGAAGGCCTCAGCACGTGGTCGCAGTGTGTGGCCGGCTGCCTCTAGAGAAGCCAGAGTTGGGAGGTCCACGACCTCGTGGTCGAATGTGAGTACGTCAGCCTCGGCGGCGAACCGTCGCAGGTCATCGGCTGACCTCGCGGATCCGATCGAGAAATGTGGGCTGACCTGTGCCACCGGGTCGTCAGGGTTCTCAACGAGGAAGCGGAGCTCGATCCCCAGCGGGATGGACTCTTCGTACATCATTCGAGCGAGTTGACCCCCGCCTACGACCCCGATCATTCACCGGAGGGTAGGAGCAGCCACCAAAACCGCGTTCTACACCGCAGAACGTCGCATTATTGCGACGTTCTTGCGCTAAAAAGCGGTTCGGAGGTGGCGTTCGAGGGGGGTGGGGAAGCGGGGGGTGAAGCGGGTGGGGCCTAGGAAGTCGACTAGGCGGGCTACTTCGGTTTCGACGGCTGACTTGGCATCTGCCCCGACCTTTTCGAGGTACTCGACCACGATCTCGCCGTCGGAGCGTTGGGCCCACCCGCCGACGACCCTGCCGTCCCACCAGACTGTTGGTCCGGCGTTGCCGTTGCGGTCGAAAAGGCGAGGAGCGTGGTCTCCGAAGTACCAGTCCCGCTCTTTCCATCCCATCGACGTCGGATCGAGGCTCGGGAGCAGCCCAGCCCACGGCTCAACCGGTTCTACCGGTTCGGTGTCATCAGCCAGGACATACCCAGGCCCATGCCCCAACGCTACCTCGACTGCGCCGACCGCCTCGAGTGTCCGACGGGTGTGACCGAGGGTCCAGCCTGTCCACCATTTCAGATCCGTCACCGTTCCGGGACCGAAGGAACTCAGCCAGGCGCGGGCCAAACGATTGCGCGCCTCCTGTTCATCGAGCATCTCGATCGGTGCTCCCAGCCAACGATCCAGCGGTGCGTAGCGGTACTGGCTGCTGATCCAGGTGCCGAGAGGTCGGGCCCTGGCTGCCATCCCGGACGCGGTCAGCCGATGGATGACCCGGCTGCCCACGGAAATGGGCGTGGCCCATTTGGGACCGACGGGCGGCACGAAACGCTGATCGAGTTCGGGGAGCGCGGAGTTCATCTCCCTGGTGCTTGCCTCGCCTGCCTGTTCCAGAAATGACAAGGCGAGTCCGAACATGCGGTCGATGTGCGACTCGCCGTCGGGGGTGATCTCGGCATGTTCTAGCCATCCGGCGAATCGCTTGCGTTCTTTGGCTACGAACGCATCGGTGTAGGAGCGCTGAACGGCGGAGACCAGGTCCAGCGGGACGACGAAGAGGGTGCGTCGCATCCCCAGCATCCGCAGGCTCGATCTCTCGTCATACAGGGCGATATCGACGCTTTCCGGAGTGTCGACGACCCCTCGAGACGCGAGGCTCAGGTAGACGCTCACCGGATCCGTTGAGTGCAGGCCAGCCATCTGTCCGGCGAGTGCTGAGACCGAAACTGCAGGCTGGACGAATCCGTGTCTTCTGGCCAGTCGCGACCGTCGCTCGTCGTTCGGGATTGTCCTCACTGGAGGGCGATCCACAGAGACTCGGACGAGGCGACAAGAGTTCCGTCGATTCCGTAAATGGCCGATCGAGCCGTCCTCTTGCGGCCCTGCCACTCATCGTCGGCGTCTGCCACGACGATCAGAGTTTGGCCGGGTTCGACTTCGGCGTGGACCTTGACACGCAATCGGCCGGTGACGGCTGGACGGGACCATTCGTCGAATGTCACTCGCCAGCCGGCAGCGCAATCGATCGGAGCCCACAGGAACCGATGCTCGACAGTCCCGAGGCTCCCAGCCCACGCCGGATGAATCAGGGGGCTGGCATACACCGAGGATCCTTCGACTTGTCCGGCGTGAACTCCGAGAGTGTCCGGACCGGTGCCGCAGGAAAAGCACGTGGAGACGTTGAGTGAGGTCGATTGAGTCCCCGCCCAGCGCCGAGCCACTTCTGCCTCGGCCAAAGGCACCGCAGCCGGAGGCGGGGGAGACGAGTCGTCTTCGACTGCCTCGAGGATCACCGTCTCGCCGTCGGTCAAGACGTAGCCCTGGCTGGTGGACTCCAGTGTCAGGGGAGTTTCCAGCGGGCACGGCGCCCGGAACGTA
Source organism: Acidimicrobiia bacterium (assembly GCA_041744795.1). Classification (GTDB taxonomy): domain Bacteria; phylum Actinomycetota; class Acidimicrobiia; order Spongiisociales; family ZC4RG35; genus DATHWB01. The sequence continues at coordinate 10,650 of JBGTKD010000053.1, forward strand.
ACCGCCACGTCGAGACCCAGCTTCGATGCGACGAGACCGGCAACGTGGCCGCCTTGGGCCATCCCTTCGATTCCTTGGAACCGGCGGGGAATCGTCAGCCTCATGGAGCGGCTCTCAAGCAGAGACCGAGGCTCCCGCTGATTCGAGGTTCTTGGTCAGGACGTCCTTTTTCACCAACCCGGAGGCGCGCCACCTCTGGGTGAATGAGTTGGCTCCTGGGCGTGTGGTGAGGACCATGAATGTCGGTGTCGACATCACTTTGAACTTCCGGAAGGCATCGGGAACGTTGGCGGCGTTCGCTTTGACAACGTGGGCCGATCCTTGGAATTCCTCGGCGAGTTCGTTGACGATTCCGTCCATCGTGCGGCACGGCTGACAGTTCGTCTGCATGAAATCGATCAGAACAGGCTTGCCTGACTTGACTAGGTCTTCGAGTTGTTCGATCGATTCGAGATTTATCGGTTTGGTTCTTTTGTTGAATAGTGCCATTGGTGTAGTCAACGATGGTCGGTGGGCGGGCATTCCGCCAAACCGATGTCTCCCGGCTGGCAGTAGCCTCGGTATCAGAATGCCCGAGCTCGTCGACACCAGAGACCGTCCCGTCAGGGACCTTCGCATATCTGTCACTGACAGGTGCAACTTCCGATGCACTTACTGCATGCCGAAGGAAATCTTCTCCAGGGACTACGAGTTTCTCGACCGTCACAACCTCTTGAGCTTCGAAGAGATCGAGCGCGTGGCCCGTTCGTTCGCTCGTCACGGCGTCACCAAGCTCCGCCTAACGGGCGGAGAACCCCTCCTGCGCAAGGGCATCGAGGAACTGATCGGGCGCCTTGCGGCGATCGAAGAAATTGACGATCTGACCCTCACGACTAACGGCTCGCTGCTCGCCCGCAAGGCCATCAAGCTCGCAGAAGCGGGTCTGGACCGGGTCACTGTCTCGCTTGACTCGATGGACGACGAAGTGTTCATGGCCATGAACGACGTGGGTTTTCCTGTTGCCGCCGTCTTAGAAGGCATCGACGCTGCGGCGGATGCTGGGCTCACACCGATAAAGGTCAACATGGTCGTCAAGAGAGGCGTTAACGACGACTCGATCGTCGATGTCGCCGATCACTTCCGCGGTTCTGGTCACATCGTCCGGTTCATCGAATACATGGACGTCGGCACCACGAACGGCTGGGTTCTCGACGACGTCGTGTCTGCCGAGGAGATCGTTAGCCGGATCTCGGAGCGCTTCCCGCTCGAACCGGCTGACCCGAACTACGTCGGCGAGGTGGCCAACCGCTGGCGCTACTCGGATGGCGAAGGCGAAGTAGGTGTGATCGCCTCGGTCACCAAGCCGTTCTGCGGCGACTGCACCCGCGTGAGGCTCAGCGCCGAAGGCTCGGTGTACACGTGTCTGTTCGCGTCCGCCGGTTCCGACTTCCGCGCCCTGCTGCGCGAGGGCGGAACCGACGACGATCTCGACGAGATGGTCAGATCGGTCTGGTCCGCGCGCACGGATCGCTACTCCGAAGTACGGTCGAAGGCGACCCGTGCACGTACGCGAATCGAGATGTCCTACATCGGCGGGTAGCGGCCCTTGCAATCCTCTGACCAGGCAGTTTGCGTTCAGCCCCGCTCTGCGTTCCGCGAGGATTCCGCTGGAGCACCGAGCGCGGCGTCGATCGCGGCCCGCGCCCGATCCTCCGACTCGGGCATCAGGTGGGCGTAGGTGCGCAAGGTGAAGCCCGGATCGTGATGGCCCAGGTACTCGGACACTGCTCGGATGCTGACCCCGTTCTCGAGGAGCATCGAGGCGTAGTGGTGTCTGAGGGCGTGCATTCCGTTCGCCCGGTCTCGCTTCAGCCCAGCCGACTGTAGGGCTGGCTTCCAGGCGTTGTGGGTGAAGTAGGCACGGGTGAGGGGTCCACGGTCCCGGTTCGTGAACATCAGCTCGACACTCCGCATCTCTCCACTCGGTTCCCGCCAGGGGAGTTCCACCGCCGCGGTGCCGAACCTTTGGACGTGTCCCGCGACGGCCATCGCGACGACATCGGGCAGCGGCACCTCCCGCTCTCTGCCCCCCTTCGGCGGGGCAAGGACCACCTGGTTCTGGACCAGGCGCAGCTGCTGACGGACGTGGACGACTCGTCGTAGGAAGTCGATCGCCTCCAGGGCGAGGCCGAAGATCTCGCCCTGACGCAGCCCACAGCCGGCTCCCAGCACCGGCATGGCGCGGAACTCGTCAGGGTGGCCCTGGACGACACCGTGGACTGTCTCCACGGTCCACGGGACCACCCGGCGCCGGTCAACCCGTGGCGCTTTCACAGATGACACCGCGGAGGGATTCGACGCGATCAGACCATCCTCAACCGCCGCGGTGAGGATGGTGGAGAGGTTGGAGAGGAGCAGTCGGCAGTAGGAGGGCGCAACCTCGGTCTGCCGGCTTCTTACCCACGCCTGAACGGTGGATGGCTTTAGATGGCGGAGTTCCATGTCCCCGATCGTCGGCAGGATGTGGGTTCGTACCCGAGACTCCATCGTCTCCCGGGTAGAGGCATCGTATGTCTGCGCCTTGAGCCACTGGGCAGCGAATTCGGCGAGGGTGACCCTCCCTGCCTTGGGATCGAAGTAGCGGCCGGTTACCAGGTCGGCCGTTACCTGGTCGAGCCATCTTTGGGCATCCACCCTCCTGGTGAAGGTCTTCGATCTCTCGCGACCCTCGGGGTCGCGGTACCGCGCCTGCCAGCGTCGATGGTGTTCTCGCCCTCGGTCTTGGATGTGTGCCATGTTCACCTCCTCGGAAAGTCGGCTCTGGTCGAGGTCAACGTACAGGTCCAGGCCGACACGCGCTCAGCGGCTGACATGTTCGAGCTGACCTTCGATCCACTCCTGCACGTCGCTCATCCGGTAGCGCACGTACTTGCCGACCCGGAATCCGGGTGGTCCTAGCTGCCGGTGGCGCCAGGCATAGATGGTGGCAACGGGGACACCGAGGTAGTCGGCGAGGTGTTCGACTGTGAGGAGCCGGTCGAGAGTGTTCATCTCCCGGATGGTGGGTGGAGACCCTGTCATCCGGATGTCAGAAACCCTGTCGCGGACCCTGTCATCGCCCAAGACCTGTCGAGCTTGGCCACCGGACGGAACGGATCCCTTGTGATCGGCGAGGGCGACGCAAGCCCTTGTGCAAGTGGGGTCGACGGTGGTTCGGTGGTCGGGTGGGAGGATATTTGACATTCATCTGACAGGGTCGGGCTGTCTGATGCGAGGCGATGTTTGCGACGCTCAACCTGACTCTCGCACAAAGCGCTCAATCCCTGCCTGCCACGGCTTTGACCAGGCCGACCAGCACCGCGTCGCGCCAATTCAACCAGGAGTACGTTCACCCAACCAGCCGTCACCGCAGGAACCGACTGAGCGTCTCGCCCAAGTCGCCACAGACCCAATCACTCTCGCTCCACGATCTGCGAAACCGCGTCCGAGAGCACAGACGAGTGCACACCTGCGGTGGGCGGCGGTGGGGAGGCCTGTCATGACCGTGCGGGTGACCACTCTGAAGGGCGTAGGGGCGGGCCGGTACTACACCGAGCACTTGCCCTCCTACTACCTCAACGGTGACGAACCACCCGGTCGGTGGTGGGGTCGGGGCGCGGATCGCCTGGGTCTCCACGGTGAGATTGACTCGGATGCCTTTCTGGCGGTGATGGCCGGACACGATCCGACGACGGGTCAGCATCTGGGACGCCGGTTCGGGGAGGGGTCGGTGCGGGGGTACGACGCCACATTCTCCGCACCCAAGTCGGTCTCGGTCCTGTTCGGGCTCGGCGATCCGGATGTGCGGCGTCAGGTGGTGGAAGCCCACGAGTGTGCGGTGGAAGCCGTTATCGGCTGGATCGAGACCCACGCCCACACTCGAATGCGTCACCACGGCCACATCATGTGCGTGGACGCCGAGGGGATCGTGGTGGGGGTGTTTCGACAGCACACCAGCCGGAAGCTCGATCCCCAGCTGCATACCCACGCGGTGATCGCCAACCGGGTACCGGCACCCGACGGCAGGTGGCTTGCTCTCGACGCCCGCACCATCAAGCTCGACCAACGCACCCTCTCGGCTCTGTATCACGCCAACCTCCGATCCGAGATGACCCGCCGGCTCGGCGTCCGCTGGCATCCACCCGAGCACGGCATCGCCGAGATTGCTGACATCGACCCAAACGTTCTCGCTGAGTTCTCCCAACGCACCAACGACGTGGCTCGCCGTCTCGATCAGAAGCTCAGCCGGTTTCGCACGGATCTGGGGAGAGATCCGACCGCCAACGAGCGATGGAAGCTGGAGCGGGAGTCGGTCGTGGATAGCCGGCCCTCCAAACCTCACAGCCCTACCGCTGCCGAATTGCGCCAGGATTGGCAGGAGCGGGCATGGGCCCTGGGTCATGAACCGGAGCGGCTCGTCGAGAAGGTGGTCGGCCGCCATCGCGGTATCGGGGGGATCGACTCCGGAATGTCGGCGCTGCTGGTCGAGAGCGCACTCGACTCGCTGAGTGAGCGCCAGTCAACGTGGCGGCCCGCCGAGCTGGTCCGAGAATTGGCCGCAACTGTGCCCACCACCATTACCGCCGGATCGGAGCAGCTGACCGACTTCATACAGCGACTCGCCGACCACGCAGCCCCGGCCCGCTGTGTGGACATCTCCCGACCCGTCCCGACCGCTGCTCCGCTTCGGCGCGACGGAAGACCGATCAGCGAAGCGGCCGTGGACCGGGCGCTCACCACCCAGGCGATCCTCGACGAGGAGGAACAGCTGATCGCCTGGGCCGA
>JBGTKD010000054.1:0-2783 GCA_041744795.1 Acidimicrobiia bacterium
CGCCTGTGCCCGGCTGAAGGAGCGGCGAGGTGTGCATCGACAGATAGGCGACTCGGGAGATCACTTCTTGGCCGTCACTTCGAATAAAGGACGGGGCTCTGCGCCCAGTCGAAACTTGTAGACCTCGTCGCCTTTGAGAAAGTCGAACCGTGGGATCCCCTCTGCGCAGGCCTGTTCGATCATCGACCCGATGATCGCCACTCCAGGCGAAGCGTCCCGCAACGTCGGATCGTACGCACTGTTGTAAAGGTAAAAGCCTTCCTCATCGACATAGGAAAAGAGACATGCGGTGGCCGACTGGGAGCCGGGCACAACCAAGGCGTCGAGGCGCCAGCCGTCCTGGGCGATCAGCGTCCTAAAGAACTCCTCGCGGGCCGGAGTCATGAATTGGCCCTTTTCGCCTTCGGACATGCGATGCATCCGGAAGAAATCGTCGAGCAACCAGCCTTCACCCGTGTCGACCAGATGGACGAGCTCGCCGACCTCCTCCTCGTAGCGGCGGCGCTTACGCCTGATCTCATGTCGTTGCTTCTTGCCGATGTTGGCGAGGTAGTCCTCATACCCGGCGGAGATGTCCACCACCGCTGCCAGGGCGTGTTGACGAGATGCCACATCAAGACCGGTCGAGGCGAAAGCGTCTGCCAGCTCGGTGGCCACCTCCTCGGGAAGAGAGTCGAAACGGAATCGGATTCCGGGATCTGCGGTGTCGACGAGCAAGGCGATCACTGACTTGATGTCGGAACCCAGCGGACAGTGATAGTCGGTCAGGTCCGCGTCACCGGCAAGCCGTACCTCTCCGTCGTTTTCGACAACAACCAGAGCAGTCCCCTCATCCCCGAAAGTCGAAACTGTTTCGCCCGTTAGAGCTGTGACAGCGGACAGGAAAGGGCGACGCGCAAAAGGACCGGTTGCTGTGGCAAGCGGCTGGAGATTCTCAACGGAGAGCGGGATACCTGGATGACGGTTCATGTGTGTACAAGTTCGAAGACCGGACGGACGCTACCTACGACCCTCCCGCCACCGCGAACTGGCCGTTTGAGGTGATCGCGCAACGGCGTCCGTTCCGTGATCCACCCGAGTTGGTCGAGGGCACTCAAGGCCGCCACTGCGACAGCGCGTTCCGAACCGTCCCAACAACGGACGACCAGCGACCCGCGTCCCCGCACAGCTACTCCGAGCAGACCCTCAGCCCCGTGCTTTGCGACGGCATCGAGTGCAACTGCAATCTGGCTGTCTGCATTCCCCACACCAGAGACCAACGCGGGAAAGCGATGCATGGCCTCCCAGATCCTCGCGAAACGAGGCTCGAGCAGCTTGGTATAGGCGGCTGCCAACGTCCGAGTCGAAACCCGAAAGACCGGCACGCCGCATCCGTCGACACCGGTCCGATCGTCAACGAGCACGCCCAACTCGCCCATGCCAGCCAACTGAGCCTGTTGCAACGGATGAGCCTGATCGTTGTAGGTGCTCGTGTCCCAGCCCTGGGCGAGGCAGGCGCGCAACATGGCAGCATGCTTGCCCGAACAATTGTTGAGGATTCGGGAAGGCTTCGGACTTCCCCGAACTGCCCACAGACGGTCGGCAGAACGGGACAGAGGTCGACCGGGGGTACAGAGCAGGGCGGACTCGTCCAATCCACCCTGAGCAAGGATCTCCTGCACGATGGCGACATGCACAGGGTCGCCGTCGTGCGAGGAGCATGCGACCGCCAGGTGCTCGGGGGGAAGGTCGGCGCCCAAACCAACGGACACCGCAGCCTGGAAAGGCTTGGCCGCCGAGCGCATATAGAACGCGCGGTCAACGTCTCCGTAGGAAGCAATCTCACGGCCATCTACTCCGTAAGCGACGACACAGCCGTCGTGGAAGGCCTCGTCGAGCCCTGACCGCTCGACAACAACAAGCATGGCCTTCAGGACTTGACCGACTCCGAGCTACCCGACCGGTAACGCTCGGCTATCTGGGCCGAAAGGACATCAGCCACATGCTGGACTTGCCGACGCTTATCGGAGATCTCCTTTTCGATCGCTTCAACGGCCTCCAGTGCCTCGGTGAGGCCGGAGTCGTCCACCGAATCGAGCTTGGCCAAGACGTCATCGCCAAGCACCGCATCGACATCGCGACGGCCAACGTCGGGAAGGGGAGGCAGATCGGTGTCGAGGACTGTCCGTCGTGGGTCGTGACCTTCGCCACGCGTCGGATCAGAAAGGATCTCGGCCAGAGACTCGATGAGGCTGCGCGACTCCTCACCTGTCCGTCTGCGACGTTCGAACTTCAGGAGGTCCATCCGGCCGTGCAACAGCCTCCTGTAGTAGGAAAGTTCGTTCTCGACGTCTACCGCCATCTGGCGACGAGACCGAAGTTCGTCGAGTTCGATTTCGTCGATCCCTGAAAGGAAATCCTCGTCGAGAACCTGATCGAGTCTGCGTCTTGCCTGCATGGGTGCCACGTTACCGGCAGGCGGCAGCGACAGTCGGGTATGGATTCACCGCTCTCGCTCCCCGGCCCCCAGGATGGATCTCGAAGTGAAGATGGGGTGATCCTCCACGAGCGTTACCGCTGTCTCCGTTGTAACCGATCACGTCTCCGGCGCTCACGCGCTGACCCGAAGAAACGTTGAATCCGTTGAGGTGCGCGTAGTAGTAGCCGTAGCCATCATCGCCACTGAGCCAGATCGTCCTACCGCCGAGCCCTCCATTCCCCAGCGACACACTTCCGCTCGCTACCGCGATCACGGGGGCGTCCCAGCGTTGGAACATGTCGACGCCCCTGTGGGCTCGACCACC
>JBGTKD010000055.1:0-4281 GCA_041744795.1 Acidimicrobiia bacterium
CCACGGTTGTCGCGTTCGACTCGCGCAAGAAACCGTTGAGTACGGCCATCCGTACAGGCGACAGATGCTTACCTTCGGGATTGATCTCCTGCTCTTCCTCGAACAACCGGTCGCGTTCCTTCGTCAGCTCGGCTTCCACGATCGGTGTTCCCAACCCAGCATAAAGAAGGCCTTCGGATTCGTGTGTGAACACGCTAGCGCCCCCCTGGCAAGGGTGAGATTATTTTCGTGTGTAGCGGTCCCTTGAGTACTCTCGAATGGCGCCATGAGCTCTTAGCGAAGGTAGGCGATCATGAGCGGGCGCAGCTTCTCGATTCCGTCATGCCAGTCCCAATCGTGAACGATCGCGTCGTGCATCCAACGCGTGAATTGGCTGCTCCACCTCGTGATTCGTCGCAGGATCCGCACCAGGAAAGACACCGCTCGGCCCTGCGACTGCGCCGCAGCCTCCCGCTTCCTTAGTGCAGCCTCATACTTCTTCTCTACTTTTTCGTCTTTGATTCCTTCTTCGGCGTCCAACCGCCCGCAAAGGAATAGAAACAGATTGTGCACCAGTACCAGGAACTCGTTCTGAACCTGCGCGGCTACCGGACCCAAACCCCAAGCCCGGTTCTCTCCAAGCAGATTCTCACAGACGTCGAAGAACTTCTCGATGTCCCAGCGCAGCCTGTAGAGATGTGCGATGACCCCCGGGGGCAGATGGAACTCCGTGGTCAGGAACTCATGAATTTCACCGGTCTCCGGATCCCGGTAGCGGACGCGCCGGAATTCGCCCGGCTCTCCGAGCCACACCCGCTCGTCGGAAATCACCCCGGCGTTGCGCGGGTCCGCCTTGTTCCACTCCAGCGGTCTGGCGTTGCGAACCACCAGGTTCGCCTTGGTGCGAGTAATCACCGTAAACCCGCCCTTGAACTTTGCGCCGCGCAGGAACGCGAAGTCCACGGCGACCGGATCGATCACCAGGATGGTGCCCTTGGCTTCGGGGCGCCAAAGGAAATCGGCCCACGGACGCGCTTTGACGGCCGCCCACTCATGTTGATGCCCCTCGGTCTGGGCCAGGACCCGTGCAGCTCCGGTGCGAAGATCTCGCAGGAATATGCCGGTGACAGTGCCCGGCACCTCCAACCGTCCTGCGGCCGTCGCGGTTGCAGGCTCATGGGTGGCATGGCGAACGTCGTGTCCGTCCAGGGCCAGGACGTCTCGTCCGACGAGTTCCGGAAAGCACGAGAAGCGATCGGTGCCCGCGGGAACGGTTCGGGAAAGAGTGGTGTTGAGTTCGTGGATGCACGAGAGACGGCGCTTGCTGCGGACGGCTCCGAAATAGGCCTTCAGGGAGACCACCGTCACATCGCACTGACGAGCGGATTGGAGAAAGGATCGCCCTGAGGGATGGAGAGAGTTGATGCGACGTACGCCAAGAGTGATGAACTCCTCGTCGGAGAATGGAAGGCCATGACTGTAGTTGTCGAGGGAGGCGAGAATGCGGAGTGCCGGGTCCAGAAATGCATCGCGAAGGAGGATACCCATTGCTGGAGTCAGCCTACCGACACCGCATACCGGATGCACGTTCTACTTTGCAAACGGAGTGACCATCTTGGGATCGAGACTCATTGCCGCAATTGACCTGTGAGAGGTCGTTGCGACTCGGGGCTGGAATTCTTGAGTTTGGCCTTCGTGAGGGCGTGGCGACCCGCTCGGGGCGCATGGCGTGGCCGTTGAAGAGTCGCCTCGAAAACTTTCGGCTTTTCCGAGGTCGTCTGTGCATGGGGCAGAGTATCACAGCACTCTATGTCGAGCCACCATTGCACTCAGGCCTCGCCGCAGCCCCCGGGGTCGATCCCCTCACCGATGGAGACAAGTGACCATGTCCACGACGGTGTAGGGTGCGTTGCTGATTACCAATGACTCAAGTCATCTATCGAATGGGTAACACCGATCGCGCACAGACGGTCGGGAGGTTGTCGGCAAGCGCTTACCCGGAGGCCGCCACCGATTCCCTGAATTTCCGCCTGTGTGGATGGAGAACTCCATTCCCCGAATCTGCGCTCGTCCGCGCAATCTGCGGATCCATCTCGTCCACAGATTGCGCGGATTTACGCAGAGATCGATACCCAACTTCTCCTCCGTGCACACGACCGCGTCATTGTCGTCCCCGATCTCGATGGCCGTCGGCAAGGCTAATTGGCCAGTAGTCATACATGCTGCCGGCCGGTACCACCGCTCCGGTTGGATTGGGCACGATCCCACCCTCGGTTGCGACCAAACCGACAACAACTCCGAATTCGTTCGCAACAAATTGTTCCTGAATCGCCAGCGCCGGCCGTTCGTTTCGATGTCTCGAACCGGTCGGATTGTCCGAACCGCCGATGCGGCGCGAGTCGCACCCCGCAGGAGCGCGGTGGCGATGGGAAGGGAGAACCGGTCAGGGCGCTGCATGAGATGGGTAGGTCGATATCGAGTCATGGTTGCGGCGGACGCAGACGAAAGAAACGATAACCCGCCGGCTCGACGGGAATCGCGATCCGCGCGTTGAGTCCGTTGTCGTTCACAGTGCCGATGTCCTCCCAACTGTCCGGGTCCGCGACCGTTTCGCTCCCCTGCAGGACGTGACCGCCCAGCGCGGACGGCCAGTTGACCGTGAGGGTTTCGTTCCGCTGCTCGTCCCGTTGCAGAGCGACTCGCAGTTGCTTGCCCTGCTCGGGCAGACCGGTCGCGGTCAACTCGTAGGTGCCGGTGCCGCCGAGCAGACCGTTGTCAACTACCACAACAAAAATGCCGCTGTCTGCCGCGGTGAAAGCGATTTGGGCGAGAGTGGCGTGAGTGTGCGTCGCGATGAGTTGCCCAACCGGGTCGTAAAGCCGCAGGCGGGGAGAGAAGTTTCCGCCGCCGGTCGGTTCCAGCATTTGGAGAACGATGGCGTTGCCTCGATCAGCCTCGAAAGTCCACACATCCATGTCTGCAATGCTGATGCTGCCTTCGCTTGCATTGTCTCTCGACAGCGACCCGCCCTCGTCGCCGCCGGGGACGATGAAGTTGCCGGGAATCTTGAGGTAGTGCAGGCCGTAGGTGCCGTCGAAGCCCCGGTAGTAGCTGCCCATCACCACCGTGTAGGTGGTCGTCCGGTCGGCCACAAAGTCGATGCCGTTGTCGTGGCTGTTCTCCGCGTTGCCCGAGGCGATCAGCGTGCCGTCAGGCCCGTAGAGCCGCACCCACGGGACGAACCAAGAGGTGTTGCCCGTCAGCCGCGTGGCCCGCAACAACACCCGCTCGCCCGCATTCGCTGTCAGTGTCCACCTATTTTCGCCACCCAAACTGATCGTTCCCTCATGATTGCCGCCGTTTGTCAGGGCAGTTCCTGTGGCGGGGTCGAATGTGAACGGTCCGGTTTCGAGCAGGTAGTCGATCCGATAATTGCCCGAGCCGCCGACGAACACGGAATCCATGATCACGTTGAACGTGCCGGTGGAGGGCAGGATCAGTTTCAGCTCGCTGGAGGAGGCGTTGCCTGAGGTGGTGTCCGCGCCGTAACCGACCAGTGTGCCGTTGCCATCGAATACGCGGGCTCGGGGCACGTAGGTCGTTCCGCCGGTCAACTGGGTCAGGTTGAGGATCACGCGGTCCCCGGCGTTGGCGGTGAAGGTCCACACGTCGAGGTCGCCGAGGGTCGTACTGCCGTCCTGATTCCCGGCAACGAGCGGCATGCCGTCATCTCCCGGCGGCGTGACGAACGAGCCGGGGGTCCTGAGATAGAACAGGCGATAATTCCCCGTGCCTTCGGGAACGGGCGAATCGATCACCACGGTGAAGGCGCCCTCCTCGGTTGCCACATAGTCCAACCGCGCTTCCGACGCGCTCGAGTTGGCCGTGCCGCTCGCGCTCCCGACGAGGATCCCCGCGGCATCGTAAACCTGGATGCGAGGGGCGAAGGCCGTCCCTCCCGAGGTTTGACCGGCGCGAAGGAACACCTTGTCGCCCGGATTCGCCTCGAAGGTCCACGCATCCAGGTCGCCGACACCGATCGCTCCGTCGTGGTTGCCGCCGCTGGTGAGCGGTCCGCCCGTGTCACCGGAGGGCGTAGTGACGGTGGCCGGCAGTCGGAGGTGCTGGATTCGGTAGTTCCCGGTGCCCTCGGTCGTGACCGAGTCAACGACAAGCGTGAAGGTATCGGCGCCCTCCGGATGGAGCGTCGCCCGCGCCTCGGAAGTGGCCGAAGCGGAGGCACCCGAGGCCTCGGCGACCAGGAGGCCCAGTGAGTCGAACACCCGCATGCGCGGATTGAAC
>JBGTKD010000056.1:0-4450 GCA_041744795.1 Acidimicrobiia bacterium
CAGACCATTGAGGATCCCTATGACGATCGTTACAAGAAAGATCAGAAGGGCGCTTCTGAAAAGCAACCGCACTGCGGGTTGAAGGGGATGGTCGTCCACTGCCTGCTCCTTGTCTGTCGATAGCACTAACTGACAGGAGCAGGCCCCCCCTAGAGGCTCCCGCCGCTGGTCGATCGTACGGGGTGAAGGCCGGCGATGTCGCTACAAGTGAGGACTATCTCGGGTACGCAGCCCTACGCTCCAGGAACTCGGAGGTGAACGTGTCTGACAGGGAACTTATTGAAGCCGCCTACGCCGGTGACCTTCCCATAGAGGATTCTCGAGAGGCTGTGGCCCGAACGATCGACCTGCTCGACCGTGGCGAAGTCCGTGTCGCCGAGAAGGTCGACGGCGTCTGGACGGTGAACGAGTGGTTGAAGCTCGCGATCCTGCTCTCCTTCCGGTTGGGAGAGATGACTCGGATCGATGCCGGTGATCTCCACTTCCACGACAAGATCCCCGTCAAGGATGACCTGGCAGGGCAAGGGGTACGCGTTGTGCCACCTGGCATGGTGCGGTACGGCGCCCACTGCGAGCCGGGAGTGATCGTGATGCCCGGCTTCGTCAATATCGGTGCGTATGTGGGGGCAGGCACCATGGTCGACACTTGGGCGACGGTTGGGTCGTGTGCTCAGATCGGCAAGAACGTCCACCTGGCCGGAGGGGTGGGTATCGGCGGCGTACTTGAACCGCCCAACGCGACGCCGGTGATCGTGGAGGACGGGGCCTTTATCGGGTCGCGCTGCATTGTCACTGAGGGGGCGATCATTGGAGAAGGGGCGATTCTCGGTGCAAACACGACGATCACGGCTTCCATCCCGATCATCGATGTGACAAAGGACTCCCCAGTCGAATACCGAGCCGAGGTCCCGCCAGGGGCGATCGTGGTGCAGGGCACTCGCCCGCGCACCTTCCCCGGTGGCACGGTGCATCTCCAATGTGCCTACATCATCGGGTGGCGGGAGGATCGTCACGACGAACGACTCGGTCTGAACGAGCACCTACGGGAGTTGGGTGTCCAACTGTGAGCGATCTCGTTGAGACGACCTCCTGGCTCGTCGACATTCCCTCTGTCACTGGTGATGAAACAGCGATCGTTGGTGCGATCGAAGAGCGCCTCAACGGCATGGATGAACACCGCCTTGGCAAGTCACTCATCGTCGGACGGCCAACTGGCGCTCCGATGATCCTCGTTGTCGGCCATCTCGACACGGTTCCCGACCAGGGCCAGGGGCCAGCGAAAGTCCGGGAAGGACTTATCTACGGTCTGGGTGCGGCGGACATGAAATCGGGTCTGGCTGTGATGATTCACCTGCTGGAGGATCCTGAGGTCGTGGCAGGCCCCTACTCCGTAGTCGGCGTGTTCTACGACGCCGAAGAAGGACCAATGGATGGCAACGGATTAGGCCCGGTCCTCGACCACAACCCCTGGCTGAGCGAAGCGCACTTCGCAGTCGTACTCGAACCAACTGATGGCCAGATCCAGATCGGTTGCAACGGGTCGGTCAACGCGACTGTGACCTTCTCGGGCCACAGTGCCCACTCCGCGCGTCCATGGTGGGGAGAGAATGCAATCACCAAAGCGGGGGAGTGGCTCACTGCGATGCACAGGCGCGAACCTGAAGTCCACGTCGTCGGAGGTTTGGAGTTCCGCGAGGTGATGTCGGTGACGATGGCCCGAGGCGGTATCGCGCGGAACATCATTCCTGACCGTTTCACGATCAATGTCAACTACCGCTTCAATCCGTCTCGCTCGATGGAAGAGGCCGAGAATTTGCTCAGAGCTGTGTGCTCCGACGCAGACGAGATCGAGATAGTCGATGTGGCGCCAGCGGGGGCGGTCGATACCTCACATCCATTCCTGGAGAAGCTGCGTCAGATCTCGGGCGCCGCGATGGCGGGCAAGCAGGGTTGGACCGATGTCGCTCGTCTCGGTCAGTACGGGATTCCGGCTGTGAACTTCGGTCCGGGCCAGGCCGCCCAGGCACACCAGCGCGAGGAGTTCGTTTCGATCGCCGAGATTGAAGCGACCTTCGATGCGCTGAGGCGCGTCCTGATTGGTGAGGTCTAGACGGCCCGCTGGGCGAACTGCAGCTTCTCGTCGTGGAATGCGCGGAGGATGGGATTGATGAGCCAGTGCCTTGCTTCCTCGAGTGCGTCTATGCGGACGTAGTCCCGCGCGGAGGCAGCCTTGATGATCAGCCGGGCAGCCGCTTCCTCGACTTCCCATACGGGAGCTCCGACGCGAAGTCCAAGGGTCCGGTAGTGGTTGTGCTCGGCAGATGTGTACACCATGGTCTACCCGTCGGCCGAGTTGCCACCAACTTTCGCGGTTCTGGCGAAAATTGCGATCACCGGTAGAACGACGATCGCCGATCGCGGCCTGAGGGCAACGACCGCCACTCCCAGGACGAGCACCCAGACGGTCCGCCGATCGACCTTGACCACCGCCGGATAGGCAAGCCAGATGGCCGCCAGGATTGCACCGACCCGCGCCATCAGGCCAGCTAGCGCCGGGTCGTTAGCCCCCCAGGCGGCTGCGGCAGTCGAAAGCGCGCCGATTGCTGCGAGTCCCAGAGCCCACCTCATCAGCTGACCCTAGGCGGGGACACTCCACTCGCTCCCTACACTCCCCACTCATGCCGATCGACATCGACATCGCCCATGTGGCTCGACTCGCGCGCCTCGACCTTTCACCCGAGGACCTGGAGACCTATCGGAGCCAGCTTGGGGTGATACTCGAACACGCCGCCAAGGTTCAGGCCCTCGATACCGACGGTGTTGAGCCGACTGCCCACCCGCTGGGCATGACCAACACTTTCCGTCCGGACGAGGTACGTCCTTCGCTGGATCGCGATGAGGTGCTCGCACAAGCACCAGAAGCTCGAGACGGCTACTTCGTCACCCCGCCGGCGCTCGAGCAGGATTGAAGATGAGCTTCGCCGATCTCACCATCGCCGATGCTGGCGCGGGACTCAGAGCGGGCTCGTTTACCGCTACCGATCTTCTCGAGTCGGTGGTGGAACGAGCCTCGATGACCGAGGCCGAGTTGCATTCATATCTGACCTTGGATACCGAGCGGGCGCGAACGGCCGCGGGCCAGTCAGATGATCGTTTCGCGGCGGGAAACCCATACGGACCTCTCGACGGGATTCCCATCGCCGTTAAGGACAACATGTGCACCCGGGGGGTCGAGACCACCTGCTCTTCCCAAATCCTCGCGGGGTACCACCCTCCTTACGACGCCACGGTGGTACGTCGCCTCAAAGAGGGGGGTGCCGTTCTAACGGGCAAGACCAACCTCGACGAATTCGCCATGGGCTCATCGACCGAGAACTCGGCCTATGGGCCGACGCGAAATCCTTGGGACACCGCTCGTGTGCCGGGAGGGTCCTCGGGAGGATCTGCCGCTTCGGTAGCAGTTGGGTCGTCGCTGGCGGCGCTCGGCTCGGATACGGGTGGATCGATTCGTCAACCGGCGTCCCTATGTGGCGTCGTCGGGGTCAAACCGACTTACGGGCTCGTCTCGCGCTATGGGCTGATTGCCTTCGGGTCGTCGCTCGACCAGATAGGTCCTTTTGCGCGCACCGTGGCTGATGCCGCGATCGTGCTGGAGGCAATAGCGGGCCATGATCCGTTGGATGCCACGTCGTGGCGAGGCGACTATCCCGATCCGTCGTCGGAACTAGAGAGTGGCGTCGCCGGGATGCGGATCGGAGTGGTTCGAGAGCTCGACGGCGAGGGGTACGAACCAGAAGTGAGATCCGCATCCAAGGCGATGCTCGACCGGCTTTCCGATGCAGGAGCTGAGATCGTGGAGGTGTCGATTCCCACTTGCGAGGTGGCTCTGTCGACTTACTACCTGATCGCCCCTGCCGAGGCATCGGCCAACCTCGCACGGTTTGACGGAATCCGTTTTGGCCTGCGTGTTCCGGGTGCAACCACCGAGGAGATGATGGCCCGCACTCGGGCCGAGGGGTTCGGTCCGGAAGTGACTCGTCGCATTCTGCTCGGCACCTACGCCCTGTCGGCCGGCTATTACGACGCCTTTTACGGACAGGCCCAGAAGGTGCGGACCCTGGTCAAGCGCGAGTTTGCTTCCGCTTACGAGAAGGTCGATGTTCTCGTCTCGCCCACCAGCCCCACCGTGGCATTCGAATTGGAGGCCAAGACTTCCGATCCCCTCGCGATGTACCTCTCCGATGTATGCAACATCCCGGCGAACCTGGCAGGTCATCCGGCCATGACCGTCCCCCTGGGTCTCGACTCCCAGAACCTTCCGATCGGCTTCCAGGTGATGGCGCCTGCGCTGAGCGAAGCCACCATGTTCCGGGTCGCGGCCGAGGTCGAGCGCCTAGCTGACTTCTCGGCTCGTCCGCCTCTGGCCGGGGGCCCAACGTGAGCTGGAAAG
>JBGTKD010000057.1:0-9095 GCA_041744795.1 Acidimicrobiia bacterium
TGGTCTCGCGCGGCTCCTATGGAGTCGTGGTCTCTGTCGGCACCGTTGTCTCGACCGGTACCGTCGTGTCAACGGGCTGAGTCGTTTCCACTGGCGTCATATCGCCGGACGTGTCGTCGAACCCATTGTTCAGGAAGAGCCATGCAACGAACAGGATCGCCACCACAGCTAGGACCGCTGCAATCACCATTCCGCTGTTGTTGTTCGGTCCTCCGGAAGTGACGATTACGTCACGGTCCCTTGCGGTCGGAACGTCATGTCTTGTGTCTGAAACGTCATGCCTTGAGTCTTGTGTCATCTCTTTCACCCTTTCTTGGGAGACTCATGAAGTACCCGTTTCCTCCCCGGTCCTAAACCCCGACTAACAACGACGACGAGAGGAACCTCCCGATGGCTATGAATCGCAGCTCAGATCGGCTTGGATCCTGGACACTCAGACGACCCGCGACGTTGAGGCGTCGCTTGAATGGGCATCGATTGCAGCGGGAGCACAGACAGTGGTCAGCACAACATTGGATCTTCCAGAGGCGGCTTCGGACGGGCGACCATCCGCGACTTGGTCGTGGCCCGACCGGCTTCCCTGGGGTCCGCTCGGCCTGATCTTGTTGACCGCCGCCTCGTACGCGGTGGGCTCTCGACTAGCGCTTGCGTTCATCGAGGAGACCGGCTTGTCGAGCGTCTTCTTCATTCCGGCGGGAGTGATGGCAGCGTTGCTCCTCAGGGTGCGAGTGCGCCACTGGTGGGCGATCGTGCTTGCCGCAGGTGCGATCGAAGCCCTGATGGATTTCGATGCCGGGTACTCGAGGAACGCAATCGCCGGCTACGTGGCCGCCAATGTGATCGGACCGATATTCGGGGCTGTCATCGTGAAGTCTCGTTGTGCGACGTTCGACATGGCCCGCCTGCGCGACTTCGGATGGTTCCTCGCAGGATCGGTCATCATCGGCACAGGGGTGGCAGCTGCGATCGGCGCCGGCGTCGCAAGCGCTGTGGGCGACGTTCACTTTCCGACTCAATTTTGGCAGTGGTGGCTGGGAGACGCCCTCGGCGTCATCTTGATCGGCTCGGCCATCCTGGTGTGGGGACCCACGCTTGATCGTCGCCCGTTGCGTTCGGTCGGCGGCTTCGTCCTGCTGGTCGGCACGTTCGTCTTGACGGTTGTGGTCGTGATGGCCACGCATCTTCCTCTCTCGTTCCTCGTGCTCATCGGCGTCACGATCGCCGGAGTGTTGTTCGGGCCCCGAGCCGTAGCGATGGCTGCCCTTGTGATCGCCGTTACCAAGGCGCTACATGTCGCTCTCACCGAGGGAACGACTCTGCCGGGGCTCACCGAAATGGAGGCTCTGATCGTCATCAAGCTCCGGCTGGCGATATTCACCCTGGGAGGGTTTCTCGTGGCGGCGGTCGTGCACGAGCGAGAGATGGCAATTCGCGAAGCCCTCGAAGCGAGGACGCGGGCCGTCGAAGCTGAGACTGCCCATCGGATGGAGCACAACATCGCGTCGCGTCTCCAACAGGGACTACTCCCCAACGCGCCCCCGGATCTGCCCGGCCTGGGCGTGGCCGCTCGTTTCGCGGCCGGTAGCGAGTCGATGATGGTCGGCGGAGACTGGTTCGACGTGGACCTGTTGCCCGACGGCCGGATCGGCATCACGCTCGGCGATGTCGGTGGCCACGGGCTGGACGCAACCACGCAGATGGGCCGACTGAGGACTTCGGCTTCGACGCTCGCTCTTTACACCGACAGCCCGAGCGAGCTTCTGATCCGCCTCGACCGTTATGCCCAAGGTCGCCACGCCGTCGAGTACGCGACCGTGAGCTACACGATCCTCGACCCCGCAACGGGGCTGATCACCTACGCCTCCGCCGGCCATCCACCCATGCTCGTGGTCAGTCCTGCCGGTGATGTTTATTGGCTGGACGAGGCGACCTCTCGCCCGCTGTACGGCGACCCTGCGCCGGACCGGCCCGAGACTTCGTTCGTGATTGAGCCGGGGTCTCTACTGATCGGTTACACCGACGGTCTAATCGAGAACCTGGATCGTGATGTTGGCATCGGTCTGAAGCGTCTGGAGGCTCGGACCCGGGAGTTCATCAACCGGCCGATCAATGAGGTGTGTGACATGTTGTTCGATTCACTCGGCGGAGACGAGACTCGGCGAGACGACGTTGTCGTGCTCGCAATCCGGTACACACCCGAGACTGTGTTGCCCGACCGTGAAGTCGCGATCACAATCGAACGATGAGGATCAAATAGCGAGAGCAGGGTTCTACGGCATGGTCCACCGCGGAATCAGATTGGCGGCCTCTGCGATCCTTTCGATTGCGCTGGGAGTTGCGGGGTCGAGAATCATCATCAACTCGTCCGCTCCAGCTTCGGCGAACCGCTGGAAGCTGGCAGCGATCTCTTCCGATTCGCCGGCGATGAGCGGGACCTCGGGTGGAATGGGATCGATCGGGAGACCTTCGGCGTCGTGCAAACGGACGATGACGTGGGCGCTGCGGGAAATCTCAGCAGGGTCTCGCCCAATCTCCAGACAGATCTCGTCGACTTGTCGTGAGGCCTCGGCGAATCGCTCCGGACGATTGCTGAAGCCGTCCCAGTTCCAGCCATGCACATACGGAAGTGTTTCGCGAAGCGTCAAGCGACCATTGCTTCCCACCATTAGATGGGGTGACTGCGAGTCGGGAACCTGAGGCAAAAGTCGGAACTGCTCGGAGGCAAAATGGTGGCCGTCGAAATCGGTAGTTCCTGATTCGAGGGATTGTCTCAGGATGGCGAAACTCTCGCGGAACTTTGCGAACCGCTGTTCGAGGTTGAGACCGAGCGCCCGGTATTCGGGCTCGCCGTGACCAAGACCGATTCCCAGCACGAGGCGTCCTCCACTCATCTCCTGAACGGCCGCGGCGTGGCGTGCGAGGAGAACGGGATGCCGCATGGAGAGAGGTGAGACCAAAGTACCTAACGTCACGTGCTCGGTTGCGACGGCGATCCCAGCAAGGATCGTCCAGGCGTCCCAGGGCCCAAACCAACGCCCGTTAGCTTCGTAGAACAAGTGATCCTCGGTCCAAATCGAATCGAGGCCCACCGCTTCGGCAACTTCGACCAATTCCATGATCTCATACCATCGGAACGCCCGCTGGGTGGTGTTCACCTGCAAGCCGATTCGGAGCTTGGGGAGGTCTGTCATGGATGGGAGGCGTGAAGATCCAAGCCGAATGCTCCAGGATCAGCGAGGGCGGGCCCTTGCCAACCGGGTCTCTCTGAAACAAGACCGGAGTTGTCAGGACGAGCCTCGAGGCCGCGCTGGCCACCAAGAAGCTCTGCTACCGGCTCTAGAAAGAACCTGCCAACCATGGCGAGAACTTAGCGAAAACGGCCGGAACGCGTTGTGGAGCCGGGCCGCGCCCGATCGATCTGTTCTGCTGCGCGCGCAGCGCAATCCACCCACCAACCGTTCAGGACACGCCCTTAAGACTGTGTTCCTGTTGCCTCTCGGCGAGATGGTCTACTACGTGGCCGGCGTCTCGGCCCACGGCGAGCAGGGTGTCCGATAACGCCGAGTGGAGGAACTTCAGGGCAACGAAGTAGAGACCGGGCATCTCGTCGACGACACCCCGATCATGAATGACGTCGCCTGCTTGGTCGAACACCGGGAGATCGATCCAGGAGAAGCCGGGACCGAAGCCCGTGCTCCAGACGACGTTGGACACGTCGAGAACGGTCCCATCCTCCAACTGCGGATAGCCGCCGACGACACCTGCCGTTCGCCCGACACGCTGGACTCCCGCGGCGACGAGGTCCTTTGGCTTGACTCGGAGCAGAGGTGCGCCCTTGTGGATCATCTTGGAGCGAAACTTTCTCCCCATCGGGGTGCTTGTGGTGAGAACCCGATTGAGGATCACCGGCCCGACGAACGGCATCAAGATTCGACCGGATAGTCGTTCCGGCCGGAACGGCTGCACAGCACTTGGCTTACCCGAGAGCCATACTCGTCGATCGCGGATCAACTCTTTGGCGATCTCCGCACCCGAGTTCCCCAGTCCAACCACGAGAACATCGCCTTCCTGCAGCTGGCTCGGGTTCCTGTAGTCATTCACGTGGATCTGGACGATCTCCGAATCCAGCTCACTCGCAAAGGCCGGAGTCTTCGGCTCCTGATAGGACGCCATCGCCACGATCACGTTCTCAGGTTGTGGCGGACTGTCGCCCCGTTGCCTCGTCGGCCACCCAGACACCAATCGAGATCGGCGCCAGCACCTCGGTGACCATCGATTCGGCTCGTGTCGTCACGTCGGCCAGGTTGAGGCTGCCCTGGAGCTCGGCGGCGAGGCGGGAAACCACCTTCCCCGCGTCGTAGTGCGAACGAAAGAAGCGACGGTTCACGACTCGCTGAACTCGACGCACCAGCGGGAAGAAGGCCCAAGCCACTAGCAACGTTGACATCGCCACGGGCAGGTCCCCTTCCAGCGGCAGGAGGCCTCGAAGCGCTACCACCAACCCGGCGTATAACGCGGCCAGTACAACGACCACCACAGCGTATGTGAAGGTCTTCGACACAATTCGGTCGATCTCGTAGAGGCGATATCTGATCACTGCCACGCCGACGGAGATAGGGATGGAAAATCCGCCCAGAAGCCAGATCAAGTGGGCCGCGGAATCCTCGGGCAGGAACTGTGCAGCCCCGCTGATCACGACGAACACGGCACCACCGAGCAGCAGCCAGCGGAATTGCTGACGTTCAATCCCCGAACTGCGACGTGCTCGAACAAATAGGCGTGCCAGTGCTCCCAGCCCAAGGAAGACGACAAGGAAAAAGCCGGGATCGTTGGTGATGACCGCGAGACCGGACAATTGCGGCATGGCGAGTGGATTATTCAAGCCCGTGTCGTCGAGCGGTTCGGGGCTGATCAGAAAACCCAGCAATGCCCAGGATCCGACGGCGATGAGAACCCTCCCCAGGATCGCCTCTGCACGTCCGGCGTAGCTCCCGGTGGGGAAAGTGTTGAGGACGGCCACGATGAGCAGAAAGGGAACGACACCGAGCACCGTGTAGGTGAGCTCGACCCAGGCTGCGACAGCCGGTGCCACGTCGAACACCACTGACTGGAGCCCAAACGACAGGCCCATAGACGCTCCGATGCCCAGGCAGAGCTGTCCGATCCGGTTGCCCGGCCGGCGAACGAGCACCATCCATCCGGCCACCGGCCACGCCATCCAGGAAAGAGGCCACAGACCGTCGCCAGTGCTGACAAGCGGGCCACGCAAGGTGGCGAGGACGATCCCGACGAGCGAGGCCACCGCGATCGATGTGATCAAAGTCCTGCGGAGGTCCCATCCCGACAACGAATCCAGCCTGTTCAAGTGCTCACCAAGGTCTCCCTAATGGTCATCCCGATCGCAAACCTGCCACCGCGTCGTTACGGGAACGCCACGAAAGTCTCGGGAGCGCCACCAAAGCTGATCCCGTGACCGAATAGAGGAGGTTGGAGCAGTGAGCCGATTGGTGCTTGGTCTCAGATGAGAGGGCAGCGCACCGATGGCACCAGTCATCATGGGCAATCCGGATCGGCCCGAACTCGGCGAGGATCTCACATATTCGTTCTGTCGCACCGACCCGGACATCGCTGCGCATTTCGCACAGGTGACGTTCCGGTCCGACAACCGTGCGGACCTGGCCGGGCTTGAGATCCCGGCCCTCGTGCTGCAGTGCTCCGACGATGTCATCGCGCCCGAGAGCGTCGGGCGGTACGTTCACGAGCATCTCCCCAACAGCGAGTTCGTGCTGCTGGACGCGGTTGGCCACTGCCCGAATCTCAGTGCTCCCGATCAGACCGTGGCGGCGATCCGGTATTTCTGTGACCGCCGGGCCAGTAGCCAACCCGGCCGATCTGTAACACCGAGCGCCGTGCGGGCTCGCCACGATCGATCGACGTGGTGCCTTCCTCGCCATCAACCAAACCATGCTCGAGTGGCTGGGGTTCGATGATGATTCGAATCTTCCCCGCTTCCAGTCTCTCCTGCGACTGGGTGATCGGTTCTACTGGGACACCGACGTAGCGCCCATGCTCGACATGGAGGCCCACGTAGCTGAGATCGCGGTGGAGCTCGCCACCCGCGACGGGGCGGCGTCGGTACTCCTCAACGCCAGGAACACCAACCCCGGAGATTCCGAGTCCCGCATCGACCTGGTCATCTTTCCCGCCGAGGACCGACGAAACTACGAACTTGAACTGCTCTCCGCCTGGCCGAGGCGTCCGAAGGCAACGCGCGCCACCTCTCCTGCCGTCAGCCGGCGAAACACCCCCACGCCGTATTGACCAAGACAAGTGGTGGAAGTTCGATGTCTCCCGTCGGAGTGGTGACGACCGCGCCAGTCAGCTTTGACTCGGCCCGGACGCCCACCGCTCCGCATTCACTGAGCCCCGTCTCGGGCGGTTGGATCTCGAAGCGGCCGGAGATGAGCGGCCAACGGGCCACGATTGTGGGGCTGGATTGCCATTGCTCGATTGCGTCGTCACAGTTCTGGACGAAGAGGTGCTTACCGACGATGACCTCGCTCGTCCATGACGTATCGGGCAGCACAACCGGCCCGTTTGGCGGCTCCTCGGCATCGTGGCGGAGGATCAAACCGAATCGTTGATCGGACGAGGAACTGGCGAACCCAAAGCCGCACGGCCATGCTTCGGTGAACGCTGCCTCTCCGAGGAGCTCTGTGAGCTCCTCGGACGTGAGTGCGGTCGGGTCGTACGCCTGCGCGACATGTTCGAGCACCGCAATCTCCGCGCCGCCAGGGTCGCAGAACGCCATCAGGTTGCCATAACGGCTGTCTCGACCACCTGGGATACGTTCCATCGACATGACCTCGCCGATCGCGTCGACGACCGACCCGTCCGCGACGATGAGTCCGTCATGTGCCTGCATCGTCGTCGGATCGCCCGGGACTCCCGTGAAACCTTCCGGGAACGCCACAACTCGCCCTTCGCCGTTGATCTGATACATCCAGCATCCGTTCTCGTTCAAGCGAACCGTGCCCGTCAGCTCCTCAGATCGGGTGCCGGGAAACTCCCCCGGATTTTGGACCTGATCACCGAAGCCTCCCCGGTTCGAGGTGCCGTCGTCGACCGGAGCCGGTTCAGAAGTGCTCGAATTCGAAGGCAATGCCAGCGGCATAGAAGGGCCACCGTCCCCGCAAGCTACGACTAGCAGCACGACAAGGATGAACAACGAGACGAGCAGACGAGACATGATCCTCCTTTAGGAAACCAGAATGGGCATTACGACTTCGACGCCGTTCGTAGGAGTCCGGTTCCCTGCCGACCGTTCGGCCATCTTCGATGGTCAGATCCGACTGCCGGGTTGGGCACGGGCACTCATTGGTCGGAGGCTGTCTAGTCAATCCTGACTATCGGCGTCCGCCTGAAAAGGGCGCAAGTAGGTCATGACATGCTGAGCGTGTCCCATACGTTGGGTGGAAGCTCAACGAAAGGGAGAGCAATGAGAAATCGAAGAAGCGCAGTGGTCCTGGCGCTGGTGTCTACGGCGCTGATTAGCACCGTTCTCATGGGACCCTTGGCCGCCCAAGAGGATCCACCGCCGGCCATCGCTGTGGAGCTCCTCACTCCGAGGACCGGCGGTGAGTTCACCGACCAGGTAAGCCTGCAGTTCCGTTTCAAGCTGGAAGGCGACAGGACGAGGGTGATCAACAGCCGGGATCCGTCCCAGACGATCGTGGCCAAGATCACGGTTCAGCCCTGGGCACCGTTCCCCTGGCACACCCACCCGGGGCCGGTGGTAGTGAACGTGGCCGAGGGGCACCTGACCTACGTCCAGGCGGACGACTGCGTCCATCGCCCGTACCCCGCGGGCACAGCCTTCATCGACCCCGGTGGGGGGAACGTCCATAGTGCATACGCCGGACCCGAAGGTGCGGTTGTCGTCGCAACCTTCTTCGACGTACCCGCTGAAGGTCCACTCACCATCGCGGCGGATGCGCCTGAGGACTGCGTGCTTGAGGTGGGGGCACACGGATAGCACTGACGAAGAGACGACTGCGAGCCGAACGCCGTCGGTCGGCTCGCAGTCGTAGCATGCTCTGGATGGCGGGTTGCCCACGGAATATCCGCACCGTGACAGACCGAGTGACGAGCGCAGCGGAGCACTCCAAGGACCCACCCAGGCGGCGGCCCGGGGGCAAGATCCAGCCCGCCGCCTCCGTCGCAACCCTGAGATGACCGCGCCGATCGCCCCCATCGCCTGGGTTTCGCTCTTCAAGTACGAAAGAGATCGGCGTCGAACGAATAAAGGTCATTGCGAACGATGACCCAAAGAGCCACATGACGCCACACAAAACGTTCGAATGGTGACAAAAGGAGCCACATGACGACCACAGTTGCGAGCTTGACGGGAAAGGCTGTAGTCCTGGACGACAGCAGCCTAGAGATCCTCGCCGGACGGATTGACGGCCGGATTCTGCGACCATCGGATCGCGACTACGACGAAGCAATCTCAATCTGGAATGGGCTCATCAGTCGTCGGCCAGGCCTCGTCGTACAACCAACCTCATCGGCGGACGTTGTCGCCACGGTCGAGTTCGTACGAGGCCACGGACTCGAACTGTCGATCAAGGGAGGCGGGCACAACATTGCCGGGCTTGCCCTATCCGATGGAGGAGTCACCCTGGACATGTCGAAGATGCGGACAGTCGACGTCGATGCCGAGACGAAGACGGCGCGGGTCGGCCCGGGGTGCAATCTCGGGGACGTCGACCGTGCAACGCAGAAATTCGGCCTGGCGACGACGCTCGGCTTCGTGTCAGAAACCGGTGTCGCTGGGTTGACGTTGGGCGGAGGGTTCGGATATCTGACTCGCCAAAATGGCTGGACGGTGGACGACCTTCTCGAAGTCGAAATCGTGACGGCGGACGGAACGGTCCTGCGTGCGAACAGGAGCTCGGAGGCGGAACTTTTCTGGGCCATCCGGGGGGGCGGCGGCAACTTTGGTGTCGTTACCGAGTTCGTGTTCCGACTGCACCACGTCGGACCCGACGTAACCGGAGGATTGATCGCGTGGTCAGCCGAAGAGGCACCCGAAG
>JBGTKD010000058.1:0-28419 GCA_041744795.1 Acidimicrobiia bacterium
TCGATTCGAAGCGTCTCAGGGCAGAGGCAGTAGTCATCCCGATGTCGAAACACTCCCCTGTGACCGAGTAATGCCCGTCGCGCCACCAGTCGAGATACCGGCCGGCCTGGTCATCCAAGTCCCAACCAACGGCAAGAATCGAATCTGCTAACGCCAGGGCCATGGCCGTGTCGTCGGTCCACTCCCCGGCAGCCAGGCCGTGGGGACCTCCCCCTCGCAACCCCGTGACAGGCGGGAACGTCCCCGGCGCCATGAACTCGACTGCGGCGCCTAGAGCATCACCCACCGCTAATCCGAGAAGCGCTCCTGCCGCCCGTTGTTCGTCGCCTCTGAGTGGCTGGCCCATTGCCCGAGCGTACCGAACTGCGCGAGCCTGAAATGGCGCCCGATCACCGACCTGAATGTCTGTTGGGTCGCCTCGGTCGGTACCCTCTCGTTCCGTGCCTTACCGCTTCATATACGTTGGACTCGGGGCGTTGGCCGTAGCCGTGGTCGCCCTGGCACTTGCCTTTGGGGGTGGCGGGGAACCTATTGAGTTGCCGGGACCCGTCGAGTCAGTCTTCCCGCTACCAGGTGATGCCGTGCTGATGCAGGCGTTCATCGAAATCGACATGGAAATCGGCTACACGTTGGACATCTACGTCGACGGTTTCCTAGTGCCGGCCAACGAAGTCAACTTCGTCGAAGCCACCGGCGTCTTCCGGTGGCAACCCTCCCCCGCCAGTCTCTACATGGACTCATGGACGCCAGGCGAACATACCGTTCGCATCGTTTGGGACACGGTGGTCGGGCTACCTGACCGGGGCGAGTTCACATGGAGCTTCCGGGTCCAATGAGCCTCAGTCGAAGTGAGCGCCTGCCTCCCGGCAGTCCTCGGCCAGGGATTCGAGGGCCTCGTCTGTGTCCGCCGAAGCCTGGAGCAGACCCATCACCCTGCTGACTCCCGCCTCGCGGTAGGCAGCCAGCATCTCGACACGCGGCTGGCCGGAAACGGCCAGATGCTTCCAGAAGATGTGCGCAGACACGGGCAACGAAGCCGGGTCGCGGTCAATCTCTTCGCATCGGGATCGGATAACAGGGAACGCCTCGACAGCTTCTGCAGGAGTCTTGCCGTCGAGGTTGAGCTCGTCGGCATAACGGGCCGCCAAACGCCACGTCACGTTCGGTCCATTACCTCCCACCATGATCGGGACACGCGGAGCCTGAAGGGGCTTGGGAAAGTTGAAAGCCTCGTCGACGGAGGCATGGTCGCCTTCGTAGGTGGCGGGCCCAGGAGCCATCATCGCCCTGACAACCTCCAGTTGATCTTTGAGGGCGGCGAGACGATCCCGGGTAGACGGGAAGCCGTATCCGTAGGCCTCCCATTCATCTTTCTTCCAACCAGCTCCGATCCCCAGCTCCATGCGACCGCCAGTTTGGGTGTCCATGGTCGAGATCATCTTGGCGGTCATCGCCGGGTTGCGGAATCCGGCACATATGACGATGTGGCCCAACCTGACCCGCGATGTCACCGCCCCGAGGTGAGCGAGCGAGGTGAACGATTCGAACGTGATCTCATCGGTCGGTATGGGAACGGTGTGGAAGTGGTCGAACAGCCATATGGACTCGAATCCCAGCTTCTCGGCCTGCTGGGCGACTTCGACGGTCCTCGACCACGCCCTCCCAGGATCCCATCCGTCGTATTCGCCGGTCCATCCCTGCGGGACGATCACGCCAACTTTCATGCCTTCTCCTGTCGATCCTCCGACGATACAGGCGGCCAGATTTTCGACGAACGGGCGTCAGCCGAGAGCGGAGGCTCCCCTTTCCAACATGTCCACGAACTTGGCTTCGTCGATGATCGGGACTCCCAGGTCCTCTGCCTTGGTGACCTTGGACGCTCCCGGTGTGTCGCCCACCACCAAGGCGGTAGTCGACTTCGAAACCGAGCCAGTGGCCTTGCCGCCGCGAGTTGTGATGGCCTCCTGGGCTTCGTCCCTGCTGAACCCGGCGAGAGTGCCCGACACCACGATCGTCATACCCGCAAGCAAGTCGGAGATTTGAGTGTCCGGACTTTCAGGATCCTCCATCCGCACCCCACCCTCGCGAAACTTCGACAGCAGCCGTTGGTTCTCGGGGTCCGAAGCCCATTCGACCCACGCCATTGCGATGATCGGGCCGATCCCTTCGATCGCCACCAGTTCGGCTTCTGACGTCTCGGACAGCCGGTCGATCGACCGGAAGGTCTTGGCGAAGACCTCTGCCGCCTTCGGACCGACATGGCGAATCCCCAACGCGGTAATGAGTCGAGCGATTGGCCGGTCGCGAGCAGCGTCGATGCCTGCCATCAGGTTGGCGATCGAAACATCGCCCCAGCCTTCGAACCCCTCAAACGCCTCCGGCGTCAGGAAAAAGATGTCGGCCGGATCGGCAATCAGCTTCTCGTCGATCAACAACTGAATCGTCTGATAGCCCATTCCGTCGATGTCCATCGCACTGCGACCGGCGAAGAAAGCCAGCCATTCCCGCAGCCGCGACGGACATGCGAGTCCACCAGTGCATCGAGCGACCTTCTGGTCTTCCGGACGCACGATGGGATTGCCACAGAAGGGACAGTTGGCGGGCATCGACCAGACTCGCTCATCGCCGGCTCTAAGCGAGACGACCGGGCCAACTACTTCGGGGATTACGTCGCCCGCCCTGCGTACGACCACCGTGTCGCCGATTCGCACGTCTTTCAGCCGCACCTGTTCTTCGTTGTGCAGGGTTGCCATTCCGACGTTGGCTCCCCCGACGAATACCGGCTCAAGCACGGCGAACGGTGTGGCGGCGCCTGTGCGTCCGACGTTGATCAGGATGTCGCGAAGCTTGGTGGTGCGCTCCTCAGGCGGGAACTTGTAGGCAATGGCCCAGCGTGGGGCCCGGGCGGTGAATCCGAGTTGGTCCTGGTCCGCCAGCGAGTTGACCTTCACGACGACGCCGTCTGTCTGATACGGATGCTGGTTCCGCGTTGCCTCTGCTCGTGTGACGTATTCGAGGACCGCATCTAGGTCGGCCACGACCCGCGACTCAGGATTGACCCTCAGCCCCAAAGCGGACAAGTAATCCATTGTCTCGCCGTGAGTAGTGAGCGTTGGGCCACCCTCGACGATCCCTGCCTGATACACCCAGATCGAGAGCTTTCGCTCGGCAACGAGGTTGGGATCCTTTTGACGGACCGACCCCGCAGCTGCGTTGCGGGGATTAATGAACAGACGGTCCCCTGTCTGGGTTTGGCGCTCGTTTAGCGCTTCGAAGACGTCGAATGGCATGTACACCTCACCGCGCACTTCGAGAAGAGACGGGATGTCCTCCCCAAATAGTCGAAGCGGCACGGCGTCGATGATCCTGAGATTGGCAGTGATGTCCTCGCCCGTCGTGCCGTCGCCTCGGGTCGCACCGCGGGTCAAGACACCATCTTCGTAGGTGAGGGAGACCGCCAGACCGTCGATCTTCAACTCACACGAGTAGCCGTCAGGGACTCGTTCGATCTGTCTGACGATCCTCTCTTCCCACCGCTTCAGTTCCTCTGCGCTCTCGGAGTTGTCGAGACTGAAGAGCCGACGAAGATGGACGACCGCCGAGAACAGATCGCTGACCGGACCACCGACCCTTTGAGTCGGGGAGTCAGGAGTTATCAGATCCGGATGCTGCTCCTCGATAGCCTCCAACTCGCGGATCAACGCGTCGTACTCGATGTCCGCGATCTCGGGATCGTCCAACACGTGATACCGATGTGCGTGGTGACGTATGACCGCGCGCAGTTCCTCTGCCCGGATGCCCGGGTCGATCGTGCTCATGACCAAATCATGCCAGGCGCCGCCGACATTTCAGCCACCCTTCAACAGACCGCCACTCCCGCCGCGCCTCAGGCGGACAGGATCAATGCTCCGCCGATTACCTCATCGCCTCGGTAGAAGGCGGCCGTCTGGCCAGGAGCCACAGCCACTTGGGGTTCGGCAAAAAGAACCTTTCCGTCACCCTCCCATGTCGCCCTGGCTGGTTCGCCGTGGGCTCGATACTGGGCCTCGACAATCGCGCCCGGCTCGAGCGGCGAGTCCGTCCATGTGACCTGCGAGACGGTCATGCTCTCGACGAGCAACGCCTCCTGAGTGCCGATTGTGACGGTTCGGGTGGGCGCATCGACCGAGACCACATAATGAGGCTCCCCGAGGGCCACGCCGAGACCCCGACGCTGACCCACAGTGAAGCCGGCAATGCCGTCGTGAGCACCCACCCGCTCGCCGCCCACCGTTACCAAAACCCCTGGCTCGATGGCCTCAGGCGCATGAGACCGCAGGAACGAGCGATAGTCGCGACGGCCGACGAAACAGATGTCCATGCTCTCGGACTTGTAGGCGGTACGCAGACCAAGGTCTGCAGCGATCGCACGCACCTCCGACTTCTCCAAGTCACCCACCGGGAATCGAACACGCGAGAGCTGATCCTGTCCGAGCATGGAAAGGACGTAACTCTGGTCCTTGGCCTGATCGACTCCGCGGCGTAGGCGGAACCGCCCGTCGTGATGATCCACGCGGGCGTAGTGACCGGTGACTACGACTGCGCAATCGAAGTCGGCCGCCTGGGACATCAAACGTGAGAATTTCACTGTTCGGTTGCATTCGACACACGGGTTGGGAGTCCGCCCGGATAGGTAGCCCTCAACAAAACCGTCAATGACCCCGTGGGAGAAGTCTTCGGTGTAATCGAGCACGTAATACGGGATATCCAGCTGAGCCGCCACGCGCCGAGCGTCCTCGGAGTCAGAGACCGTGCAACAGCCCGAGGTCGGCATCTCCCCATTTGGACCCGCCCAAAGTTTGAGCGTCACACCTATCACGTCGTGTCCCTCGGCAACCATTTGAGCGGCCGCAACTGAAGAGTCGACCCCGCCGGACATCGCAACGAGAACTTTCATGCCTTCACCCCGACAACCTGTCTGACTGCCTCTGCGGCCGTCTCAGCGTCAGCCAAGGTGGAGTTCCACCCGAAGGAGAACCTGAGATGCTCCCGAGGTTCGGCTACGCCCATCGCCTCGAGTACATGCGAGACCGTATTCGCCCCCGACTGACATGCCGAGGCGGACGACGCCGCCACTCCCAGCTGATCCAGCCGGACAAGCATCGTTTCGTTGCGGTGGCCGGCAAGGCGCAGATGGGAATGCTGAATCAGGGTGTGCTCGACCGGGACCGTGCGCTCGACGAGATGGCTGAGAAGTCCTTCGAATCTAGATCGGATGGCTGCAACGCGTTCGCGATAAGACGTGCGGTCCGCAACCGTCACCTCCACCGCCGCGGCCAGTCCGACCGCACCCGCCACATTGTGGGTTCCGGAGCGGCGACCGAATTCTTGCCCCCCACCGTGCAGGACAGGCTCCAAAGTCACCCCGTCTCTGACGAAGAGGACTCCCACTCCCTTCGGTCCGCCGAATTTGTGGGCGGCGAGAGAGAGCATGTCCAGACCTTCAACGGACACGTCTTCGGAGATAAATGCCTGCACCGCATCGGTGTGGAACAACGCACGCCCAGCCAGCTTCTCTCTGATTGCGGTAAGCGGTTGGAGCGTGCCTGTCTCGTTGTTCGCCCACATCACCGACACGACCCGTGTCTCGCCAGTCACCGCACCGACGACCGCGTCAGGATCGACCCGACCGATGGAGTCCACGCCCAGGACGGTCACCTCGCCGCCGAGCCGGCGGACAAACTCGGCTGACTCAAGCACCGCCTCGTGTTCGGTTGCGACGGTTACGGCGCCTCCAACCCCCGACGCAAGCGCCGCACCCTTCACAGCCAGGTTGTCGGCTTCGGTCCCACCCGCGGTGAAGACGATCTCCTGCGGTCGACACCCGATCGCATCTGCCACCTTCTCTCGCGCTTCTTCAAGGGCATTCTTGGCGCGTCGGGACACCCCGTGAGAACCGGAGGCATTGCCAAAGTGCTCGTTGGCAAAGGGATCCATCGCCTCTCGGACTTCAGGCCGCATCGGGGTGGTCGCCGCATGATCGAGATAGGTGTCGGTCACGAGCCCAATGATCGCAGACCTGGGAACGTCCGAAGCCGTATCGACGTGGGCGTCCTCACTTTGTCAGGTCGTCGAACCGGAAATGACGGGTTCGGCCTGGTGTCTCGACGACCCATACGAATCCGCGTTGACGCGTGATGCGGGCGTATGCAGCACGCACCTCGTCGGGGGCGACCTTGGCCATCATCACCGAAGAGTCGGGAGCATTGGGAGGCAATGCTGGCCGCTCCCGCATCTGCTGTCGCCACACGGAGCGAAGCCCGCGAGCCGAGATTTCACCGGTGGCGGCCATTTTGGAGAGTTCGCTCCCCTCGGCTGGGAAGTCGACGAGTGATAAGGACGCGACCCCCTCGCCGTGGGTCCCGGTGTCTTCTTCGTAGACGAACCCCAGAGTCACAACCGCTTCGGCTCGCCTGCGTTCAAGATCGAAGCGAACCTCCCAACGAGTCGACCGGCCCTCCGTGTCGCAGCCGTCCACCGAGCCGACCCGCCAGGCCTGCGCCCCGGGCTCCAACTCGCCTGCCAGCGACGAAGCCACTGCCAATGCTTCGCGCGATGTGCAGGACTCTGTCAACCCCGCCACAGGGACGAGAGTCTCTTGTTTCACACTGCCATCGAGGCAGCCAGCTCGACCAAGGTTCGCACGCCGTAGCCGGTTCCGCCCTTGGGGATGTAGTGCTCTGCATCATCGACATACGCTGGCCCAGCTATGTCGATGTGAACCCACGGCTTGTCGGCGACGAATTCCTCCAGGAACAACGCGGCCCCGATACCACCGCCATAGCGGATACCGAACGTGTTCTTGATGTCGGCAACGTTCGACTCGTTCCATTTGCGATAGTCGACGGGCATGGGAAGAACCCACGCCCGCTCCCCTGCGCTGTCGGCGGCGTGCTGGACACGGAAGGCCAGGTCCTCATCCCTCGCATAGATGCCGGCGATTCGTGGGCCGAGTGCGACCTTTGTGGCTCCCGTGAGAGTTGCGACATCGACGATGAGATCGGAATCACCCTCGGCAGCCAGACACAGGGCGTCAGCCATGACCAGGCGCCCCTCGGCGTCCGTGTTGCCTATCTCGACTGTTGTCCCATTTCGATAGGTGATGACGTCGGAAGGTCGCTGGGCTCCTCCCCCGACCAGGTTCTCCGCCAGAGCCAGATAGGCCGTGACACGGATCTTGATGCCAAGGCGGGCCATCGCCACGATCGCGGCGGACACTGCAGCCGCGCCTGCCATGTCGGACTTCATGGTCGCCATCATTTCGCCCTGTTTCAGGTTGAGACCGCCGGAGTCGAACACGATCCCCTTGCCAACCAGGACAAGGTGCGCCTTGGCTCTGCGAGGCGAGTACTCGAGACGGACCATGCACGGAGGGCGATCCGAGCCAGAACCGACAGCGAGCAGCCCCGCCAAGTTGTGTTCAGCGAGCGCTTCTCCCGACCAGATCTCGGCCTTGACCCCTGCCTTGGATGCAATTGCGGTCACACGCTCCGCAAGGTCGAGTGGGGCTTTGGCGATCGGTGGCTCGTTGACGAGATCGCGGGCGAATCCGACCATGTCAACGAGCGTTTGGGCGGCCTCAGCGATGTCGGCCACGTCCTTGGGCCCGCCGATGAGTTCGATCTGCAGTTCGGAACGGGTGTCGCACTTGGACTTATAGGTCTCGAATTTGTAGTCGGCCAGTGCAATCCCCTCGATGACGGCGGCCGCGGCGCCGTCGAGGTCGACCCGATGCAGGGTCGTGGCAATAGAGCGAACGTCTCTGGGAAGCTTTCGCACGCCACAACCGGCCGCCTGGCGAAGACTCTCGAGGTCGACATCTGTTCCCAAACCGACGAAGACGACCGTTCCAGGACCGGTATCGGTGGGATTCGCCAGGTTTGTCACGTCTCCGGACTCGCCCTTGAACCCGGCGGCCGCGAGGGCCTTGCCCACCCAAGCCTCTCCCAGGACACGTAAGACCCCAGCCGTACCTTCGACGGGGCGGCGCCCGGGATACATGCCGACGACCACGGCGTCGGCATCGGCAGTCGACATGGAACGGGTGTTTCTAACTTGCATGTGAGCTCCTGTAACGAGTTGCCGGTCACAATACGTTCAAAGGTTCTACTCGGGCCGGCGACCACCAGTAGACCTACAGTCGGAGCGGTGTCCACGGAGCGACCATGAAGTCCATAGTCACGACCGTCATCGTCGGTGTGTTGATTGCCGCACTTGCGCTGTGGATGTTCCAACGCCGCCTTATGTACTTCCCTACCCAGCACCTCGGGGACCTCCCGCCGAGCGTCGAGGAAGTCGCCTATTCGACCGCCGACCAGTTGAACATGAAGGCGTGGTTCTTGGCGACCGAGAGCCAGCCTGTCGGGACAGTGATCGTCTTCAACGGGAACGCAGGAAACCGGGCGGACCGGTGGCCCCTCGGCGAGGCACTACGAACAAGCGGATTCTCTGTGCTCCTCGTCGACTATCGGGGGTACGGCGCCAATCCGGGCAGTCCTTCTCAGGCCGGGCTCGATTCCGATGCTCTGGCGGCCTTGGAATACGTTCGGTCCCGACCCGACGTTGACGCGGATCGCATCGTCTACTTCGGCGAGTCGCTCGGCTCGGGTGTCGCAATTCGACTCGCTGTCACAGA
Organism: Acidimicrobiia bacterium; assembly: GCA_041744795.1. Lineage (GTDB taxonomy): Bacteria > Actinomycetota > Acidimicrobiia > Spongiisociales > ZC4RG35 > DATHWB01. The sequence goes on from JBGTKD010000058.1 coordinate 8,675, forward strand.
TCCGCCGGCTGCGCTCGTGCTGCGTTCACCTTTCACGTCAATGGCTGACGTGGCAGCAGTCCACTACTCGATCATGAGCTTTTTGCTGAGAGACCGGTACCCGAGCCTCGAGAAGATCCCCGAAGTCGATGCTCCCGTGATGGTCGTGGCAGGCTCGACGGACAGCATCGTGCCGGTCGAACAGAGCCGAACACTCTTCGAGGCAGCGCTTCAACCCGGGCGGTACCTCGAACTTCAAGGAGCCGACCACAACGACTGGGCGCTGGTTGCCGGAGACCAAATGGTCGGCGAAGTTGTCAGCTTCCTCATCGACGCACTCGGTTAGACAGGAAGGGGCAATGAACGATCTGGAGATGCTCGAAGTAGCAAAAGTCCAAGCCCGGCTGGGTCTCGAGGGAGGAGGCATCCCGATCGGAGCCGCGCTGTTCGGACCTGACGGGGAGCTGTGGGGTTCGGGACACAATCGGCGGATACAGGACGGGGACCCCACCGTCCACGGGGAGACAGCCGCCTTCCGCGCCGCCGGACGGAGACGCAGCTACCGGGGGACCACGATGGCGACGACCCTGTCACCCTGCTGGTATTGCTCGGGACTGGTACGTCAATTCGGTATTTCGCGAGTGGTCATCGGTGAAGCGGTCACGTTCGTGGGCGGTCACGACTGGCTGGCATCGGTTGGCGTCGAAATCGTTCTTCTCGAAGACCCCGAATGCGTCGCCATGATGAAGGACTTCGAGACAGCACATCCTGATATATGGGCCGAGGACATTGGCGAGGACTGAGCAGTCTTGGCTAAAGCCTCACCAATCGAGCTCGTTCCTCGCTCGAGCCAGGGCAGCGTCTTGATCGAGTGACGCGCCTTCGGCTCTCAGTCTCGTCGCCTCCTCCTCCCCAAGTTCGATGATGACCCTCTCCGCCATTGCGGCCAACCGCACATCACGCGGGAATATTGAAACGGGGAACGGGAGGTTTTCGGCAAATCCGAGGAGCAATGCGGCGGGTTCGTAACGCCCTGCCGCCGACAACGTAACGATGGCCGAATCGAGCGTTCTCGGTATTGCCACTTCCGGCAAGGGCAGCCCGCCGACGATGTCAAAGACGCCAATGAGGTGACGACGGGCTTGATCGGTCATACCCATCTCGGCCTCGCACTCGGAAAGCCAACGAACCGCCGTGGCCCAGCAGTTGATGTCCCCGAGGTCTTCCAACTGGTCGGAACCTTCCGCCAGGTAGACCGCAGCCTCGTCTATTTGCTGGCGCTGAAACATCAGAAGGCCGTAGTACATGCGAGTGTGAGCCTGGAAGTAGCCGGCCCTGACGTCCTCGAAAATCTCCAGGGCACGGCGCAGGCTCCCGATCACCCGGTCCTGGTCGGGCATCAAGGCTCCGATGCTCTCGAAGAGAGTCGCCCCGAGCATCGCCTGATCTCCGATCCGCTCGAACGCACTCATAGCCACCTCGGTGTGCTCCCCGATCCGTTCGTCGTCGGCGGGCAGGTAACCCGTGAGCAGCAGGTTCAAGAACCCCCTGTCCCATTCGGGTTCCCACCAGAAGGGTTCGGCATGCTCGTCGAGAACCGACCGGGCAGTAATGAGGTGCTTGAGGTATTCGGGATCGGTCGTCGAGTGCCGGATCGCCGCACCGAGGGCGAGTTCCATTCGACCTATAGCGTTCGGGCTGGCGGTGCGTTCGGCTACTTCGAGTCCCCGGCGGGCATGGTCGATCGCCCCGACGCTCGTGATCTCGGCCCCCATGCACGCGGCAACAAACCACGCCTTCACGATCAAATCCGGATCAACGGAATCGTCTGCTGCTTCAGCCCCGGCCACACAGGCAGCGATGGCCTCCTGATGCAAGGAAGTGTGGACCCAATACATGAAGAGATCGAATGCCATGCGCAGATAGGCGTCGAGCTGTCGCGTCGCAAGCAAGTTCGCAAATGCCAGCCGGATGTTGTCGTAGTCGGCGTCGATCCGGAGGAACCAGGTCATTTGATCGGAATTTCGCGTATGCGGGGCGGCAGTAGCCACAAACTCAACGAAGTAGCGCGCATGTGCGTCGAACACGGCATCCATCTCACCGAACTCCGCCAGCTTGAGACTGGCGTACTGACGCACAGGTTCCAGCATGCTGAATCGCAGGCCATGTCCGGTTCGGCGTGAATTGACGAGTGACTTGTCCACCAGCGAGTCGACCACGTCGATGACCTCAGTCGAGATCTCGGGGGCCACGGCCTCGGCCGCGGCCATATCGAATCCACCAGCGAACGCCGCTAACCGTCGGAACAGAGCCTGCTCGTCCGCGTCGAGAAGTTGATAGGACCAATCGATTGTCGCCTCAAGGGTCCGATGTCGGGTCGTCGTGGCCTTCTTCGGACCAACCAGTACCTGGAACGACTCGTCCAGGCGCTCCGCAAGATCGCTTGCAGCCATGGTTCGGAGGCGGGCGGCAGCCAACTCGACGGCAAGGGGCATTCCTTCCACCTGGCGACAGATCCGTTCGACATGCGCCAGGTCTTGATCTCCTACGGATGCTCCGGCAGCCTCAGCTCGGTCGAGGAACAAACGAACCGAGTCAGTCACGCCACCACCAGAGCCATTCGGAACGGCCAACGCCGGAACCCGAACCACGAACTCCCCGTCGAGTCCCAGCGTCTCACGCGAGGTAGCGAGGATCTTCAAGTCAGGGGCGTCGACCAACAGCCGACGCGCCGCGTCGGCCGCACCGGCCAGGACATGCTCGCAATTGTCGAGGACGAGGAGGATCTGGCGGGACCGCAAATGCCTCGCGACAACTTCTTCGATGGAGACGCCGTCTCCGGGCCGCAGCCCGAACACTTCGCCTACGGCCGTCATCGCAAGCCCAGGTTCCGAGATCCGAGCGAGCTCGACGAGCCAAGCCCCGTCAGAAAAGGCGGCGGCCATCGTGCGGGCGCTCTCTACCGCCAGCCTGGTCTTGCCAGTTCCACCGGCTCCGGTGAGAGTCACCAACCGACTCGCCTCCAAACGGCTGGTGACCTCTTGTAGTTCGCGGGTCCTGCCGACGAAGGACGAAAGGGGTTCGGGCAAATTGGATCTCAGCGCATCTTCGGTGCGTAACGAAAGCGCATCCTCCGGCGAATGCGCGTGAGCCACCTCGAAAATCTGAATCTGATCGTGGAGGCCACTAAGACGGTGTGGCCCGCGATCGACGAGCTCGATGTCGGGCCCGATACGAGACGACAAGAGATCGGCCGTCACGGCCGAGACGAGGATGTGGCCGGCGTGTCCGGCCGCCATGATCCGGGCGGTTCGGTTCAGGGTCGGGCCGAAGTAGTCGCCGCCACGTTCATCGGCGGTTCCGGTGTGGACTCCCATCCGCACACGGACAGAGGGACCCGGCCAATCGGTGAGTGCCAGCCGTTCCTGGATCGCGATCGCGGCCGAGACACACTCTGCAGGTGTGGGGAAGGCGACAGCGAACGCGTCTCCTGCGGTCGAAAAGACGTGTCCACCGTTGGCGGCTGTTACCTGTCGAACGATGCTGTCGTGGATTTCGAGACTGGCGGCCATCCCAGCCCGATCGCTCTCCCACATCCGTGTGGAGTCCACTACGTCGGACATCAGGAACGACACGACACCGGTGGGCTGAGACTTCATGAGCTTCCCGACAGTACAGACCCTGTTTCCAGTTGGGCTGTTCGACGCACCACTCGTGGTGTGTCGCTCAAAGAGGGGCGCGGTGTCCCCGAGCACATGGCGTCATCTGGCAAGGACTTCCGACGCAGCCGCACTTGACTCGTTCGGCGAGGAGGAGGACGCAGCCAGGGGCGTCATGGGCCGGGGAGACCGCCCCATTGTTTGAACGGCGCACCACTAGCCTGAAATCATGGCCCGAATCACCCAGCACGTCGATATATCTGCCCCCCTCGACGTCGTCTGGCAGGCAGCGTCGGATCTTGCAACGCACGACCGTTGGATGGCGGACGCCGAGTCGGTTGTTTTTCTTTCGGATACTCGCTCGGGCGTGGGAACGGTGATGCAAGTGAGGACAGTGGTCGGACCCTTTAGGACTACCGACGTGATGGAGGTCACGGAGTGGGACGACGGCCGATCGATCGGGGTGAAGCACGCGGGTCTGGTGAAAGGGGTCGGCCGGTTCAGCCTCTCGCCAATAGCAGGCGGGACCCGGTTCACCTGGACCGAGGATCTCACGTTCCCTGTGTACCTCGGCGGTCCTGTCACCGCGTTCTTCGCCAAACCTGTCCTAGGTTTGATCTGGCGACGCAACCTTCAGGGTCTGAAAACCCAGCTGGAGCCCTGACCGAATCTCAGAGGCGGCGTCGACGACGGTGGCGTGAGGGGACTTTCTTGACCGGCGGCTGTTCCGGAAGCGGATCCGGCGTCCAACCAGCGAGGTCATCGAGCCGCTCGTCGTTCGAGTACATCTTCACGACAGGCTCGTTCATGTCGGCTTGGCGCATTATCTCTTGAGCCATTTCGTGCTGATCCCACTCAACGAGCGTCACGACGAGACCTTTTTCCCCTGCCCTTGCTGTTCTGCCGGAACGGTGCACGTACACCCTCGGGTCGTCCGGCGGCTCGTAGTGGATCACGACATCCAGGCCTTCGATATGCAGCCCCCGGGCAGCCACGTTCGTCGCTACAAGCACGGGCAACGACCCGTCGACGAACTTGGCAAGAGTCTTCTCGCGCTGGGACTGCGGAATGTCGCCGTGGATTGCTGCCGCCTTCACTCCGGCTGACTTCAACGCGCCAGCCAGGTAGTCACAATCTCTCTTGGTCCGGGTGAAGACCATCGTTCGTTCGAACCCGGCAGCGATGCGCGCGACCACGTCGGGCTTGTCGAGCTTGTGGGCGGCGATGAACCGGTGGATCGAAGTGTCCACCATGACAGTCTCGGATGCGACCTCATGTCGGGCGGGATCGGTCATGTATTTGTGGACGATGTTCTGCACCTGATAGTCCAAGGTGGCCGAGAACAGCATCGTTCGGTGATTGCCGCCTACAGCCCGCATGATCTGATGGACCTGTGGGAGAAAGCCCATGTTGGCCATCTCGTCTGCCTCGTCGATGACGACCGTGTCTACGGCGTCGAGAATGGCGGCCTTGCGATTCACCAGGTCGATTAGACGACCCGGCGTAGCAACTACAACCTCCACACCTGCCTGCAAGCGGTCGACCTGATCGGGTAACGACACTCCGCCGTAAACCGAGACAAGCTTGAACCCGCGGGCGGTGACGAACGGTTCGATGGCTTCCGCTACCTGGGAACAGAGTTCCCTGGTGGGGACAAGGATGAGGGCATTCGGATGCTTCGAACGGGCGGGACTGAGGCGCTCGACGAGGGGAAGCCCGAAAGCGAGAGTCTTGCCCGAGCCCGTCTTGGCTTTCCCGAGTACATCGCGGCCCGCCAATGCGTCAGGAATCACCAGCGCCTGGATGGGGAAGGGCGAGGTGATCCCCTGTTCGAAGAGGATTTGAACTAGATCGGGAGCAACCCCGAGTTCTTGAAAGGTGTCTGCGGTGGCGAGTTCGTCGGTGAACGTTTCGTCGGCGGTGTTGGTCACGAGGCTCCTGGCTGATGCTTGGCTCGATCCCAGATGGGAGAGCGACCGGCCCTCCCGGTCACTACAAGGCTACTCGGCGCCTCACCTCTACTCCCAAACCGGGCCTTCCGACGCAGCCACTCAGCGACCCCGAAACTCGGGCGAGCGCTTCTCTATGAAAGCGGCGATACCCTCCTTGGCATCTTCGGTCCAGAAGCAGTCGTTGAACGCAGCCGCCTCAATTTCGAGCGCCCGATCCATCGGTTGGCCATATCCGTCGTTGATCGCCTTCTTGGCCGCCGCGATACCGCGCGTTGGACCTTCGGCCCACTGAGTGGCGATCGCCATCGTCTCGTCGAGAAGGTCATCAGGCGAGAAGACCTTGTCGGCGAGACCGATCGCCAAGGCCTCTTGCGCATCGACGAACCGCCCGGAGAAGATAATTTCCTTGCTCCGCTGGTAGCCGACGATTCTCTGCAGACGTTGCGTGCCGCCTGCCCCTGGGATGATCCCGAGCTTGATCTCAGGCTGACCGACCTGGGCATCATCGGCCAAGAATCGGAAGTCGGCTCCCATCGCCAACTCCAGCCCCCCGCCTAGGGCGTAGCCGCGAACTGCGGCAATGGTCGGCTTCTGCAGCCTCTCGAGTCGATCGACTGCCTTCAGCAGGGTGCTGGCAATCTTCTCCTCGCCGGCCGAGGCATAGGCCGCCTGGAATCCTTTGATATCCGCGCCAGCAGCAAAGTGGGGACTTCCGGTGATGACGACTGCCCGGATCCCGGTCTCCTCACACTGGCCGAAAGCACCGTAAAGGTCGGATCCCAACTGCTCTGAGAGGGCGTTGACGGGCGGGCGATTGAGCGTTACGACGGCAACCGCACCTTCCGTGGTGAAATCGACGAACGACATTGAAAACTCCTCCGTGGCTCGGGCTCCGATGGAGCGTAGTGGTCAACGTTCCTGGGGCTTCCTGACGACAGCCGGCAGGTCGTCTAGCGCCGGGAACCACCCCTGGCGAACAGCCTTGACCCTGATACGAGCGTCCACCACGCGAACGCCGTCTCCCGGCTCGAGGACCATCACAGGGTTCAAGTCCATCTCGACGATTTCTGGAATCGCGGTGGCCATCGCAGAGATTCGCAGGATGGTCTCGACGACCGCATCGATGTCGCCCCGTGGCAAGCCTCGATATCCGTCGAGAAGCTTCGCTCCCTTGATCTCCCTCACCATCTCCTGGGCATCGACGTCGGTTAGCGGGTTGAGCCGGAACGCCACGTCCTTCAGGAGTTCGACGTAGATGCCACCGAGGCCGTACACCAGCAACGGCCCGAAGTTCGGATCCTCGGTGATCCCGATCAGGACTTCATGTCCTCCCGTGATCATCTCCTGCACCAACGCCCCGTCGTGTTGGGGCACGGCGGAAGTCACCGCATCAAAGGCCTCTCTGACGGCCTCTTCTCCTTCCACGTTCAACAAGACACCGCCAACATCTGACTTATGCAGCGCCGACTCAGAGATCACCTTCAAGACCACGGGACCGCCGATCTCGGCGGCGAGGCGCACCGCATCCTCGGGCGTCCCGGCGATACCCGACTTGGGCAAGGTGATGGCGAAACCTGCGAGAACCGAGTCGACTTCCCCCGGCTCCAACCAGGCTCCCTTGTCCCCCACCCGGGCGATCACCGGATCGACCACCGCTCTTGCCGCGGCGATGTCGACGCCATCGAAGGAGGGAACCGACCCAGGGTCACGCTGGATCCACTCGCCGTAACCAACCGAACGAGACAGGGCGATGGCGGCAGCCTCTGGGAAGGAGAAGGTCGGGATCCGTACCAGGTCGGAGCGGAGGAATGCCTCAGCCGTATCGGACTGCATGAACACCGAGAGCAGAGTCGTTGGACCGTCATAGCCCTCCGCAACCGCACGCAGAGCGGTGGCCACCTGCTCTACGCCCGTGTCCGAAGTGGGCACGTAGATAACGAGTAGAGCATCGAGCTCGCCGCTATCAAGCACAGTGGTCGCGGCGTGAGAGAACTGATCCGCACCGGCGCCCGCGATCATGTCGACCGGGTTACGCACCGCCGCTTCGGCGGGTAGTTCTGACCGGAGAAGCGCCTGAGTCGCCTCGCTCAACTCGGGTATCAGGAGGCCATTCGCCTCCAGAGCGTCCGCCGCGAGGATGCCCGGACCGCCAGCGTTAGTGATGATCCCCACGTTGCGGCCCTTCGGGACCGGTTGGGTCGACAGAAGGAGCGCAACCGCGAATAGCTCCTCAAGAGTGTCGACTCGGATCACGCCCGTCTGATGGAACAGAGCATCCACCGCAACATCCAACGATGCCAACGCGCCCGTGTGAGACGAAGCAGCCCTGCTCCCCGAGCTCGACCGACCTGATTTCACTGCCACGATCGGCTTCTTGCGAGCGACTCTGGGGGCAATTCGGGCGAACCGACGAGGAGCTCCGAAGGACTCAAGGTATAGGAGAATCACGTCTGTTTGGGGATCGTCTTCCCACGCCATCAGCAGGTCGTTACCGGATACATCCGCCTTGTTGCCTACCGACACAAACTGGCTGATTCCCAGGCCAGTGCGTTGTGCGAACTGCAGAATCGCAATGCCCAGCGCGCCGGACTGCGAAGACATCGCCACGTTGCCTGCGGGCGGATACACCGGCGCGAACGTGCCGTTCATACTTACGGCGGGGGCCGTGTTGAGCAGGCCCATGCAGTTGGGACCGACCATCCGCATGCCCGAATTTCGCACGAGATCGAGCAACTCCTCCTCGAGTTCGACTCCCTCGCCGCCCACCTCCGAGAACCCTGCAGAGATCACGACGAGGCCGCGGACTCCCGCCTCGTCGCATTCCCGCACAACGTCGAGAACTCCCGTGGAGGGCACGACCACGAACGCCAGGTCGACAATGTCGGGAACGTCCTTGATCGAGGGATAGGCCCGCACGGAGTTGACGACCTGGGCGGTCGGATTGACGGGGTACAGGGCACCGGCGAATCCAGTGTGAAGCAAATTTCGGAAGAGGGTGTTGCCGATGGATCCCTCCCGTGTACTTGCTCCAATGACAGCGATGGTGCGGGGAAAAAAGAGGGGGAGCACCGAAGCCGTGACTGCCCGACGCTCCCGCTCCTCAGCTTTGGCACGAGCATCGTCGGTGTAGGCCACAGGGAAGTCGACGGTGAAGATCCCGTCTTCGACGGTCCGCTTCAGTTCGTACCCGGAATTGCGGAAGACCCTCATCATCTGAACATTTTCGGGAAGGACGAAGGCACGGAAGCCTGTGATGCCGTGATCGCGGGCGTAAGCGGTGATGAGTTGAAGGAGTGACGTGCCCACGCCGTGTCCCTGCATCTCGTCTGACACCGAGAACGCCACCTCGGCGATCTCCGGGTTGTCCTCCTCGCCGTCATACCGGGCGACACCGACCATCCGGCCTTCGTAAATGGCGACGAGGGCCATGCGCGACGCATAGTCCACGGTCGTGAAGAATTTGACCTCTTCCGGTTGAAGCGAGGATTTCATCCGGAAGAAGCGGTAATACCGACTCTCAGGACCAAGCCGTTCGAAGAAGTCAACGAGGAGATCACCGTCCGTCGCCTTGATGGGACGGACCCGGACGGTTGACCCGGACCGGGTCACAATGTCGAGCTCATACTCCGATGGGTAATCAGCCACACCCAGAAGTTACTCGCCCCACCCCCCGCATCCCAGGGCCGAACGACCCGCGTTCTTAGCGCACGAACGTCGCATTAATGCGACGTTCTGCGGTAGAGAAGCGAAACCGATGACACCGCCGCTGGCCCCGGGTCTCGCTAGTTTCCCCTCGATGACGCCCCAACAGGCCCGGTCGCGCTTTCGCCCATCAGCCGTCTACTTGAACACCGCTACCTACGGACTCGCCGCAGACACAGTGGCCGCGGCACTACTTGACGGCATCGACCGGTGGAGCACAGGTCAAGCCACGATGGCCGAGTACGACGAGGCCGTCGACCGGTCCAGATCGCTCTTTGCGGATCTGGTCGGAGTGGACCCCGATCGCGTTGCGGTTGCGAACCAGGCGTCCGTCCTAGTGGGCGTTGTCGCCGCCGGCCTTCCCGATGGGAGCGTCGTGCTGACGCCGGAGGGCGAGTTCACATCGCTGCTTTTTCCGTTCCTCGTTCACAAGGGACTCGAGGTGCGTACGGTCCCGCTCGAGGCTCTAGCCGAGTCCATCGACGCGGACACGACCCTTGTCGCCTTCAGTCTGGTGCAGTCATCGGATGGACGGCTCGCAGACGTAGACGCCATCGAAGAGCGAGCCGGACACTACGGCGCGCAGCTGTTGGTTGACGCCACACAGGCCGCTGGCTGGCTGCCCATCGACGCCAACCGGTTCGACTACATGGTCGTTTCTGCATACAAGTGGCTGCTTTCCCCTAGAGGCACAGCCTTCTTGACGTTCGGCGAGAGGGCCCAAATGGCCATGACACCTTCGTACGCGGGTTGGTACGCCGGAGAGGATCCCTGGAAGTCGACCTACGGAACTCCTCTGCGCCTCGCCGACTCCGCCAGACGTTTTGACGTTTCGCCGGCCTGGCTCTCCTGGATCGGCACCGTGCCCGCGTTAGAACTCATCTCAGAGATTGGCATCGACGTCATTCATCGCCATGACGTCGGTCTCGCAAGCCAAGCGCGCCAGGCGCTCGGGCTTCCCCCATCGAAGTCGGCAATGCTGACTATCCCTATGGACGACACCGCGTCGCTCACCCGCCAGGGGATCAGTGCAGCTGTTCGCGCTGGATCCGTGCGAGTCGGCTTCCACCTTTACAACGATCAGACCGACGTCGACGCCCTGGTTTCGGCCGTCAAAGCCACGTGATCACGTTTCTGGTACGCGTAGAGGTTCATTTTTGAACCTCTACTTCGCTAAGAACGCAGTTGGGCGGCGGCGGATTCGGCGGTGGAAGCGTGGGAGTCGTCTAGGTGGTGAGACGAGTACCTGGCTTCTTCGAAGACATCCGTCACGGTCGTGAACCGCTCGTCAGCGACTCGTCCCGCAAACTCTCGGGGTGTCTCGGGTTGGCGACGCGAACCGTGTCCTAGCGAGATGACATCCGCCGCAGATCGATAGGCGACCGCGATTCGTCGCCGGATCGGGTCCGCTGGTTCCCACCACCGTCGCGTCCCATCCACCGCTGACAGCCCTCCGATAATTCCGACGTCTGAGTCGCGCGATCGACGAACAAGCCGTTTCAGCGCCCCCCAAAAGCTGGACAACATTTCGAGGACAGCTCGCCACACAACCATCAACACCGCTCGAACGCCTGGCCGCTCCGCTCCGTCTTCTTCCATACGGACCAGCCGGTTCCGTCCCCGATAGATGGCAAATGCGAAAATCAGCCCGACGAAAGTCCACAGAGCAACCTCCCCCAGCCACCCGGCGCCCTGCTCGGCGACATCGAAAGGGGGCGGAGTGGCCGCGATCGGTTCAACGAACTCACGCGGCCCCTCCGCGCCATCGGAACCAGCTCGCAGATCGGCGGCCCGCTCGGACAGCCACGACCCAAACCTTCCCGTGATACCCAGCCCACTCACCGGCACCGCTGTCGCCCCGGTGGCTGTCGACTGCACCACAAGCGACACCAATCCGAGCAAACCCAGTGTGACGACCACCGATCTCATCCAACGGCGACCGACACCGAGGTCGACGACAGCCCCATCCCGACGCCAGCGACTCGCCTCCGCCATCCTCGCCGCAGCACCCAAGCCCACCAATCCGAGTACGAAATAGCCGAGAGGCGCCGATGACCAGGATTGAGCCGCTCCTCGCTCCAGGTCGAGGAGCCCGTCGAGGCCAACCGCACCTAACGCGGCGCACACGACCACGGCCAGCCCAAGCGCAACGAATCGCAGCCTGATGCGCTGAAGAGGTGTCATGCCTTCTGTGATCTCGATGGCCCTCTCAATCGCGTCGAGGTCTGTCAGCGTGGCATTGACAAAGCTCCACACAAGGATGCCCACGATCACTGCCAAACCGAACTCGAAGTCGACTGGCACCGTGTTGCCGGACAGCACCTGTAGAACCTTTACCCAGAGCACCAAGCCGACCAACTCGAACCGTCTCCAGACTCCGGCCAACCGCGAGTCGGAGTCCGCATCGAGGTGCGGGCGGAGAAGCGACGTCTCGAACGCGATCGCTCCCGCGCTCAGTGCAACCAGAGCTGGACTGCTCGAAGGCGATACCGCCGCCACGGATGCTCCGATCAGCCCGCCAAGTAACCCAAAGAAGACAGGAGTCACAGTTCGACCATCTCAGCGAGCCTCGCAACAGACCGAACTGGGACACCGATCTCGGCCAACTCTTCCTCCCAACGATCCCGGTGTTGAGAGCTGGCTGTCACGATCGCGGTCACCCTGATGCCGAGCCGCTTGAGTCGTAAGGCCTCTAAGACGTGTCGTCGGTCGGGCCTACCGGTGAGCAAGACAACCGAAGCTCCGAAGGGAAGACCGGACGGATCCAGCAGCGCGTCGAAGTTCGCGGAAGGCGAGATTTCGGACCGCGCAAGGTGCTCGAGAATTCTTGCCATTCGACCCTGATCCCGCCCAGGGGAGACATCCACCACGGTGTCCTCACCGGTTGGTGTGTCCCGCCCGACGATTCTGACGCCTACCGACTCGTTCCGCACGGTGACCAGGTGATGGACAATCGACGCCGCTGCGGTCACAGCCAACTCCGCTGACCTTCGCCGACCAGGAGAAGGGTGGGAGTCCCGCGTGAGGTCAACAGCGAGGACGACATCGCGCGATATGGCGGGCCGATGCTTCTTTACCAAGAGGCTCCCCGACGCGGCCGACGCCGTCCAATGGATCCTGCGCAGCGGATCGCCCGGCTGGTAGTCACGCACTCCCACGATTCGCGTTGGATCCTCGTACAGAGGCGTGCGGGTTGGAATGACCGGTAAGGGTGCGCCGGCTGCCACGGTGAGGCTCTCGAGCGACACGATGCGCGGGTACACCAGCAGGGTCGATGGGGGTATGAGCGTCGACTGGACTCGACGAAGGCCGAAAGCATCACCCGTGGCGGCAATCGCCGGGCCTATGCGATGAAGCCCCCGTTTGGTGGCCGTGAAGGAGGTCATGTGCCTGGCGGTCTCACCCTCGGAAAGCGACGTAACCCACCGGAGGCTGGGACCGAGGTCGAAGGGGACCGGTTCGGTCACGTGGAGCCACGTGACCGCCCTCCTTGCCGTCACTTCTAGTTCCACGAAGACTTCCTCGCCGAACAGAGCCCTCTCCGGCACTTTCCGGACGCCAGACAGACTCGCGAGGGCACGCGGTGGGAACCACCAACTCGACCACGCCCAACCGGCGAGGAGGACCGCAACGGCAAGCACCGGGTCGACGCGCACGACCATGGCCACCACAACCACGACAAAGGCGGGGCGCAGGAGCCGCCGCATGTCAGTCGATCCGCGTTGACTCGATGACCGACTTGATCAGCATCGGTGGGGTAATCCGGCGGAGCCGTGCGTCGGGATCCAGCACAACCCGATGTGAGAGGACCGGCACCGCGAGAGCTTTGACATCATCGGGAACTACGTAATCCCTGGCCTTCATCGCCGCCCTGGCACGCGCCGCGGACCCAAGAGCCTGGGCCGCCCTAGTGCTGGCCCCGAGTACTACGGACTCATGTTCGCGGGTGGCTCTTGCCAATGCCACGATGTAGTCAGCCACGGCGTCGTCCATGTGAACGGTGTCGACGGCATCCATGACCGCCGCAATCTCGCCCGAGTCCGAAACAGACTCCATCGCATCGACCAGGCGGGCACCGGTCCGAGCGACCAAACGAGCCTCTTCGCCGGCTGCCGGATAACCGAGCGTGACCGAAAGCATGAAACGGTCGAGCTGTGCCTCGGGCAGCGGGAAGGTTCCTTCGAACTCGACCGGGTTCTGGGTGGCAAACACCACGAAGGGGTGGGATAGGGCGTGACTGGTTCCGTCGACCGTGACCTGGCCCTCTTGCATTGCCTCGAGCAGAGCGGCCTGGGTACGAGGAGTTGCTCTGTTGATCTCGTCGGCGAGCACAATTCCGGCGAAGACCGGACCAGGGCGGAAAGAGAACGAGGCGTCTCGCGGGTCGTAAACGCTCACTCCCGTGATGTCATTGGGGAGAAGATCAGGGGTGCACTGGATGCGCCCGAACTCAAGGCCCAGCGCCACGGCAAGGCTGCGAGCCAGCATTGTCTTGCCCGTTCCTGGGACATCTTCGAGAAGCACGTGCCCCCGACCCAGCACCGCGGTGAGCGTCAGCTCGATTTGATCTCGTTTACCGAGGATGACCTGCTCGACAGCGTCGGCAACCCTATCCGACAGTTCTGCGACCGCAGCAACGTCAGTCATCCCGTTCCCAACCTGACTTCATCACGGTAAGCAAAGATTTCCATTCTCTGGCCAGCCGCCCGCATCTGCTGCCAGCCCTGCCAGGTACCAGCGTCAAACAGGTCGGAGTGCTTCGCTTCGAACACCTCCCGCAAATGCCCCTGGAGGCCCAAAAAGCTGCGGAATTCCTCAGGGAACACGTCATCGGGGCCAACCGGGAACCATGGCTCAGCAGACAGCGCGTCCTCCGGATTGTCGGCTTCGGGCAGTGCCCTGAACCGGCACTCGTCGAGGGTCTGCAGCTCGTCGTAGTCATAGAAGACAACCCGACCATGGCGAGTCACTCCAAAGTTCTTCAAAAGCATGTCCCCCGGAAAGATGCCGCTGGCCGCCATGTCCTTGATCGCCTGGCCGTAGTCGTCGATTGCTCGCTCAGCATCAGATGACTTTGCCTCCTTCAGAAAGACGTCGAGGGGGGTCACCCGTCTCTCGACGTATGCGTGACCGATATTCACCGTGTCACCGTCGACTTCTACCGATCGCGAGCAGTGCTCGACCAGGTAGTCCAGTAGACCAGGCTCGAAACGGCTACGCGGCAAGGCGAGGTGCTCGAACTCCTGAGCATCAACCATACGGCCCGCCCTGTCATGGCGGAACACGAGCCGATAGCGGTTGAGAACTCGATCGCGGGTGACGGTCTTGGGGGCGCCGAAACGATCCCGGATGACCTTCATCACCACATCGAAACCAGGGAGGGTGAACACGACCATCACCAGGCCGGGTGTGCCCCTGCTCGTCACGAAACGGTCACTCGACACCGATAGATGCCGCCGAAGCTCCCGATAAAGCTCGGTCTTGCCGTGCTTCACGTATCCAAGGGATATGTACAACTCGGCGGTTCGTTTCCGCGGCATGAGAGTGGACAGGAAGTGAATCAGTGGCTGGGGTCCTGCGACGTTCACGAAGAAGTAGCTGCGTGTGAAGCTGAAGAGAATGCTCACATCATTCTCGGTGAGCAGCACTGCATCGACCCTGATCCCTTCTTGATCGTGTCCGAGAACGAAGACCACCGGGATGACCTGCGAGCCGGATGAGACCCGCGCCACGATCTGAGCACCGGATCCTCTAAAGAACAGAGGGATCACGACTTCCGCGTAATCGATGGACTTCGAGCCGCCCACCGCCGCAATTCTCTCCGCTATCCGCTCCCCCGCTTCCTGAGCGTCGGCCTCCAGCGAGCGCCACGGAGCTGCAAGTCCCGTGTCCCGTAACACCTTTTCGACGAGTGCGGCGGGGGACTCGGGGGCTTCGTAGGTGCGGAACACGGGTGCCACCGTCGGCGGAGCGATGACATCGGAGTCGACAAACTCGATGCGCTGATCGACACCAACAGTCGTGAAGATTTTGCGGGTCACGGAGTTGAAAAAGGTCTCCGCCAGCTCGGTGTCGGCCCGACTGGATACCAACACGGCGTAGACCGCCTTCATCCCTGCCCACACCATCGAATCATGGGCCCTCTGATCGAGCGTGTGACGGAGGCGGTCGGCAGTGTCTGCTGCTGCACGGGCATACAGGTCGAGGCGTTCGACGTGGTCGGAGGCAAGTCCCATCCAGTCGCGGGCCTCGAAGCGATGCCTCGCGCGACGAGTGACGATCAGGTGCCTGTCAGCGAGTTCAGACCACGCAGCCGCCACCGTCCGGGCCCCTAAACCGGCCAGACGCGAGTCGCTCAGATCCGCTGTGGCCTGATCGGAAGAGGCATTCATCGACTTGAGATTGCTGGGGCTGTCCCAAGCGCGCAAGTAGACGTGTCCGAAACGCGACTGAAACACGATCGCGGCGCGCTCGCAACAGCCGCATAACCGCACGGCAAAGCGAGGCCCATACGTTGGAGCCCGATCCCATTGACAGACACGGAGGAAACGGAATGCGGAGACGCTTACTGGCACTGGGCGGCCTGACAGCCCTGACCCTGTTCGGACCTTTGGCGGGCACGGCGCTGGCTCAGACCGTCGAAGAGGTGGCCATCGCCGTCGACAACGTCTGGGTCGTCCTCGCCGCGATCCTCGTCATGTTCATGCAGCCTGGATTCGCACTTGTCGAAGCCGGATTCACTCGGGCCAAGAACACGGCGAACATCGTCATGAAGAACTTCATGGACTTCGCGGCTGGGGCACTGATGTATTGGGCGGTGGGATTCGGCCTCGCATACGGCGGATCGACCATTGGCGGCTACGTCGGATATGGCGAGTTCTTCTTCAACAATCCCGATCGTTCGGTCGAGTGGTTCTTCCAGGTCGTGTTTGCTGCAACCGCAGCCACGATCGTTTCAGGAGCGATGGCCGAACGCACGAAGTTCGTGGCCTATCTCATCTACACGCCGTTCATCACGGGTCTGATCTATCCGATCGTCACCCATTGGACGTGGGGAGGAGGTTGGCTCTCAGAGATCGGGTACTACGACTTCGCAGGTTCAGGCATTGTTCACATGGTCGGAGGTATCGCCTCGCTTGCCGGTGTCATCGTGCTTGGGCCCCGCATCGGAAAGTACGACGAAGATGGGAATCCACAATCGATCCCCGGACACTCGCTGATGCTCGGTGCCCTCGGTGTGTTCATCCTCTGGTTCGGCTGGTACGGGTTCAACGCTGGGTCCACGCTTGCCGCCGTCGGTCAGGACTTCGGCACGGTGGCTGTCGCGACGACCCTGTCTGCAGCCGCAGGTGCCATAGGAGCGATGAGCGTGGCATGGGGGAACCGGCAATTCGGCCGACCCGATCCGGGAATGACCCTCAACGGGGCGCTCGGAGGACTAGTCGGAATCACTGCCGCCCCAGACATCATCCCGTTCGGATGGGCGGTAGTGGTCGGACTGGTCGCAGGAGCCATAGTCGTAGTGGGAATCATCGCTATTGAGCGGGCCGGGATCGACGATCCAGTAGGCGCCATCACTGTCCATGGACTGTGCGGCGTGTGGGGCGTGCTTGCTGTCGGAATCTTCGGCGCTGACGTCGGACTTCTGGCCGGCGGCGGACTCGCCCAACTCGGTTCTCAAGCTATCGGGCTGCTTGCCATCGGAGGCTGGACGTTCGTCACCTCAACGATGGTGTTCCGGGGACTCGACGCCGTTCTCGGCCTGCGTGTGTCAGCTGCGGAGGAGCTCGCCGGTCTGGACCGGGTGGAACACGGGGCGTCGGCCTACCCCGAGTTCATGGAACAGATCGCTGATCCCCGACTGCTCGATCCAGTTTCCTGACGGTGAGGGGCGGGTTCCTCGAAGCCCGCCCCTCACACGTCCCGGTCAACGGTCGCTCGGGCGGCGGGGTCGTAGATGTGCAGCCCGGCGCCAGCCGCTACGGCGAGCTCGGTGGGGTTAACCCAGTCTTGGTCGGCGAGATGCGAAAGGGCACGGTCAAGCACGGCGCGTCTTACGACCTCGGGACAGCGCACCGTCACCAAGCGTCCACGGTCGATCCCCGATACGACGCGGTCGTCCTCAACCCACTTGACAGCCTCGGTAGTGGCGACCCCGATCGCGAGCACGTCGCAGTCGCGCTCTGTGAAGGCGTCAACCATGTCGTCGATGAGCGCGACGAGAGCGCCGTCAGGTACCGGCTGGTCGAAGAACACAACGGTGTCGATATCGGGTGCGAGGTCGCGCATCCGTCCGAGCAGCGTGGGAACGTGGACGTCCACCGATGAGCCACGGCGCCGGTCACCCAGCACTGCGAATGCCACCACCCGACCATCGCCGGCGACTAGGTGGAGCTGGCGAGCCGAGAACGGCCGGAGCATGTGAAGACTTGACACTCAAGCACCCAGACTAGGGAACACCCCGCCCAATTCGGTCTCGGTAACGTGGCCGGATGACCGTCGCTGGGATCGTGCTCGCCGGGGGAAGCGGATCGCGCGTGCAACGGGACGTCAACAAGGTATTTCTTCCCCTCCGAGACCGTGAGATGCTGGCCTATTCGCTCGAGACGATGGACCGGTCCCCCATGATCGATCGTGTTGTGCTGGTCGTGAGGCAAGAGGACAGAGGAACAGCCGAACTCCTTCTGTCAGAGCTCAGTCTTCCCAAAGTCGTGGACGTGGTTGAAGGAGGCGCCAGTCGCCACCAGTCTGAACACAACGGAATCGAGGCTTTGGCGGACCGGATCCTCACAGGCGACATCGAGATCGTCGTCATCCATGATGGGGCTCGACCATTCATGACCACGGCCTTGCTGCACGCAACAATCGAAGCTGCTCGGATTGACGGCGGCGGGATTCCCGGACTCGACATCGAAGCGCCCGTATACGCCCAAACAGGTGATGCGGTGAAACGGCTGCCAAACGGCCGTCTGCGTCGAGTGCAGACCCCTCAATCTTTCCGGTCGGGCCCGCTGTTGGATGCCTATCGGACGGCGCACATCGATGGACGCGAAGGAGTCGACACGGCCGAAACACTCGAGCGGTACTCCAACCTGGTTGTGAGAGTGGTTCAGGGCGATCCGCGCAACATCAAGGTGACCTTCGTCGAAGACATCTTCCAGGCTGAGGATCATGCTGCCTCCTGGCTGAGAGGCGCCTGGACCGACTGAGATTTCAAGCGGACAACTGGTCCGCGGCAGTGCCCGGGGTGGGACTCGAACTCCGACACGCAGGGTCCTTTCTGATGTCGCCTGGTAACGGAACTGCCCTCTGACCAGGGGGAACAGCTTGAGGCGCTGCCGACAGATGTCGCCTCATACCGGGCGATTATGCGACGGCTGTGACCACGCTGTGACCAATGGCCACGTGACCTTCGTCGTCGTCTGCCGTCACGACTCGTTGCCGAACCGCACGAAAACTGCCAGCGGCGATGACAAAGGACAAGCGAGGTCCAACGACAGGCAAAGATGGTGCTGTGCCCGACACACCGCGGATCAAGTCTTGAAAGTATCCCCGCTGGATCAGCGAACACGCCTTCGACAAGCTCCGGGCGATCGACTGCACATTCGCCGAGCTCGAGGAGGCGTTGACATCGGCGGAGGTCATCGAAGAAGCCGTCATCGATGCCGACGCCCTCAAAGAGTTGTTGCTGGTCGTGGACTGGATTCGGCCTCTGCATGTGGTTGTGGTGGTCGACGACAGACGACGGGAGGAACGTGTCGTAACGGTGTACGAACCCGATGACGACGTGTGGTCACCCGGCTACCGTGAGAGACGCTGATGCGATGTGAACGATGCGACCAGGGCGACCGTGAGTCGGTTCGGCGGGCCAAGCTGGCCGAACAGGACGGAAAGGTCGCTGTTGTACTCAAGGTTCCGATGGAGGAATGCCCGGCCTGTGGTGACCGATGGCTCACCTGGGAAACTGCTCGCCGTCTCGATGAGATGCTGACGGCGATGTTGGCCGGTGATGTTGAGGTCGCCACGCGTCACTTCGACTCGGCCGACTTACCCGCCGCCTGATTGGGTGATCCAAGCCCGATTGCTGGTACCGGCTGGCGAGAAGGCAAATGGCCGCAATGACCTCTCCGGCCCAAGCACCCGGCGGCCATCAATTGAGCCACGGGCGATTCGGTGCCAGAGGATGAACGCACCCAGCAGGCTGGTCCCAGTCGCCACCGTCGTGTGCCGGAGGAACCCGGCGGGTAGGGGGGGTGTCCACTCGTGGTCGGCAGCCACAGTCCCGCCGCGGTTACCGGGGAAACGGAAAGATCAAAGGGACCTCCCCGTTAGCGGAGAGGTCCCTTTGATGCTGTCGGCTTATCGCTCGTAGGTGAGCTGGCCCCTGATGGCACCGCCCGGATATTCGGCGTTGTGAACGTTGACGTAGTAGTTGGCCGGGTTGGCGAGGATC
>JBGTKD010000059.1:0-4001 GCA_041744795.1 Acidimicrobiia bacterium
CGAGGACAACCTATCCCCGCTATGTCGACCCGATCACTGTGTCAGACACCAGATCGGCTGGACCTATGAACCACTACCAAACGCCGACTTCCTGTGGACCAGCCCCCTCGGCACCAAATACACCACCAGCGGACGCGATCCCTAGAGCGACGCCGCTGCCTGGTTCATCAACTCGACGAGTTTCCGGACGGTGTTGGCATTGCGGGCGGTCATCGCCCGATAAAGGTCCGTGCCGACCAATTTCGACATGCCGCTTCGTGTCAGGTTTGCCCGATCAACCTGCCATATCACCGCGCCGGGGACGTAGCGGACGGCATCGATCCCATCTCGCGCGGGAAGGTCATCGAGGACGGACGGACGATCGTCCCACAGAAACATGACGTCGCATCGCATAGTCGAGTCGTTGACCCACACCTCGGGGATGCCGTCCGTGATCGCAGTCATCTCATCCTGGCCCTTGACGAGCACCCGGATCTCCAGCCCGAACTCCCGGCGAATCAGTTCTTCGAAGTCGGATGCCTCCAGGCCGTGCCGGTCTTCGAAGATGACGTTGCCGGTGTTGATGTATGTCCGTACGGACGTCATGCCGAGCGCCTCGAATCCCGTCTTGAGACGCGCCATCTCGACTTTGTTCTTGCCGCCGACGTTGATGCCTCGCAACAACGCGACATGTACACCGCTCACGACACGTGCGCTGCCATGTCCACCAAGCGGGCCGAATAGCCCCACTCGTTGTCGTACCAGGAGACGACCTTGAGAACATTGCCGGCCAGGAGCATCGTCAGCTCGGAGTCGACGATCGACGAATGCGGATCGCCGATGATGTCCCGGGAAACCAACGCTTCGTCCGTCACTCGGAGAATGTTCCGCATCGATCCGGACGCCGCTGCTTCCAATGCAGCGTGCACCTCTTCGATGGTCACATCACGATCGAGGGTGGCTGTGACGTCGATCACCGATCCGTTCTCCACCGGCACTCGAAACGCCATTCCGTCGATCTTTCCTTCCAACTCGGGAATCACGAGAGCCGTGGCCTTGGCTGCACCAGTCGTTGTCGGCACGATTGACAGGGCCGCAGCCCGACCTCTCCGGCGTTTCCTCGTTGGCTGGTCCATGAGCGACTGACTGCTCGTGTACGCGTGGATCGTCGACATCATCAGGTGTTCGATACCGAAGTTGTCTTGCAGGACTTTGGCGACCGGGGCCAGGCAGTTGGTCGTACACGAGGCGTTACTGATGATGAAGTGGCTTTCCGGGTCGAAGCTCTCGTGATTCACTCCGAAGACGAGGGTGGCGTCCACACCGTCGGAGGGGGCCGAGATGATCACCCGTGTCGCACCGGCCGCCAGGTGACCTGCTGCGTCCGAACGTGACCGCAGCGCTCCAGTCGCCTCGATCACCACGTCGACTCCGAGATCGCCCCATGGCAGGGCATTCGGGTCCCTTTCGCTGGTCGACTGGATGCGTTGGCCATCCACAACGAGAACCTTGCCGTCCGTCTCCACTTTGCGCGGGTACCACCCGTGCACCGAGTCGTACTTGAGGAGGTAGGCGAGCTCTTCCAGATCGGCCAGATCGTTGAACCCTGCGACCTCGAACCTGTCGTCGGCCACTAGTTGTTTGAACGTGCATCGGCCTATCCGGCCGAATCCGTTGATGCCAACACGTGTCTTTGTCACTTGTCTCCTGAAGTTTGATCGTCGAATCCGAACCTATCACGGCTCCTATGCCTACGGCTCGGCCGGAGAGCGAATTGCGCCCGACAGTTACGGTTACCTGCATGGCGTCGACCGTGGGACTCGACCAGCGGGCGCTCGAGCTCGTCTTCGGCGAAGGCGCCGACCGGGTTTGTCGCGACATCCCCGACGAGGCGTGTGAGGAACAACCCCGGAACCTCTCCATTCACCTCCTCTCCTTGACTGCCACCAAGACCGGGGACGGCTTAGTCGATCCGAAGCTCGTCCTGGCATGGCTTCTCGGGGCTCTCGGAGGGTCGGCGACGGCCATCGGTCTTCTAGTACCGATCAGGGAATCTCTCTCGCTGCTCCCGCAATTGTTCATCGGTCACCGCATTCGTGCTCTTCCGCGCCGCAAGTGGGTCTGGGCTCTGGCCTGCTTTGTGCAGGGCGCATCGGTGGCGGCGATGGGACTGTCGGCGATGCTGCTCGAGGCACGGGTGGCGGTCTGGGCGATCGTGGTCCTGGTTGCCGTCTTTGCCATGGGGCGGAGCGCGGCATCCGTCAGCTACAAGGACGTTCTCGGAAAGACAGTGTCCAAGTCCCGTCGCGGGACAGTGACGGGCACGGCAACTTCGATCTCCGCAGCCGCAGTTCTGGCTTTTGGTGCAGGACTGGCGTCGGGAATGCTGGAGCCGTCCGTGACCACGATTGCGATCGTGCTTTTCGTGGCAGGTGGGCTGTGGTTTGCTGCAGGCGCTGTGTTCTCGCGGGTCGTGGAGTCGGCCGGAGCGACCGAAGGCGGGGTCGACGGTGTCGTTGCGGCTCTTGCCAACCTGCGCTTGCTTTGGCGAGAGCCACAACTCGGACGGTTTGTTGTTGCCCGTTCTCTGCTGACGGTGACCGCGGTCGCCCCGCCCTACTTGCTTCTCCTTGCCTCCGCCGAACAGCGAAGCATCGACTCTCTCGGGCCTTTCGTGGTGGCATCGAGCCTGGCCACGATCGTAGGGGGACGCATATGGGGCAGGTTGTCTGACCGGTCGTCCCGGCGGGTGCTGTTGGCCGCGGCTGCGGCAGGCTTCGTCCTATTCGTCCTGGCCGCGATTGGCGTGGCAGTCTTTCCCGACCTGGTGGCCAATTCGTGGATAGCGGCCGGACTCTTGTTCCTCGTCGTGCTCGCCTACCAAGGGGTCAGGCTTGGACGATCCACCCACCTGGTAGACATGGCTCCGGCCGAAGATCGGGCCGTGTACACAGCGGTCTCGAACACAACAGTGGGCGTGGTCATCCTGCTCACTGGGGCCTTCGGCGCCTTGTCGGCCGTCATCGGTCTCGGCGGCTTGTTCTCGGTCTTCGCGCTGGCCTGTGGAATGGCTTGGTGGGTCACACTTGGTCTCAACGAAGTGCAGGAGCCGGCACATTGAGCCTTTCGGCCCTGGTCGCTTTGGACCAGGCACCTCGATGATGGGGGAATGATCGATTCACATGACTATCCGTTGCGCGTCGAGGGAATCGGTGCCAAGACGGGAATGCTCACTTCGACCGACGGCCTCCCCCCGCTAGAAGTTGCTTCTCCCCCTGAGTTCGGGGGGCCAGGAGAGCGTTGGAGTCCGGAGCATCTTTTCGCTGCGGCAGTAGCCGGATGCCTAATGACAACCTTCCGGGCGATCGCGGAGATGTCCAACCTCGAGATCGTGGACTACTCCGACGACGCTACGGCTCATCTGATCCGCGACGAGGGCGGCTATCGAATCGACGTGATCACGCTACGACCGAAAGTGGTGATTTCTGACCCCGAGAAGGTCGAGAAGGCTCACCGGTTGTTGGACAAGGCCGAGCGGGCGTGTCTCATCAGCCGCTCGATCAACGCCGAAGTCCATATGTCAGGCGAGGTCGAAGTAAGCGCCCTGGTTTAGGAGACTGACCCAAAGCGAAGGGGCCCGGATGATCCGAGCCCCTTCCCTTTGCTATCCCCCGCGGTCAAGTCACTGAGCGGTGTAGCCGCCGTCGACCAGGTAGTACCCACCGGTGCAGAACGAGGCTGCATCCGATCCGAGGAAGGCGACAAGGTCCGCCACCTCCTGTGATGTCCCCAAGCGCTGAATTGGGTGCATCCCGGCGATCACGTCGAGTGTCGCTGCATCGAGGTTCTCGTCTAGCAGCGGAGTCCGGATGAAGCCCGGTCCCACCGAGTTGACGCGGATGCCGCGTGCCGCGTACTCGATCGCTGCGACCTTGCTCAGTCCCACCACGCCATGCTTGGCAGCGGTGTATGCCGAGGCGTTGGCGAAACCGACGTTGCCCAGGATCGAGGCGATGTTGATG
>JBGTKD010000060.1:0-38266 GCA_041744795.1 Acidimicrobiia bacterium
ACCATGGCTAGTCGGGTTCACCTTGTGAGGCATGGGGAGGTTCATAACCCCGACCATGTCGTGTACGCCTCCCTCCCCGGATACGGGCTCAACGAGACCGGACGGACCCAGGCCGAGGCAGCAGCGGCATACCTGCGGTCCGCCCCGATCGTCGCTGTTTGGTCATCCCCACTTGAGAGGGCGATAGCCACCGCGGAACCGATCGCGGCGGAGCACGATCTGACGATCACGGTCGACAATGAGCTCATCGAGTGGCGCATGGCTGATGACTGGGCGGGCATCGTCTGGGAGGACCTTCCGGAGCAGAGGCCCGGACAACTCGAGGCATACCTGGAAAGCCCGCTCGAACTGCCGTGGGCTTCAGAGAGCCTGACCGCTCTCGCCGCCCGCATGAGAACCGTCCTCAACCGGCTGGCAACGGCCCACGAGGGCGATGTTGTGGTCGTCTCTCACCAGGATCCGGTTCAGGCTGCCCGCCTCTCACTGACCGGCAGCGACCTGGCCGACCAGCATCGGGACAAACCGGGTCATTGCACGGTTATCACACTCAAACCAGGCAACCCCTGGCGAGTCGTTTCCGAGTGGACTCCGGCCAACTAGATCCCCCAACCGCGTTCTACCGTGCAGAACGCGTCATTTTCGACGCGTTGATGCGCTAAAAACCGGGTTTGAGGGTTTGGAGGAGGGCGGTGTCGGTTTCGAACGCGAGGTCGGGGAGGTCGTCGAGGGCGAACCATCCGATGTCGACAGCGTCGTCGCCGGCTTGCGGGACTCCCCCGACGATCCGGCCGGCGAACCAGATACCGACGGTCAACTTTTCCGGGTCGTGAAAGTTCGAGGCCACGAAAACCGGGTCACCAACCTCCACTTCGAGCCCAGCCTCCTCCAGGACCTCCCGCGCCGCAGCCTGGCGCACGTCCTCGCCGTAGTCGACGTAGCCGCAGGGGATGCACCACAGACCCGAGCGGGTCGCACCCCTCCCCCGCTTGACCAACAGCACACGCCCGTCGTCGTCGCGTAGAAGCACTGCTGCCCCGACACCAGGGTCCCGGAAGTGGATAAATCCACACGACGGACAGCCCATCCGCCCTCGGCCGCCCCGCTGCACGACGTCCAACTCGGTGGCGCACATAGGACAGAACCGGAATTCACCTGGCCAGAAGTCGCTCATCATCTTGCGTCACGGTCGATGTCGGTTGACACTCGGGCCCAACGTACCGTGACTACTTCGATCCTCACCACCTTCGCCCTCCTCATCGCGTCGTTGAGCGCCGCCCTCGTGCTCACCGGCGACGACGCCGTGTGGACCGCTGGATCCGGAACGATGATCGCCGCTGGCCACATCCTCCTCACCGCGATCGTCGTCGTCGCCGCTTTGGTCGGCGCCGCCCGCTGGTCGGTAGGACTGGGACTCGCCCTTGCGGCCGTCCTGGCGATCCCCGCGATTCTCCATCCGATCGACCCATCGTGGATTGTCATGGTGGTCGCCGCGGGCCTCGCCGTCGCAGGACTAGCCGGAACCGGGCTGCGCGGAGCAGTGCGCCAGCGGCCTTCGGCAGCCGGGCCACCCCGCAAAGCAGTCGCCCTCACGGTCGGACTCTTATGTGCTCCGCTGCTGATCGGCTCGATCCAGCCGGCGGGGGTGGACGCTGCGGACTGGGGCCTCGTTGTAACGCTGCTCGGCCTAGGAGCGTGGTACTCCAAAGCTCGCCCCTCCGCCGTGTGGGCCACCCGGCTTGGGATTCCTCTCCTGGCGATCGGATCACTTCTGATCGTCCCGTTTCCCCAATCGGTCGCCGCCGCTGCCGCCCTCGGCCTCCTCACCTGGCTCGCCTGGTCTGCCGACGCCCGCCTAGCGGTAATCCCGTTGGCCGAACGTGGTCGCGCCGTCCCGATTCCGCCCGAGCTCGCCCCTGGTGAAATTCTCGACGCCGCTGGCCTCGACTCGCGGGGCAGACGCAAGGACCAGAAGTGACCGACCGCCGGCTGATCCCCAACCCGTGGGTCTCTATCCCTTCCCTGCTCCTGGGCGTGCTGTCTGCGTGGATCACCTATCTCGTCATGGACGTTTCGTGTCGAGTGGAGGTCGACGGATCGATCGAGACCTGTGCTGGTCTCGCCATCGGACTCGCGGCAGTCGCCTTCGTCCTGGCCACTGTCGGTATGGCTGTGGTGCTTGTGCTCGTGTACAGATCGATCGCCGAATATCGAGAAGCGACAGCCAAGGGCGAGGAGCCCCCCGGCCCGGGTTGCGAAACGGGGTGACGATCAGGCGCGGCTGAGTATCAGCGTCACGTTGTGACCGCCGAAACCGAAACTGTTCGAAGCGACATGGGCAACATCGCCGACATCCCGGGCTTCGTTCGGCACGTAGTCGAGGTCGCACTCCGGGTCAGGATCGACGTAGTTGATAGTCGGAGGGATGATCCCGGTCTGGATCGCTTTGATGGCAATCGCCGCCTCCAACGCGCCCGCTCCACCAAGCAGATGTCCTGTCATCGACTTGGTCGAAGACACGGGAACCGACCGCGCCACGTCTTCTCCTAGCGCCACCTTGAGCGCCAACGTTTCGGTTGCGTCGTTTGCCTCAGTCGAAGTTCCGTGAGCGTTCACGTAATCGAGGTCGGATGGCTCGAGACCGGCGTCGGCTAGCGCAGCTCGGACGGCTCGGGCCGCTCCGGTGCCGCCTGGACGGGGAAGGGTTATGTGATAGGAGTCCGCCGACATGCCGTAACCGGTTACTTCGGCGTGAATGGTCGCACCCCTGGCAATGGCCCTTTCCCGTTCTTCCAGGATGAGGATCGCCGCCCCCTCCCCCATGACAAAGCCGTCCCTGCCAGCGTCAAACGGACGCGACGCACCAGCAGGATCGTCGTTGCGGGCACTTAACGCCCTGGCCTGGGCGAAGGCAGCTATGGCGTAGGTGGTGATCGCCGCCTCAGAGCCTCCTGCCACCATCACATCGGCTGCCCCACGTCGGATGATCTCGGCGGCATCACCGATCGCATTGGCAGAAGCCGAACAGGCGGTCACGGTGCAAGAGACAGGTCCGAGCAGGTTGTGTTCGATCGAAACGAGCCCGGCAGGCATGTTGGCGATGATCTTGGGAATGCCGAGCGGACTCACCCTGCCCGGTCCACGTTCGTGGAGTATCCCGACCTCTTCGACGAAGGTCTCCATCCCCCCGAAGCCGACTCCGATCAGCGCGCCAGCCCGCTCGGCATCCTCAGAGTCGGGGTCGAGTTCAAGACCGGCGTCGGCCATAGCTTCCTTGGCTGCCACGAGCGCGAACTGACTGCACCTATCCAGGCGCCTCGCCTCTTTCGCCTCGAAGTGATCCGTCGGCTCAAACCCGGTGACCTCGGCGGCGATCGACACCTTGAACTCCGCTGTGTCGAAAAGTGTGATGGGCCCGGCGCCCGACCGACCAGCGACGACCGAATCCCAGGTGGAGGCCATCGTGTGACCGACGGGCGAGATCGCCCCCAGGCCGGTCACAACGACCCGGCGGCGTTCCCAGGTCATGTCAACCGGCGAGCTTGGCGTGTACGAGGTCGACGGCCTGACCGACGGTAAGGATGTTTTCTGCGTCCTCATCCGGGATCTTCACGCCGAACTCGTCTTCGAGGGCCATGAGCAGTTCGACGACACCCAGGGAGTCCACCTCGAGATCTTCTTCGAAGTTTGCCTCATCGTTGATCTTCGACTCGTCTAGTCCGAGTTCGGAGACGAGGAGCTTGTGCAGCCTCGTCGAGATCTCACCACGATCCATGTTGTTCTCTCCTTCTCTGTTGGACGGCAGCCTAGAGGGCGATGCCACCGTCCACCGACAGGACCTGGCCGGTGATGTAACCGGCCCCCTCCGATGCCAAGAAAGTCACCGCCGCCGCCACCTCCGCCGGCTCGCCGAAACGCCCAGTTGTGATGGCAGCTAGAGAGAGTTCCTTGGCCTTTTCGCCGAGTTGTTCAGTCATGTCGGTGGCGATGAACCCCGGGGCCACAACGTTGACTGTGATGCCGCGCGAGCCCACTTCCTTAGCGATCGACTTCGACATTCCAATCAAACCCGCCTTGGAAGCTGCATAGTTGGCCTGGCCAGGGTTCCCTGAGATACCCGCCACCGACCCGATCGAGATGATCCGCCCCCAACGGGCCTTGAGCATCCCACGCATTGCCGCCTTGGAGCAAAGAAACGCCGAGCGGAGATTCGTCGCAATCACGGCGTCAAAGGCTTCAACGCTCATGCGCATCAAAAGGTCGTCGCGGGTGATGCCAGCGTTGTTCACGAGGATCTCGACCGGTCCCAGATGTTCGTTGACCAACTCGAACATCTCCCCGACCGGTCCCTCCTGGCCGACGTCGGCTCTCACCGCTAGTGCCTTGCCGCCTGCGGATTCGATCAGTTTGACCACTTCGTCTGCAGCGTCGGAGCGCGACGCGTAGTTGACCGCCACGGAATGACCAGCCTCACCAAGAGCCAGGGCGATCGCTCGTCCCAGACCGCGGGAGCCGCCAGTGACCATCGCCACCCTGCTCACTGTTTGACACCCACTCCGAAGTAGTCGAGGCTCGGCTGGAGGAGGTCGAAGACGGTGCCATCGAAGTCGGGGATCTCGGCATCTGACAAACCGATCGGCGTAACCCGCTCCCCCCACTTCACTGCGGCTGCCGCCCAAGACAATCCGCCGCCAAAGGCAGCGAACACGATGTTGCCGTTCGGTGGAAGTCGGTTTTCTTCGAGGGCTTCGGCGAGCGCGACGGGGATCGTGGCCGAGCTCGTGTTCCCGTATTTGTGCACATTGATGAAGACCTGGTCCTCGGTCAGCTCCAGGCGACGGGCGGCGGCATCGATTATCCGCTTGTTGGCCTGGTGCGGGATGAGGAGGTCGATGTCTTCGACTTCCCAACCGACGTCCTTACACACGTGGGTGGCGGCCTCGCCCATGCGGACTACGGCATTACGGAATATCTCTGCCCCGTTCATGTGAACCCCGCACGCCGATGGAGGTCTCGGAGCGCGAGTTCCAGACGTGCCGAAGCTGGGGATAACGAGGTGCTCTGCGATCGTCCCGTCGTTGCCCATCGTCCCGCTGAGCAGGCCGACCGGCTCGGTGGTGGCCTGCATCACTGCGGCACCAGCCCCGTCGCCGAACAGGATGCAGGTTGCACGATCGGAGTAGTCCATCACGTAGTGCATCTTCTCGACGCCGGTCAGCAGAACTTTACGGGCAACGCCGGTTTGGATCAGCGAGGAGGCCAGGATCATGGCGTAAATGAAGCCTGAGCAGTTGGCGTTCAGATCCATTGCGCCGGCGCCTTCTGCGCCAATCTTCGCCTGCAGGTAGGCCACCGAGGCAGGGACTATCGACTCGGGCGTACATGTCGAGTTGATCATGAAGTCGATCTCGCCCGGTTCCATTCCGGCGGCAGCCAGCGCTCGAAGCGACGCCACCGCAGCGAGATCGGATGCCTCCACGTGGGAGATGCGACGCTCCTTCATCCCGGTGCGGCTGGTGATCCACTCGTCGTTCGTGTCAACGATCTTCTCGAGGTCGGCGTTCGAGAGCACCGTGGGTGGCATGGCCTTTCCCCAACCGACGATCTCAGCATTCCGCATCAGGCACCTCCAGAGGTCGTGATGGTAGAGAGCGCCTCGACCGCGGTGTCGATTCCCGACAGGTCCGAGATGGTGAGGACTTCACAGTCCTCGACTGTCCTCTTGGCCATACCGGCGGTCACATCGCCGGGACCAACATGGACAAACGCTCCGATCCCGGTCGACGCCATGTTCCGAAGGGTGTCGGCGAACCTCACCCGTCCGACGACCTGGGCCGAGAGGGAATCCCGCACGTCCGAAGCAGCTACGGCTTGACCGGTCACGTTGGCGAACACAGGGAACCTCCCCTGAACCGGGTCAATCGAGGACACCGCGGCTGCAACTCGCTCCGCAGCCGGCTGCATGAACGGCGAGTGGAATGCGCCAGCCACCTTCAACCGGATCGCTCGCCGCACACCCAGATCGCGGCCATGCTCTTCGAGCCAGTCCAGGTCGGAGACGCCGCCGGCGACTACCACCTGCCCGGGAGCGTTGTCGTTTGCCACGGTGAGCCGCCCACCGGCGTCCAGATTTGCGGTGGCGACCTTCTCCGCCAGTCCAACGTCGGCGCCGAGTAAGGCGGCCATTCCCGATGGTTCAAGGTCGGCGGCTGCTGCCATCGCCCTTCCTCTCTCGGCCACGACCCGTAGAGCATCGTCATAGGAGATCATCCCTGCGGCCGCCAGGGCGGTGTACTCGCCCAGCGAGTGGCCAGCCGCCGCCGCTGGAGTGTCAGGCAGGCGAGGTTCAAGCTCGGACCACAGAGCGAAGGCCAGCGCAAAGAGGGCGGGCTGGGCGTGTTCGGTGCGGGTCAGCTCGTCTTCGGGGCCGTCGAGGCACAGGGAGCGGAGCGACCAACCGAGGATCTCGTCGGCGCGATCCCCCAGCAGGTCGGGTCGGACATCGAATAGCTCTTCGCCCATTCCGACGAACTGGCTTCCTTGTCCAGGGAACAGCACCGCAAAGGCCATCGGATCTCCGTGTTGGGACAGCTCAGCCTATTGGCTGGTGGTGTGTCGCTCAAAGAGGGGCGCGGTGTCCCCGAGCACATGGCGTCATCTGGCAAGAACTTCCGACGCAGCCGCACTTGGCTCGTTTGGTGAGGAGGAGGACGCAGCCAGGGGCGTCATGGGCCGGGGAGACCGCGCCATTGTTTGGGCGGCGCACCACTAGAACGAAAAAGCGAGGCGACGAGCCGGTCGACATCGGACCGGTCGACGTCGCGATGGGTGACCAGCCGCCACACGCCTCCGAACAATGGCGGGTTAACCAGTATCCCTTCGGCACGTATCGCCTCGATCGCCGATTCGATTCTGACACCCAGGTGATCGATCGAAACGTTGACGATGTTGGTCTCCACCGACCTCGGATCCAGAGCCTCAGAGGCATGGTCGGCGATCTTTTCGG
Source organism: Acidimicrobiia bacterium (assembly GCA_041744795.1). Lineage (GTDB taxonomy): Bacteria > Actinomycetota > Acidimicrobiia > Spongiisociales > ZC4RG35 > DATHWB01. The sequence goes on from JBGTKD010000060.1 coordinate 7,004, forward strand.
CCAGGTGGCGGGCGAGTGCATTGTCTTCGGCTACCCGATCGCGATCGCGTAATGCGATCAAGGCGGGGGCAGCAAGCACGCCGACCTGGCGCATCCCTCCGCCCATGCGCTTGCGGAGATAGTGGATCTCTGAGATCAAATCCGCCGACCCGCAAATGATCGAACCGACCGGCGCTCCCAGGCCCTTGGAGAAACAGAACGTAACCGTGTCAGTTCCATCGGCGAGTTCATCTGCCCCGACCTCCAGAGCGGCGGCGGCATTGAAGATCCGCGCCCCATCCAGGTGGATCGACAGCCCGTGGCGACGAGCAGCGGCGATACCGGCGGTCATCCCGTCAACGGGAGTGACCCTCCCGCCGGACAGGTTGTGAGAGTTCTCCCAGACCAAAAGCCGGATGCGAGGGAAGAAGCCTCCGGCCGTCGCCATCACAGCATCGATCTGGTTCGGTTGAATCCAGCCTCCCGGTGCGTGGACCGGACGGAACGAGACCCCCGAGAACGCCGAAGCCGCCCCCTTCTCGATGTTCCTGACGTGGGCTCCTTCGTCGCACAGAACATCATCTCCCGGGCGAGTCTGGGCCATCAGGCTGAGCTGGTTCCCCATCGTCCCGGTCGGCACAAAAATCGCCGCCTCCTTGTTGACGACGGCGGCCGCCTCCTCCTGGAGTCTGTTGACGGTGGGGTCGTCGCCGTATACGTCGTCGCCCACGACGGCATCGGCCATCGCCCGTCGCATCTCATCGGTCGGTCGGGTAACCGTGTCGGATCGGAAGTCCGCAATCCCGTCAGCGAATGCCATGGCTCGCAGGCTAGATGCACAGCCGGTAGGTCGGAGCGGCGCAGGTCAGAGCCTGGTGAGCGCCCGTCGCAGCCCCAGGGTGGCCTGGGAAATCCTCTGTTCGTTCTCGACGAGGGCGAACCGGACGAAACCGTCGCCGGTGGGTCCGAAGCCCACACCCGGGCTCACAGCCACCCTGGCCTCGTCAAGTAGGTGATAGGTGAACTCGAGTGATCCCATTTCCACATAAGGATCGGGTATCGGGGCCCAGACGAACATCGTTCCTTTGGGCTTCTCGACTTTCCAACCGCCCCGATTGAGGCCGTCGATCAGGACATCCCTCCGCCGCAGGTAAATGTCGTTCACCTCGGTCACGTAGGGATCGCCTTCGTTGAGAGCGATAATCGATGCGATCTGGATCGGTTGGAAGGTCCCGTAATCCAGATACGACTTGAGCTTGGCGAGGGCCGCCACGATCTCAGGATTGCCTACGAGGAAACCCACCCGCCAACCAGCCATGGAATGGCCTTTGGTGAGGGTGTACAACTCGACTCCCACTTCCTTTGCCCCAGGAACCTCGAGAAGTGACGGAGGCGTGTACCCGTCGAAGCTGATGTCGGCATACGCGAAGTCATGGACGATGACGACACCGTGCTCGTGCGCGAACGCCACGAGCTTTTCGAAGAACTCGACATCGACGACGGTGGTGGTCGGGTTGTGTGGGAACGAGACGATGATCACCCGTGGTCGGGGCCAGGAGTTGCGGAACATCCGCTCGAGCACTTCGAAATAGTCGTCTTCGGAGGTGATCGGTGCCCTACGCACCTCGGCGCCAGCAAGTACCGGGGCATAGATATGAATCGGATAGGACGGCTCCGGGACGATCGCCGCGTCGCCAGGCTGGACGAGAGTCCACATCAGGTGGCTGAGCCCCTCCTTGGCGCCAATGGTCGAGATGACCTCGGTCTCAGGGTCGAGATCTACGCCGAATCTTCGCCGGTACCGCTCCGCTACAGCTCTACGCAGATTGGGCAGCCCCCGGGACACCGAGTAACGGTGGTTGCGCTCGTTTCCGGCAGCTTCGATCAGTTTCTCGACTACGAATGGCGCAGACGGGATGTCCGGGTTGCCGAACCCGAGGTCGACGATGTCTGCGCCGTCGCGCCGCGCAGCCATTTTGCGCTGATTCACCTCCGCAAACACGTACGGCGGGAGGTTGTCGATTCGACGGAACTCCATGGAGTGCGAGGCTAACGGAGCCGAGGCTCGCCCCGGTCAGGCCCCGGAAAGGCGGGCAAACACTTTCCGTACACGGACGGGAACCAGATCCGAAGCAACTTCCAGGATCGACCGGATCAATTCCAGCAGGTCTCTGGAACCGTCCCAATGCTCCAAGACGACGTCTTCGCCCGCCACCTCCACCATGTGGTTGATGGCGAACGTCATCAACAAGATGTCGTCTGCCAGTCCAATGACGGGAATGAAGTCGGGGATCAAATCGATAGGTGAAATCACGTAACCGACCGCTGCCCCAACAACGAGCTTGGTTCGTCGCGGAACCCGAGGATCCCGTAGGAGCCGGATCACGAGCTTCGCCATGTGAGGAAGCATCGACGCCGTGTCCAAGATCACGCGTCGCAGTTCCACCGCTCGTCCTGGCTCGATTACCTCGTCTGGTCGAAGCGGGTCACCTGTCATGCGCGCCATTGTGTACACGTCGGCCGACCAACGCGGCACCCACTGCGCCAGCGAACACACCAAGGCTCGCAGCGACAACCGGAACAGCCGTCCGAAACGACGAGCCCGGCAGGGACTCGTCAAGAACGGCCCTGGCAGGTCGGAGAAGCGTTTCGCCAGCTCCGACTGCTGCTCCCCCAACCACGATTCGGGCGGGATCAAGCATCAGAACCAATTTCACCAAACCTCGACCGAGCCAGTGACCCATCTCCTCGACCGCCCTGATCGCAGCTGCATCGCCTGCGGCCGCCGCCTCGGCCAGATGGACACCGGAGGCAGGCGACCCGCCCGCCAGACGGGCCACGGAACCGTTGGGGTTGCTCACGGCTAGGGCGGCTGCGGTTCGGTCCATTCGCTCTCCGGAAACCAATGTCTCCCAGCATCCTGACCGCCCACACGAACACGGGTCTCCCCCATCGCCCATCCTCATGTGACCGGCCTCTCCCGCGAACGATGCACCCCGGTAGATGCGGCCACCCGAGACCAACCCGATGCCGATCCCGGTCCCCAAGGCAACCATCAGAAGCGGGTCAGCCTTTTCACCCGCTCCAATGGCCCACTCCCCATAAGCGGCGAGGTTCGCATCGTTGTCGACGAGAACGTCGAAACCGACAGCTTCCGAGAGCACCGACCGGTAGGGAACAGCCAAGCCTTCGAGGTGCGGACCCCACACGAAAACGCCATCCGGATGCGAAACCAGACCCGCCAACCCGACCCCGACGCTCGACACCCCGAAGTCCCCCATCAACCTGACCAAGTTCAGGCAGACAAAATCGAGAACGTCGCTGTGCGGTACCGGGACGCTGTCTTCATGAACAATCTGGTTGCCATCGAGGACCACCACTTTCATGCTGGTGCCCCCGACATCCAATCCGATCGAGAGGTTCACTCGATCTCGATGCGGATCGGCCCGTCATCTTCAGGGCGGTTATCTCGATCAGCTCCAACTTTTCCGAGCTCATCGATGACAGCTTCGACCGCCTTCAAGGCTTCAACGCCGGCCTTGAGCAGGTGAAAGGCCACGCGGGTTCCAGCCCTCTTCAAGGCGACCATCGTTTCGGACTCGGGATTCACGCCGGCTTCCTTGTCTTCTTTTCCACCCCTCCGAATCGGATTCGAAGGCGGCCGTCTGCGAGGGCGGCCGCAGTTACCGGGCGCCGCTGGAACGAGTCGGGAAGGACGATGGACCGACGGTATGGCCCAATGGTGATTGCCAGTTCCGATCCCCGCCGGACGACATCCAACTCGTCCTTCGAGGCGAACGGCACACCCATCTCGACCACGACATCGCTGCCCTCTTCGGTCATCTTGAACGGGCTGACAGCCTCGAAATCGGCCACAGGATCGACCTCCCGATACAGCTCGGCAGCCATTTCACGCAACCGACCCACCCCCACCATTTCGTCGTCGAAGAGCCGCAGACGAAGACGCGGCACTTCGGCAAAGGCCTCGTCCACAGTGTCGAGATGACCGGCCTGGATGCTCCGCCACTTATCGAAATAGGGGTCGCGGACTTCGTCTGGAAGTACCCGGTTGACGACCACGCCGTCCACGCCGTATCCGAAGAGACCCAGATACGTGTAGGTGCGGCGCGCCTCGTCGATCACCATCTTCTCCGGGTTGACCACCAGGCGGGCAGACGTCACCTTTGGATCCGAGAGGAGCTCTTTGACCTGCTCGATACCTTCGAAGACGCTTTGGGCCGCTTCAAATACTTTGTCCTCCGGGACGGGCAGGTCGGTCATACGTGTGAGGAACGGTCGAGCCGCTCGCATCAGGCGGCGTTCCGTCGGCATCACCCGCTCGAAATACCACGAGAGGACTTCCGGAAGGCTGAGGAGGCGCAGTGTCTCTGCGGTCGGCGCACAGTCGACTACGAGTAGGTCGTACTGGCCCGAGCGGGCATGTTCGTTCACGTCGAGGAGCGCGAAGAGCTCGTCCATGCCCGGGAAAATCAGAAACTCTTCGGCCTCGATCCCGCCGACCCCTCCCCAGTCGAAGATGTTCATCAACTGGTCGCGAATGGATCCCCAATGCCGTTCGAGCTGTTCCTGGGTTTCAATCTGTTGGCCATCGAGGTTCTCGACCACCGGAGTGGGACGGTCGCCCAGATGCACATCGAGGGCATCAGCCAGGCTGTGGGCAGGATCAGTCGAACTAACAAGGGTGCGGTATCCACGGTCAGCTGCAGCGAGGGCTGTGGCAGCAGCAACAGTGGTCTTACCGACCCCACCCTTCCCGGTTACGAGAAGGATGCGCACGCCATCACCCCTCCGACACGGCGGCGACCCGCTCGCGCAGACCGCGAAGAGCCGTGCCGACGATCTGTTTTTCGACCTGTCGACGCAAGAACCCTGGGATGGTGAAAGCGGGATCAGCCCTGAGCGCGTAGACGATCTCAGTCCGGCCTTCGCCGAGGTCTTTGAACGTGTACGAGCCGTCAAGCGCCTTCAGGTCGTCGCCAGGTTCGGCGGTCCACGAAATCGAGGCGGGCTCGTCGTAGGTGTAGGCGAGCACATAAGAGATTTCCTTGACCATTCCGTCGATGACAAAGGCGGCGCGCGCCGGGCGACCCTCGGCATCGGAATCGAGCACTTCGGTGGACCGCACGCCGGTCGCCCACTCGGGGTAGGCGGCAATGTCGCTCGCCACAGCGAAGCACACCGCCTGATCGGCGTCGATCTCGATGGTCTGAACTGTCCCTTCAGCCACGGGAGGCTCCTCCTGGTGTTCGAAATCCCAGGCTAGTGGTGAAACCGGATCTCGGTTCTTGGCGAACCGCCCGCCTGGTGGCCCGGAAGTAGCCGACGTTGCGACACACGGTCGATCCGATCCGCCAGGTCGTGGCCTGTGGCTGGTGGACGTCGCCGTAGTAGTGGAACTTTGGTTGGTGGGCGAGGATGTAATCGAGGATGGGTTCGGAAGCCCGTTCGGGTCGGCCGGTGACCACGTCGAGGTGCATCGACCGGATCGTCGGCGGAAGATGCGAGCAGAGAATGTCGACCGGGCCGATGCTTTCCAACTTGCGGTGCATCTCCTCGTCGGTCACTTCGCCGCTTGCATGGAGGGGAGTCGATATGCCCCCACCGACGATTCCAATGCGCCACCCCTCAAGTTCCAGCACCTCGCCGTCGACGAACTGCCAGCCCGACGGGAGATGGGCTTGGAGTTGACCCGGACGATCGACGTTGCCGAAGGTGGCGAACCCTGAGGTCCCTTCCAACGTCCGGCGCATCTCTTCGTACTGAGCCAGAGCCAGGGCTTCGAACTGCGCCCGAAAGTCGTCGCGATCTGGTCCTGCTGTATCGGCCCAAATCGATCGCATCGCCCCGAAATCGCCCAAAGCTCGCGCTCGAGCGATCCGCAACGCCGAATCCCGGCCGAGAATGTCGGCGGTGATGCCCTCCCCTGTCCGGTAGTCCATGAGGTTCAACAGGTCACCCAGAACCAAGACAGTCTCAGGACCACGGGCCAAGGCAGCCAGCGGTTCGAACGCGCCATGGATGTCCGAGGCGATCAGCACGTCAAGGCGACCCTTCCGGTTCGAGGCCGACCTTTCCGGCGTACCAAGCGGCGCCAACCGCACCTGCCACCGCCATCACCAAAGCCACCGGCCACGACAGATCCAGCGGCGAATACTCAGCCGACATCCCCGCCATGCCGAGTCCGACTGCCCCGGCTACAACCCTTCTACCGGGTACGCCAAGACGTTCCTCGGGGTCAAGCGAAGGCCGCCGCAAGTTTCCGGCCAGGACATTCAGGAAAATCCAGGAGATCAGCGCAAGAATTCCCAGAGCCAGCACGACTGCGTAGACCTTGATCACGCGCCGGTTACCGCACCGTTCGCGGCCGATCCGACCAGCTTGGCGTACTTGGCGAGCACTCCCGACGGGTAGCGGGGAGGGTGGGGCTTCCAATTGGCTCGGCGCTCAGACATCTCTTCATCGGATACGAGCACGTCCAGTCGTCGGGACGCCAACTCCACCCGAATGCGGTCACCTTCCTCCACTAGGCCCATCGGTCCTCCGACTTCGGACTCCGGTGCCACATGACCGATACACAGCCCCGTCGTGCCGCCCGAAAAACGCCCGTCGGTGATCAACAACACCTCCTTGCCCAGTCCGGCACCCTTGATAGCCGCGGTGATTTGAAGCATCTCGCGCATGCCGGGCCCTCCCTTGGGGCCTTCGGTACGGATCACGACAACGTCGCCTTTCTCGATTCGGTGACTGAACAGCGCTTGGAGTGCGTCCTGTTCACCGTCGAACACGCGGGCGGGCCCCTCGAAGGTGTCCAAATCGATACCAGCCATCTTCACGACCGCCCCGTCGGGCGCCAAGGAACCCCGAAGCACAGCGATCCCTCCCTCGCGCGCCAAGGGCTCGGACACCGGCCGAATCACATCCTGATCGGTCGGGACTGTCACCCCTTCCAGGTTCTCGGCCAGGGTCTTTCCCGTCACAGTCGGCACATCCCCGTTGAGCAACCCTTCGTCCATGAGGGCTCGCAGCACCACTGGAACGCCGCCGATCTGGTCCAGTCCCACCATGTGATACCGACCGAATGGGCGCAGGTCGCCGATGTGCGGAGTGCGACGGCTGATCCTGTCGAAGTCCTCCAGGGTCAATTCCACCCCCGCCTCATGAGCGATAGCCATTAGGTGAAGCACCGCGTTGGTTGAGCCGCCCAGGGCCATGACTGCTGTTATGGCGTTTTCGAACGCCGGCCGGGTCATGATCTGACGCGGCCGCAGGTTGGCTGCGAGGAGGTCCATCACTGCGGCTCCCGACTGAACGGCGAACTCGCGCAGGCGAGGGTCAACCGCCGGGACTGTCGCCGACCCGGGGAGGGACATTCCAATCGCCTCGCCCACCGAGGCCATCGTGTTCGCGGTGAACATGCCGGCGCACGACCCTGCGCCAGGACAGGCGTTCTGTTCGATCTCCAACATTTCCTCGGCGGTGATCCTGCCCTCGGACAGTGCCCCGATTCCTTCGAACACGTCCACTATGTCGATGTCGCGCCCCCGGTAGCGGCCGGGGAGCGAAGACCCGCCGTACAGGAACACTGATGGAAGGTTGGTGCGGGCGGCGGCCATCAGCATCCCGGGCAGGGACTTGTCGCATCCGGCGATCGTCACCATGGCGTCGAAGCGTTCGGCATGCATGACCAGTTCGACCGAGTCAGCGATCACTTCGCGCGAAACGAGCGATGCGCGCATTCCTTCGTGGCCCATCGAAATGCCATCGGACACGGCAATCGTGGCGAAGGTGAGTCCGACACCCCCGTTGGCTATCACGCCCTCTTTAGCGCTCGCCGCTAATTCGGGACCGCTCACGTTGCACGGAGTGACCTCGTTGCCTGCAGAGACAAGACCTACCTGTGGTTTTGAGAAGTCGTCCTCTGTGAGTCCAACCGCTCGCAGCATCGCCCGGGCACCGGCCTTGGCCGGACCCTCCGTCACGTCCTGGGAATGGATCTTGAGGCTCATGCCCCCAAGGGTACGACAAGCGGCCACCTCCCCCTGCCAACCACAGCGTGTCGGCCCGGGTCGGTAGGACAGTTATCTTGTCGGGTCTGTGCCATTTGATATTCCAACTCTCGCCAACGCCGAACTGACCATCCCGCGCAGCCTGCGCCGGCTCACCGACCTTGCCTACAACCTGTGGTGGTCGTGGCATCCGGAGGGACGCGACCTGTGGGCTTCCCTCGACCAGGTTTCCTGGGAGCAGTACCACAACCCCATCGACCTGCTCTCCTCGATCGACCCCACCCGCTGGCGCCAGATTGAACAGGTTGAGGTGGTGCACGATCTCACCCATACCGCCCTCCGTGCCTTCGACACCTATATGTCGGGTCGCGAGACGTGGTTCGACCGCCAGAAGGTGGACATGTCAGGGCCGGTCGCCTACTTCTGCACCGAGTTCGGGGTCCACAATTCGCTTCCGTTCTACTCCGGGGGCCTCGGGATCCTCGCAGGCGATCACCTCAAGTCGGCGTCGGATCTGGGCATTCCGCTCATCGCGGTCGGGCTGTTGTTCAGACGCGGTTACTTCCGTCAGGAAGTCGACATGGACGGCGACCAGCAGCACTTCTATCCAGAACTCGACCTGCGCAGGCTCCCCGTCCGCCCTGTTTCGTCCAATGGCGGCGGCCAACTCAAGGTCACTGTGGAATTCCCCGGCCGCGAGGTCTACGTGGCCGTCTGGAAACTCGACGTAGGCGGCGTCCCGCTTCTCCTCCTGGACACGGACCTGCCCGAAAACAACGTGTATGACCGGCCAATCACCCACCAGCTCTACGTGTCAGGGCGTGAGATGCGGTTCTGTCAGGAACTCGTGCTGGGTGTGGGAGGCGTCCGCGCTTTGGAGGAACTCGGCATCGACCCCGCCGTATGGCACGTGAATGAGGGACACTCGGCGATGAGTGTTCTGGAGAGGGCCACCCAGCAAATGGCAGGTGGGGCGAGCCTCGAGAGCGCCCGGGAAAAAATTCGTTCCAACACGCTGTTCACACTCCACACCCCGGTCCCTGCCGGGAACGAAGTGTTTGATTCGGCGATCGCCTCCAAATACCTGGGTCCGTGGGCTGAGCGGCTTGGCCTCGACATGACCGAGCTCACCCGCCTTGCGAGTGCGGACGGCGAAAGCGTCGACCGATTCGATCTGGGAGCCCTCGCCATCCGCTACGCATCAATCGTCAACGGAGTGTCCAAGCGACACGGTGAGGTGGCGTCAGAGGATTGGAAGCACCTGATAGGCGGCGACGCTGCGTCGGTGACGAACGGCGTTCACACCCCTTCATGGATCGGGAGGGACGGTGCGCAGATATTGACACGACACTTCGGTTCGAAATGGCCTACGAAACTGCTGGAAGACCCCAAGCTGATTCAACAGGGGCGCCTCCTGGAAACCGCAGCCGTCTGGGAAGCGCACATGCGCCGCAAGGAGATCTTTGCTCGCTTCGCGCGCGGCCGGATCCGGCGTCAACTTGCACGTCACGGAGGTTCACCGGACGAACTGGCGGCGGTTGCGACGATGCTCCCCACCGATCGACTCACCCTCGGGTTCGCCAGACGGTTCGCCACCTACAAGCGAGCCACCCTGATATTTCGTGATCGGGAACGACTGCACGGACTGCTCACTGACCCCCAGCGCTCTGTCCAGATCGTGTTCGCGGGCAAGGCCCACCCGGCCGACCAGTACGGACAGGAATTCATCCGTGAGATCACCGAGATCTCCAAGTCCGAGGACTTCAAAGGCCACGTCTTCATGCTCGAGGACTACGACGCCCGCATCGCTCGCTTCATGGTCCAAGGCGTCGACGTCTGGGTGAACAATCCTCGGCCCCCCATGGAGGCAAGCGGCACCTCGGGAATGAAGGCAGCCATCAACGGCACGCTCAACTTCTCGGTTCTCGACGGATGGTGGCTCGAGGGCTACAACGGCAAGAACGGTTGGGTCTACGGGTCGGATGAGGCCAGTGATGACTGGGAGGCAGCCGACCATCACGACTCCGAAGAGTTCTATCGGATACTTGGCGAGGAGATCGCTCCGCTCTACTACGACCAAGACCCCTCGGGTGTGTCCGAGGCTTGGGTGGAGTACATGAAGGAATCCGTGGTGTCGTCCCTCATCGAGTTTTCAGCCCATCGGATGGTGTCGGACTACTGCGAACTCGCCTATTTCCCGCTTGGTCGGGCTTGATCGAGTTCGAGTATCCGCTCGGCGGTAGGGCCGCCGAGCGACCGAATCGCCCACCTGGCGTGTTCGACGAGCATGGGGTCGGGATGAAGCAGGTAGCCAGCCAGCAAGCTGAAGTGCTCCGGACCGCCGATGTTGCCTAGAGCAACTAGGGCGTTGCGGCGTAGATAGCGGGGATCGGCGGACGGCATATAGAAGTGGCCGTGGCGTGCGAGCAGCTCCTGATCGCCGAGGGTGAGAAGTTCCACCAGGTCGACCGATCCTCGGTGATCGGTAGCGCTCTCCAGCAAACGCGACCCGGGTGGACATGCCTCGATGCAGTCGTCACAGCCGTAAACCCTGTCCCCCACCGCCTCCCGGAACTCATGGGGTATCGACCCTGGTGCCTGCAGGATGGCCGCCAGACATCGGCGCGCATCGAGTACCCCGGGAGCGACGAGAGCACCGGTCGGACAGGCTGGCAGACATGCCTCACACGTTCCACAGTCCCTGCGCATCGGCTCTGACTCGCCAAACTCGGCGTCGGTGATGACACATCCGATGAGAAACCATGGCCCTCGGCCCGGAGTGAGAAGCATGGTGTTCTTGCCCCACCACCCAAGACCTGCCCGATGGGCAACAGCCCGATCAACCAACCGACTGTCGTCGATCACCATTTCGGAGCGGTAACCCGCTTCGTCGAGTACAGCCGCCACCTGCTCCATCGCCGCCCGCAGACCCCGGTAGTGGTCCCGTTCTGCGAAGCGAGCGATCCGGCCCATCGAGGGGTTGTCGGCAGGTGAGCCCGCTTCAGGTAGGTAGGACCACAGTCCGGCCACGATCGATTTCGCCCAAGGCCAGGTTTGCTCGGGCGTCGTGGCGCGGACCGGATCGGTGTAGGTGAAACCGAGCCGACCCGATATCCCCGAGACGAGGCGTTCCTCAAGAGAATCCCGCACCTCGGAAAACGGATAGGAAGTTGTCCATCCGAGGCGGTCGAGGCCAGCTGCCACACCGACCTCGTTCAGCCGGTCGCTCAGGTCGGTCACGTCGCGATTCTGTCACACCCATTCCGTACGGTGCTGGCAGGCGACTCCGACGGAGGTCCTGGATGCTTATCGACTGCGAAATTTGCTCGATGCGGGACACAACCGCGTGCGACGACTGCGTCGTGGGCGTGCTCCTATCCATCGGCTCGGGCCCGCTCGAGATGAGTGACACCGAACTCGAAGCGCTGGATGCGCTCTCCGAGGCGGGTCTGGTTCCCCGTCTGCGGCTGGTCACCCCTGAGCCGGAGCCGCCGGTGGCCGCGGCAGGCTGAGACCACAAGGGGTCGGAGCGGGCTGGTGAGGAGGGGCATGGGTCCTCACCGGCCCGTAGGGGGTCAGCGCCGTTTGATCCAGTCCGAGAACGCCGTGCCCCACAGTGTCAACGCCCCGTGCTGTTGGGCACGTGCCCGCACTTGCCTGTCGGTGCTGATCGCTATGCAGTCGATCTCAGCTCCCTCCACCGCTTCGACGATGGCGTCGTCAGCGTCGCCGACGAAGCGCACGGTCACGCCGAAATTGCGATAGGACTCGTTGGCGTGGGATGAGTCGAAGAAGACGACCGCAGAAAGGGGACCGTCGGCCAACCGTCGCAGTCCCGCAGTGGCAGTGACAATGCGATCGCGCTCCGTGCGGCCGGGATCGGGGGCGAAGTCATGGGCAACGTTGTGGCCGTCGATGAGTAGGAGGACGGGGCGCTCGATCGTTTTGATCCAGTCGACCGCTGCGACGGAATCCGGGCGCACCCCTGCAGGAAGCGCCAAGAGGGTCTTTTCGGAGTGCTCGAGTTCCCCAGCGATGGGCGGGCGCATCGTTTCGACCAGTTCATCGAGCAGCCGGGCAGTCTCGAGCGGAGATCCCCTACCGAAACTCTGATTCGTCCGCTGACCGGCCTCTGGCCGCGCTGGACGGTTGGCTCTCCCCCGCAGGACAGCAATCCGTTCATCGGCCTCGGCGACTTCAGATCTGAGTCGCTCGATCTCAGCGTCGCGTTCGGTCACCGTCCGCTCGGCCTCCGCTCGTGCCCGAATCTCGGTCTCGACCCTGCGGCGCAACGTATCCAGGCGTTCATCGCCAGCCGATTCGCGTTCGACGGTCCTGAGCCTCTCTTCGCTGGTGCGGAGCCGCTCACTTAGGTCTTCGAGCAGCCGACCGATCCGCAGATTCTCGACCTTGAGCGACTCGGACTCGTGCCGTCGGGACCGCTCGGTGTCGGACGCCACGATCTGATCGATTTCTTCATCCCAGCCTTCGGGACGGGTAAGGAAGAGCCGTGACACACGGTCCGACGGGCTGTCGCCTTCCTTCAGTTCCGCCGCGGCCAACGTCCGCAGCCACTCTTCGTCGAGCGCTCGGGCGAGACCGGCACGGAACGGTGGCGGAAGCGATTTCTTCTTGGAAGCCGCCCTAATCAAGCGGAGATGGGCGGGTACCTCGTCGCTTTCGAGACGCACAAGGGCACGATGGGCGGCGGCATATGCCGGATCGAGGAGGCTATCGCGCAGGTCATGAACTCCGTCCAACATCCCCGGATTGTCGCCAACCCCCGCCCCTACCGCAACGACGCCACCAAAAACCCGTTTTGAGCGTGGCAGCGGTTCAAAAATGAACCGTTCTGCATCACAGAACGGGTTGGAGGGTTAGTCCCCGTCGGACTGACCGCCAAACCAGATGCCGGTGGCAACAGGCTGCATCGTCCGCTCGACCACCGACCTCACGTCCCCCTCGATCACCACCAGATCAGTCGTGTCCCGCACCCGGTGGGCAAATGCGGCCATCTCCTGATCCGCTATGTATCTGGTCCTGTTGAACCGGCGATCGACCGCCGATTGCACCCATCTCCGAAAGGGAGCGAAAAGGGCCACTACCGCCAGTGTGGCGCCCACAACAGCTAGGTCCGACTGGACCGGCAAAGTCTGAGCAAGGACTGTGACCGTCCCGAGATAGATCGCACCAAGCAGCCCAACAACAACGGCGTAGGCCAGGGTGCGGGAAATGATCCGGTCAATGGAATAGAGCCGGTAACGGAGAACGGCGACCACCGCAGACACCGGCACCCCGAGGTACAGCAATCCGAATACGACCCCGGCCGCCAGACTGTCGCCATACGCGAACCCAGCCATTTCGGCGAGTGACTCGACAACTATCCAGCCGACGAGCATCGCCACCGAATACGTGAACCACTTCAGTTGGAGACGCTCGACACCGCCCGAACGCACGAACCTCACAATCAGCGAAACGGCAGAAACCGCAACAAACAGCAAGAAGATGCCAAAAACCGTGGGCGCTCCATACTCGAGGTCAGGCAGGCCGGTGATGCCGATCGGGTTCTCGACGAACGTAAGACATTGCCCTGCGTCGGCATACGTGCAGAACCTCTCGGAGAAGAGCGAGAGAAAAATCGAGGCACACAGCATCAGGTAGCCCAGCCACTCGGCCCAAAGCCATCTTCGGGTAGGAGTCCGACCAGTCGGGAACCAAAGCATCAGGAACCCCAGCAAAGCGAAGGTCGACATCCACAGCGCGCTGCCAACACCGAGCACGACAGTCACACCGAGTTCGGAGAGCTGTCCGGCGATCGCGGAGGCGGCGAGCGTCAGCCCGGCGAACGAGATCACCCAGCCAATCCGATTGCCAGGCACCCGAACGAGAATCAGGCAGCCCAGAGCAGTGAACAGGAGAGAGGCGAGACCAAACACGAGTGTGCCGGCCGGGTCAAAAGACACGCCATCGATTTGGGACAGGGCGACGAAGGCTCCTGCGCCCACGATGTATATCGAAGCCAACACCCAGACCGATCGTGGCCGACGGACGGCGGGCGCATTTGGCTTCACTGGGCGGTGTTCTCCTGGTCCGTCGGCGTGACTGTCCACTGATCATCGCAGCATCCCGCTACGCCAACGTTACGACCCCGCCAAAAACCGTTTTTGAGCGTGGCAGCGGTTCAAAAATGAACCGTTCTGCATGACAGAACGGGTTGGAGGCTCAGTCGGTAGCTTGCGACCGTCGGTCGATGCGCTCCATGACCGCTGTCGCCGTGACACCGTGTATCACGATGGAGATCGCGACGACCAGGGCGGTGACCGCCCAGACCTGTTCGACTTGCAGGAACTCGACCTGGTTGGAGGCGTACGCGAGGTAGTAGAACGACCCGACTCCGCGAATGCCGAAGAAGGCGATCACGCCCCGCTCTGCGTCAGCGATCGGGGTCCGGGCGAGACCGGCGAGACCGGCGAAAGGCCGCACCACAAGAACTATCGCCACGGCCACCAACACCCCACGCCAATTAAGGTGCCCGAGCACGCCACTCACGAGCGCGCCGCCAAACAGGACGAGGATGATCGCGCTCAGCAGCCGCTCGATTTGGTCCGAGAACTGGTGCATGACCTCCAGGTACGAATGCTTGCGTTCCTGGTTCCGGATTACCACCGCGCCGACGAACACCGCCAGGAATCCGTAGCCCCCGATCATCTCGGTCCCGGCGTATGCGATCAGTGTGGCTGCCAATGCCGCCATTCCGTCGCCCACGCGGGTGAGAGGCGAATGGCGAGCGAAGATCACCCACGCCAGCAGCCGACCTACCACAAAGCCTCCAAGCACCCCAACCACGACCTTGTAGCCGACCTCAATGAGCAGGAACTCGGACAACCAGCCGGACGGCGAAATCCCGTGAACAGCGACAAGAACCGCCAGGTTGGTGAACGGAAACGCCAACCCGTCGTTGAGTCCTGCCTCGGACGTCAGCGCGAACCGAACCTCGTCATCGTCCCCGTCTTGGTTAGGTCCGGGGACCTGCACGTCGCTGGCCAACACCGGATCGGTTGGCGCCAACACCGCGCCGAGCAGGATCGCCGCGCCAGGTGTCATACCCAGAACCCACCATCCGAGTCCGGCGATAGCTGCGATGGTCATAGGCATAGTGACGACCAGGAGACGGACAGTGGTGCTCCAGGACCTCCAGCCCGGAACACGGTTGATCGCAAGACCAGCCCCCATGAGGGCGGTAATCACGCCGATCTCGGTCAGAACCTCGGTGAGGCGGGAATATTCGATCGGGTCGGGCGTCGGTAGCCCCATCGGAAGCGAGAACACCAATGCGCCGCCGGCGACGAGGACGATGGGATAGGAGAGCGGAAGCTTGCGAAGAATGTGGGGTAGGCCGACTACTCCGAGGGCGGCCAACCCCAGCGCAAGCAACACGAGTTCATGCAGATTCTCGCTCACTGGTCAGCCACCAAGCGCCTGGCATCAAGGCCCAGCCCAACCCGAGCTGCGAGAACGGCTGAGTCCTCGATCTCCACTAGCGCAGCTTCACGATTTCCCGCCACGGAGACAGCGTAACTTCGCTCGCCGAACAGTCCCCTCCCACTCGTCAGCGAGGGGAACCTGTTCACAAGCGTGGAAGGCTCGTTGCCTAACATCGTTTGAGCCCTTTCGCTCACCTGGAGGGCTCAGAGCAGATTCACTCGATCGGCCAGGCCCCGACCGATTGGTGCTGATCGCTCTCTCGCCGGTTGGGACGGCGTCATGGGACCAGGCGAGACTACCGAGGCACCCCGCCCCGCGCCCGAACGAGCCGAACAAGGCCATGTCGAGGAGCCGATCGAATACAGGGACGGGCATCGCTCAGGACTCGGAGACTCGTGACGGGTCTAGGACCCACCGCTTGCAGAGCAGCACGGCAACTGCCAACAGCGAGTCGAGTTGGACTTCGGAATCTAAGGCGCCGCTGACATGTTCCGATCCACCGTTCCTGGCCCGTTGCACGGCCTGACGGGCCAGGTCGAGTGCCCGGCCCGCGATACGACTTCCAGTGTGAGTTCGAAAGGCCCCGACACGGCCGATCGCCGCGCCTCTGCGGGTAAGCATGTAACCACCGGTGAGGCTGCTGGGACAGTGTCTCGGATCCCGGAGACCTCGGCCTCGAAAGGCACAAGCGTGCAGAGTTCGTCTCCGTCGTCATCGGTCACAATCGTCCGGCGTCTGTCGACGACGCGACCCATCGGACGGGTGCCGAACGTAGCGAGCAGCCTTCCATCTGGGCTCGTCAAGACGTGGCGGGTCGGGGCAATCCGACGGTTCCCTCCGAAGAAGGCTGTCACGACACTGTGGGCGTCGTAGATCTCGATTGGCGGGAGAGTCAAGTAGCCGCGACGCCCCACTCCTCCGAATTCGACGCCGGGACCGGTGACGCGCCATCTTTTACCCGCCCGGACTGGGTCGTTAGTTCGTAGCGGAAGGGCATCGTTCAATCGTACGAGCACCATCGAGCCCGACCCGCCGTCTTCAGATAGGTCCGGTCGTCTGGAGGGCGGGCCGGCCCCAGCGAACCACAACACGAAAGGCCGCGTTCGAGTGGTAAACCGAGTCGACCGACTGGTAAGTGCGTAAGTTCGGGAATTGGCGCTGCGATGTCGATTTTGGGTTTGACCATTCGTACAGGAGTAGATGGCCGACACACGGTCAGCCCCGAGAGAGGAGAATCTCATGGACTCAGTATCGGCTGTCCGTGCACTACGTCGAAGGTGTCGGTGCGACGCCGGCCGACGAGCAGCAGGAAGCGTTTGCCGCCGTCGACGCGCTGAACCAGATAATGATGGACAAGGGCGCCTGGGTCTTTGCCGGCGGACTGGAAGAGGCGCAAACCGCAACCGTGGTACGTGAATCGGATGGTGAATATCTCATCACCGACGGACCATTCCCCGAGGCCAAGGAGCAACTGGGCGGATTCTGGATCCTGGAGTGCGGCGACCTCGACGACGCATTTGACTGGGCGAAACAGGCATCGGTTGCTTGTCGGGCACCGGTCGAGGTGCGCCCTTTTCAGCAGGGCTGATTAGATGGTCGCCACCACCGAAATCGAACTTGTCTTCCGGATGCAGTTCGGTAAAGCGGTGGCGACCCTCACTCGCCTCTTCGGCGATGTGTCCTTGGCCGAGGAGTGTGTTCAGGATGCGTTCGTCACGGCGCTCGGTCGGTGGCCGGAAGGGCTCCCTCCCGATCCTCCCGGAGGCCAAGCGGTTTAAATTGAGCGCTGTGGAAGGGGTTCAGCGTTCGCCTAAGGAGATGGTGCGGTTCGCGCACAAGCATGGGTGCGTGGATCTCACCGCGAGGACGTTCACGACCTGGGTCGAGCACGGCCTCGTCGCTCAGGCCGATCGGACGGGTCGTGGGCATCGTAAAGGTGTCTCCCGGACCTGGGATGAAAGCCAGGCCCAACTGCTACTTCGGATATGCCGACTCCGCCAGCAGACCGAGCGTCTGGTTGTCCTAGCCAACATTCCCGTCGGGATTTGGCTGCATTTCGGCGACGATGTGGAGACACCGCAGGCGATGACAGCCATGCGCACCTGGGCCAACGCCACCGGATCTGCCTCGGCGCTACGGACACGGCGCGCGGCCAGAACCCTTGCCGAGCAAATCACCGGTCCCGAAATCGACCCGCCACTTCGAAACCGATTCGTCGAACTCGCTGCCGAATTCGCACCGCACACCGACAACTTTGACAGAGAAGATCTTGCACGACAGATCAGCGAAATGCTCGAGGCATCTCCTACCCCTCTTCCTGTGTCGGCTCGCGGTCTTGCCGCGCTCACCGAAGTGCGACTGCTCGCCGTCCGACATATGAACCGATTCGCACCGGCAGATTTCGAAACAGCACGAGCCAACTACCTCACGACCCGCGTCGGCTACCAGCGGAGCCCCGAATACGACCCAGCGACCAATACCCTGAATGAAGCGATGAACACCGCGTGTCTAAGCGCAGCCACCTGGCTGGGCATGATCGCCCGAGGTTTCGACCAATGAACAACATCGCCGACCCCCTAGACCCGTGTCATGTTGACTGGATACAGCTCGCGCTGGCCCGGACAGGCTCGTTAGGTCGTGCTAGGGGTCGGGCGAAACCCGGACACATCGAGGCACAGAACCTTACGTTTGCTCGAATGCGCCACTACCCGAGCTGCGGCTGGAGGAGAGCAGATGGACGTCAGCCCTCAGCCTCTCCACCAGCTGGAGGAAAACTGCGCGGAGAGAGGGCGCCTCATGAGTGAGATCGTCGAGGGTGTGCTCGGAGAACGGATCAACACTTACCTGAGCCGCATCGCACCGTTCGGTTTCTCAGGAGCGGTCCTGGTAGCCGACCGAGGCACGATTGTTCTCAATCGGGGTTACGGCCTAGCCGACCGGGCCGGGCGCATTCCAAACACTAGAGACACGATTCTCAGTCTCGGGTCGATCACAAAACAGTTCACGGCCGCCGCCATCATGAAACTGGAGATGCAGGGCCACCTGCGCACCAGTGATCCGATCACCGAGTTCTTCGCCGATGTTCCCGGGAACAAGGAAGGCGTCACGCTGCACCACGTGCTCACCCACACGGCGGGGCTGCTCAACTACACCGGCGAGGATTACGAGATGGCGGGACGGGATGAGACAGTCGTTCAGATCCTGCAGTCGCTGTTGAGGTTCCCGCCAGGTAGTGACTTCGCATACTCAAACGCTGGATACACGCTGCTGGCGGCCGTCATCGAACAGGTCACAGGCCGGTCCTACGAGGAGCACCTGCGAGACGAACTCTTCATCCCCGCTGGAATGCACAGCACCGGCTACAGACTTCCCGACTGGTCGGCGATGAACGTAGCGCACTGGTACAGCGTGCAAGGAGACTTCGGGACGCCTCTCGACAAGCCCTATCCCTCCTGGCACCTCATGGGAAACGGCGACATGTTGTCGTCGACCGGCGACATGCATCGGTGGCATGTTGCGCTGTCAGGTGACAGAATCCTTTCCGAAGCGGCCAAGGCCAGGATGTATACGCCGGATCTGCGTGATTACGCGTACGGTTGGGAGGTCGTGGAAACTGCGCGGGGGCGGTGCCTCCAGCACAGCGGGGCCAGCAGCCACGGGAGCAGTGCTCTTTTCAAGCGGTGGCCAAACGATGACCTGGTCCTGGTGGTGCTGTGCAACACCGACCACGACGGTGAGGTCCTCGTGAGCAAGATCGAAGCGCACCTGGAATCCATTCTCGCGTCCGGCGAAGTTGCGATGCCACCAACGATCCCGACACAACCGCCCCCTCTCTTGGAGATGCCCGAAGGCGAATTCGTCCTTCCCGGTGGAGGCAAAATCACGGCCACGACAGATTCGGGAGCCGTTCGACTGGTTCCCTCGAATCAGGAAGCCATCGACTGGCTCTTGATGCCAGATGAGCCGCAGGCGATGGATGCAGCTCGAACAGTCGAGAAAACCCAGGCGATCATGGACGCAGCGCTCGTCGGCGACACCGGGCCGCTCGCCGACTCACTGGCGAACCGCGAGGCGCGGGAGGCAGGCGTCGTGCGGACATGGCAGGCGCTGGTTGCAGAGGTGAATCCGATCGCAGTGACGGTTCTCGGCGCACGCCCCTCGCACTACATCGACGAGTCGTTGGACGTCTTCACCCGATGCGAGGGCCGTGAGAAGGTCGGCTACTTCGTATCCATCTGGCGAGAAGGACAGAACGTCGGAGTCCTCCCCGCTGACATCCGCACCGGATGTGGTCTCGGATTGGACGCCCGGCCAGTGACCCCGACGTCATTGGTGGCCTATCGGTTGTCGGATGCGCGAACGTCGGAGTTCGAGGTCGTCGTGGAGAGCGCAACTCCAGTCGGCCTGATCTCTCAGCGAGGGATCGAGGCAAAGCGATTGCCACCCAGCGAATGACCGCGAGAAGTGGCTATCAGCCTGTCCGGGTTTCGCCCGACCCCCATCACGACTTAGAGAGCTTGTCCTCGGTCGGCGCCAACCCCTAGATCCCGTGTCGTATTGACGCACGCGCGGCACCGGTGCATACTCGCCCGCACATGTTCACGACGATTCTCGTACTTCCGTAGCGCGCACGCCACATACCCAGGCGTGTGCGCACTGATGCCCTCCCGAAACCCGGGGGGGTTTTTCATTACCCGAATGGCACACCAACCGTTCGGGCCCCATTGGAGGAAACACATCAATGACCACCATCAGCGGAGCCCACTCACTCATCCAGTCCCTCGAACATGAAGGGGTAAAGGTCGCCTTCGGCGTGCCCGGCGGCGCCATCCTTCCCGCCTACGACCCACTTCTCGACTCTTCCATCCGCCACATCCTCGCCCGTCACGAGCAGGGTGCTGGCCACATGGCGGAGGGCTATGCCTGGGCTACCGGCGAAGTCGGCGTGTGTATCGCCACATCCGGTCCCGGGGCCACCAATCTCGTGACTCCGCTGGCAGACGCACTCATGGACTCGGTGCCGCTGGTGGCTATCACCGGCCAGGTGCCCACATCTGCTGTGGGAAACGATGCCTTCCAGGAGGCCTACACCACCGGAATCACGATGCCGTGCACGAAGCACAACTACTTCGTGACCAATCCGGATGACATTCCTGACATCGTTCATGAAGCCTTCCACATAGCGCGCACCGGTCGCCCTGGACCTGTTCTGATCGATCTCCCTAAAGACATCCTCAACCGGTCCACGAATTGGCGTGAGCCCGTCAAGTTTGCCCTGCCCGGCTACAAGCCCACCATTGAGGGCCACCCTCGGAGAGTGCGTGAGGCCATAGATCTCATCGAAGCTGCCGAGCGGCCGGTCCTTTATGTCGGTGGCGGCGTGATTAAGGCGAATGCCTCGAAAGAATTGCTCGCCCTGGCTGAGCGCACCGGGGTTCCGGTAACGACCACCCTGATGGGTAGAGGTGCGTTCCCCGATTCGCACCCCCTAGCGATGGGCATGCCGGGCATGCACGGGACCTACGCAGCCATCACCGCGATCCAGAAAGCCGACCTACTGATCTCGATAGGCGTGCGTTTCGACGATCGCGTGACGGGCAACCCCGCCTTCTTCGCCCCGCACGCCAAGGTCATCCACATCGACGTCGATCCGGCCGAGATCGGCAAAGTCAGGGTTCCGGAGGTGCCGATCGTTGGTGACGCCCGACGCGTGATCGAACAACTGCTCGAAGCGTGGGGCGGAAGGGATCAGCCTGACCGCACCGCGTGGCAGGAAACCATCCAGGGTTGGCAGCGCAAGCATCCTCTGGCCTACGACCAGCAACCTGACGGCCCGATAAAGCCGCAATATGTGGTCGAAGAACTACACCGGATCACCGGCGGCGATGCCATCGTCGTGTCAGGAGTGGGCCAACATCAGATGTGGGCAAGCCAGTTCTGGAAGTTCGAAGACCCGCGCCGTTGGATCAACTCCGGAGGTCTGGGGACT
This sequence comes from Acidimicrobiia bacterium, assembly GCA_041744795.1. Lineage (GTDB taxonomy): Bacteria > Actinomycetota > Acidimicrobiia > Spongiisociales > ZC4RG35 > DATHWB01. The sequence goes on from JBGTKD010000060.1 coordinate 28,484, forward strand.
ATGGGCTTTGCGGTTCCCGCCGCTATTGGAGCCAAGGCAGGAAAGCCCGATGACCTCGTCTATGCCATCGACGGGGACGGCTGTTTCCAGATGACGAGCCAGGAACTGATCACCGCCGCCACCGATGGCATTCCGGTGAAGATCGCCATCATGAACAACGGAGTACATGGCATGGTCACTCAGTGGCAACGCCTCTTCTATGAGAGCAGATTCTCGGGCTCCCAACTCGGAAACAAGGTGGACTACGTCAAGCTGGCCGAAGCCATGGGATGCGTCGGCCTGCGTGCTGAGACCCCGGACGAGGTGGCTCCGATCATCGAGAAATCGCTGTCAATCAACGACGCACCCGTAGTAATCGACTTTGTCGTCGACCCCGAAGAGATGGTGTTTCCGATGGTTCCAGCCGGCGGAAGCAACGACGAAGTCATAGTCGGGCCAGGCGAAAAGATCGTCATGAGGCCCTCGGACCTTCCCTGAAAGGAGGAGCGAGCATGAATCACACACTCTCGGTCCTCGTCGAGGACAAGCCCGGTGTCCTGGCACGCGTCTCGTCGCTGCTCGCCCGCCGTGGGTTCAACATCCACTCGTTGGCAGTCGGACCGTCGCATGAGGACGGAATGTCGAAGATGACGATCGTCGTCGAAGCGCCCGAACTGGAACAGGTGAAGAAACAACTCCACAAACTGATCAACGTCGTCAAGATCACCGAACTCGACGCCTCCCAGGCGATTGAGCGAGAAGTGATGATGGTGCGAGTCTCGACTCCGCCGGGCAAAAGGTCCGAGGTGCTCGAGATCGCGGCGATCTTCAAGGCGGTGGCGGTCGACGTCGGCCACACCAGCGTGTGTTTCCAGGTGTCGGGTGAGCCTGTGAAGATCAACGACTTCCTGGATCTCGTAAGGCCCTACGGTGTCATAGACCTCGTCAAGTCGGGCCGCATAGCCCTGGCGCGGGACCAAAAGGGCAAACCGCAGGGCCGCCTGCGAGCAGTGAACTGAGCGGAGGGGAACGACAACAACCATGCCGGCAACGATCTATTACGAAGGCGACACCGACCAGTCGCTGATCAAATCCAAGAGGGTGGCCATCATCGGCTTCGGCTCTCAGGGCCACGCCCACGCCAACAATCTCAAGGAGTCTGGCGTCGAAGTCGTCGTTGGACTGCGAGAAGGATCTTCGAGCAGGTCCGAGGCCGAGACGGCTGGGCTGACGGTCAAGACCCCGTCAGAAGCAGCAGCCTGGGCGAACGTGATCATGCTCCTCGTCCCCGACCAGCACATGGCCGGCATCTACGACGAAGAAGTCGCCCCACATCTCGACGAAGGCGACGCCCTGATGTTCGCCCACGGCTTCAACATCCACTTCGCAGCGATCGCTCCGCCGGACGGCGTCGATGTCCTCATGGTCGCTCCCAAGGGTCCAGGGCATCTGGTGCGCCGCACCTACACCCAGGGTTCTGGAGTTCCGGCGCTGATCGCGGTGCACCAGGATCACACCGGCACCGCTCACGATCTGGGCCTGTCTTACGCCTGGGGAATTGGCAGCGCCCGGGCGGGAGTGCTGGAAACGACGTTCAAGGAAGAGACCGAGACCGATCTCTTCGGTGAGCAGGTTGTCCTGTGCGGCGGCGTTTCTGAGTTGATCAAGGCCGGTTTCGAGACCCTCGTCGAGGCCGGATATCAGCCTGAGTCTGCCTACTTCGAGACCCTCCACGAACTCAAGCTCATCGTGGACCTCCTTTACGAAGGCGGTCTCTCATACATGCGCTACTCGATCTCGGACACCGCCGAATACGGCGACTACACCCGCGGCCCACGCATCGTCACCGACGAAACTCGGGCAGAGATGAAGAAGGTTCTCAACGAGATCCAGTCCGGTGCCTTCGCCACCGAGTGGCTCGCTCAGGCACGGGAAGGCGCGCCCTTCCTGTACGAACAGCGCGACCAGAACCGCAACCATCAGATCGAGTCAGTCGGCAAAGAACTACGCGGACTGATGAGCTTCATGGAGACCAAGGAAGCTCCGTGATTCGTTACGGCGTCGGCCATCACTGGGGATTGCTCAAGCTTCGCTAGCCGGGCGGGACGCCACGCGTTCCGACCCGGCAACGGCACACCGATTCCCAACTTCACACAACCGTCATCCGACGGGACAAAGGAGCATCACATGTCCGACGACCGACTGATCATTTTCGATACGACTTTGCGAGACGGCGAACAGGCGCCCGGCATCGCACTGACCCCGGGCGAAAAAGTATCGATCGCCCATCAACTGGCGAAGCTAAAGGTAGACGTATTGGAGGCTGGTTTCGCCGCCTCCTCCCCCGGCGATTTCGACGCTGTGAGCCGGATCGCCAACGAGGTGAAAGGCCCAGTCATCGCCTCTCTGGCCCGTGCCCATCCGGACGACATTGACCGGGCCCACGACGCTCTCAAGGCAGCCGACGAGTTCCGCGTCCATGTCTTCATGTCGACGTCGAACATCCATATGGAGAAGATGTTGCGAATGACACCTCAGGAGGTGTTCGACGCATCGGTCGAAGGAGTCAGGAGGGCGAGGCGATACACCGACAACGTCGAGTTCAGCCCGCAGGATGCGACCCGGACCGACTACCAATTCCTGATCGACGTTTGCAAGGCGGCAGTCGTTGCCGGAGCCACCACCATCAACATCCCTGACACCGTCGGGTTTGCGACCCCATCGGACTTCGTCGACCTGATGAAGAACGTGTTCCGCGAAGTCAAAGGCGACAGGGACGACGTCATCGTGTCCGTTCACTGCCACAACGACCTGGGTCTGGCGGTCGCCAACTCCCTCTCAGCGATTTCGGCCGGAGCCCGCCAGATCGAAGGTGCTATCAACGGCATAGGTGAACGCGCAGGAAACACTTCGATCGAAGAGATCATCATGGCGGTCAAGACCCGCCAGGATGTCTACGGCGTCGAGATCGGAGCCGACACGCGGGAACTGTTCGAGACGTCCCGCCTCGTTTCGCGCCTGACCGGCTACCCGGTTCAGTTCAACAAGGCTGTTGTAGGGCGCAACGCTTTTGCCCACGAGTCAGGGATCCACCAGCACGGAGTACTGCGAGACCGCACCACCTACGAGATCATGGACGCCGCAGCCGTGGGCCAGCAGGCTGCCCAGATCATCTTGGGAAAGCACTCGGGACGGGCAGGCTTTGCAGACGCACTGACAAAGCTCGGAATCGTCTTGGAAGAAGACGCTTTCGCGAGGGCCTTCGCGAAGTTCAAGCACATGGCGGATCGCAAGGTCCAGATCGGCGAGGACGAGGTCCGTGCCATCGTCGACGAGGAGTCGGTCGCAGTGGCAGGCAACGTAGTGATGGGTGGACTGCATGTTTCTGGCGGCCACGACGTGACACCCGAAGCCACGGTCACCTTGATTGTCGACGGCCAGGAGTTGAAGTTCACCGGTCAAGGCGACGGCATGGTCCACGCAGCGTTCGCGGCCATCAAGCAGGGCTTTCAGGTCGATGCGCGGCTCATGGACTACCGGGTGGTGCCGGTCACTTCCGGGGCTGATGCGATGGCCGAGGTCAACGTAGTGGTGCGGGTCGATGAGAACACCTACGCCGGACGGTCGATCAACACCGACGTGGTCGAGGGTTCGGCAGAAGCGTTCGTCGAAGCTCTCAACAAAGCGACCGCCTGACGATGGCGACTTATCGGATCGCCACGATCCCCGGAGACGGTGTCGGAGTCGAAGTGACCGCTGAAGCGGTCAAGGCAGTCAGTGCCGCCGCCGCCCGCTTCGGATTCGAGACCTCCTTCACCCCCTACGACTTGGGCGGGGGCCGTTACCTGGCGACCGGGGAGGTGCTCCCCCCGTCGGTCCAGGACGAACTGGCGGCACACGACGCCATACTCCTCGGCGCCGTCGGCACGCCGGACGTTCCTCCGGGGGTGCTCGAACGGGGACTGCTGCTCAAGCTGCGCTTCGACTTCGACCAGTACGTCAATCTGCGACCGATCAAACTGTACGAAGGCGTGCCGACGCCAATCGCTGGCCTCACACCCGAACGCTGCGACATGGTGGTCGTGAGGGAGAACACCGAAGGCCTCTACACGGGAATGGGTGGAGTATTCAAGAAGGGCACCGCAGACGAGGTGGCAACCCAGGAGTCGATCAACACCAGGCGGGGGGTGGAACGAGTAATTCGCGACGCCTTCGAGCGGGCCCAGGTAAGACGACGACACCTGACCGTCGCTCACAAGACAAACGTGTTGACCTTCGCCGGGGACCTTTGGTGGCGGACCGCCCAGGAGGTTCACGCCGACTACCCCGATGTGACTCTCGACTATGTCCATGTAGACGCAGCCTGTCTCTACATGGTCAACACGCCGGAACGCTTCGACGTCATGGTCACCGACAATCTTTTCGGAGACATCGTCACGGATCTGGGTGCGGCGGTTCAGGGCGGACTAGGACTGGCGGCGTCAGGCAATCTGGACCCGACCCGTTCAATGCCGTCGATGTTCGAACCTGTACACGGCTCCGCTCCTGACATTGCCGGTCGCGGATGGGCAAACCCTGTGGCAGCCGTCCTGTCAGCGGCGATGTGTCTCGATCATCTCGGCGAGACCGAGGCTGCTACTGCAGTCGAATCAGCCGCCGCGAGTGTCCTGAGGGACTTAAAGACCATGGGGGGCCCGGACATGGGCATGTCCACCACCGAGATAGGCGACGTCATCGCAGAACGAATCGCCTCAGGCTGACGGCTGCCGATCAGAGCTTGAAGCCGCGGACGAGGAAAGATGCCATCTCGCCTCGTGTAAGGCCACCCCACGGACAGAACCTGCCACTGCCACACCCGGTCGTGATGCCGGCCTGGGCGATGGCGTTGATCGACGCCTCATGTGGGGAGCCGTTGTCGTCCCAGAAGTAGTCCTTGGTTGCCTTTGGCAAGCTGAGTGCTCGCACCAGGAAGGTCGCCATCTCGCCGCGGGAGACCGTCGTGGATGGGCAATAGCGCCCTCCGCCACAACCGGTCGTGATGTTGGCGTTGGCGATCGCATTGATCGCCGAACGATGGACCGAAGAGGAGATATCGGAGAAGAAGTTGGCGGTCATTGGCTTGAGTCCTAATGACCGCTGGAGGAAGCTACCCATCTCGGCGCGGGACACGTATCCGAACGGACAGAATCGGTCGTTGCCACAACCCGAGGTGATTCCTGCCTCGGAGAGCGTGACAATGTCACCGGCATATGACAGCCCGGCGATGTCACGGAAGGGCCACTGGTAGGAGACCTTGGCGACGGTAGCCGTGGACTGCATGAAGACCTCCGCGACCCAGATAGTCGAGCCTTCCACTACAACGCCGACACCGACGTTGGTGTAGACGGGGTCGAGCACGTTCGCCCGGTGGCTCGGGGAGTTCATGAATGCGGCGTGCAGTCCGGAGACGGTGCCGCCGTATCCGACGTTCTCACCCAACTTCGTCCACCCGGTCGTGACAGATCCAAGATTCGCATTGTGGAACAGGCGTCCGGCATCGCGGATGGACGCGGCCTGCTTACGCGCCCCAGCCACGAGGTCGGCGTGAATGGCGAGAGGCGTCAGACCCCTGCTCGTTCGCTCCTGGTTGATCAGGTTGACGAACTCACTCTCGGCAGAAGCGGGTTCGACCGAGGCCGATGCCGCCACGGGCATCAACGTCGCCAGCATGACCGTAGCCAGCATCAAAATTGTTGTTCTCGCCCTTGTGCCCATCTAGAGGTCTTCGACCCAATCAAGGCACCTCTTGACTACTTAATATCGCACACTTTATGACTAGTTAGGCTATCGCAGAGGACCAAGCGGAACGATGTCCTGCTGGCCAAGAGCTAGGCACCCACGGGCATCAGTCCAGTGTCGGCGGGCGGACCGACGGTTCAGGCCCGAAATCGGGTGTCAGTGGGCTAGCTTGCTCGATTCTGGTGAGCAGCTCGGCGATACCACGATCGAGTTGCGGATCGCGCCCAGCCGCATAGTCCTGGGGCGTGATCACGACCTCTATATCCGGGTCGGTTCCGTAGTTCTCGACCGCGTAGCCCACGTCCCGGAACCAGGTTCCGAACTCGGGCTGGGTGGTCACAGTTCCATCGACGAGCGCCTGCTGCGGCCATATCCCCACTACCCCGCCCCACGTTCGCGTTCCGATCAGTGGCCCGAGCCCATGGAGCTTGAATGAGTGGCTGAAAATGTCACCGTCTGACCCGGACAGTTCATTGGTCAGTGCCACCATCGGCCCGGTCGGGGATTCATTTGGAAAACCGGTCGGCTCAGTCCAACGGGTGACCCGGAATCCAAGCCGACGCCGCAGAAGCCTCTGGAGTAGCAACTGGCTCACGTTGCCACCCCTGTTGAAGCGGACGTCGACGACGAGGCCGTCGCGCTCGACCTCCGAGAGCCAAGAACGGTTGAACTCGCTGAAGCCCCAACCCATCATGTCCGGAATGTGCAGGTAACCCGCCCGACCATCCGACGTCTCGTGGACGTGGGCTCGATTCGTCTCAACCCAGTCCCGATAGCGGAGCATCGTCTCGTCCTCGAGAGTCCGAACTGCCACGGTTCGCGGGGCGGAACGGCCCCGAGCAAGGGTTACCGAGACCTGCCGACCGCCCTGGTCCACAAGCGTCGAGCCAGGGTCGGTCCCGCGGTCTAGTTCGACACCGTTGATCTCCAGGACTCGATCGCCCGGCCTGGCTGCCACGCCGGGCGTGGCAAGCGGCGAAGCTGCGGACCTGTCCCAGTTGTCCCCCGCGGGAACCCGTACCACCCGCCACGCACCCCTGCTCCACTCCAGATCTACACCGAGGCGCCCCAAAGTCGTTTTCGGTTCGGGACGATAAGAGCCGCCCATCTCATAGGCATGACTCGTCCCCAACTCCCCCTGCATCTCCCACAACAGATCCGAGAACTCAGACCGGGAACCCAGGCGGTCGACCAAACCCGCATATCGGTCGTGCACCCCTATCCAGTCCACCCCGCCCATCGACTCGAACCAGTACAGGTCGCGCTGCAGTCTCCAGGCTTCCGAATACATCTGCCGCCATTCCTCGGTCTGACGAACCTCGATGCGGACGCGTTCGAGGTCGACCCACCCTGACTCCCGTCCCGACCCGTCTTTCGCCGGTTTGTCTTCCTTCCAACCGACGGACACAACCCGCAGTTTGCGACCAGCAAGGATGGCGATCACCTTCCCGTCATCAGACACTGTGATACCCGTCACGCCCTCGGCGATCTGTTCAACCTTGTCCGAGCCGAAGTCCCACGCCGAAAGCGTTCCCTTCGGGACTTCTTTCGGTCCCCATGACACGGGTCGCGATCCCGTCAACGGGTGAGTGACGAAGAACAGGCGCCCCGACCCGAACGCCAGCTGGCTGATCGGGGCGGGTGGCACCGGCACGACCTGGGCCCTATCCGCCAGGGCCGTCGGATCGAATTCGACGCTGTCGCCTTCAGGTGACTCTCCGTTTCCGCCGCCGGGAGGACGCGGCGATCGATTCTCAATAGCGAAGGGCGAGAAGGCATCGTCGCCGAGCGGTATCACCATCGGAACCAAAGCCCGCGGGAATCCGTGGTCGTGGAAGTGGCCGTCGGGCACCGGATCAAAGACCCGGCCGGAGAGAAAGGCCAGGAAGCGGCCCGTCGGATCGAAACTGGGCGAAACGTCCCGGAACCGGGCCGGCCCGATCTGGTGCAGTCGCCGGCTGGAAGTGTCGTAGAGATGGATGGTTGAAGTGAGCCGGGTCGTGGCGGCCGAAAATGCCAGCCACCGCCCGTCAGGAGACCAGGAGGTGCCCCGGATCCAGAAGTGCGGGCTGCGATGAATGACCCGACGAGACTTTCTGGTCAGGTCAACCAGCAGCACTTCGTGGCGGTGATTCGTAAGCGCCACCCTGGAGACACCAGCCGGTGCGACGTCGACCGAGCGGATTCTCCCGAAATCTCTTTCGATCAGCAGGGGTTCTCCGGAGCCGTCGGCATTCTCGATGACAAGAGACTCCTCACCCGTTTCATCTGAAACCGAGATGATTCGCTTGCCGTCAGGCAGCCACGTCGTGAGCCGGCGTCGGTGAGTCGAAACTGCTCCGTGTCGGCGGGGCGCACCCTCCCACAGGGGCATCGTGACAGCTGCCCCTCGGGCATTGAGCGCGATCGAATGACCTTGAGGGTGCAGGTGCACCGACTCGAGGAACTGGGCCGGTGACACAAACTTTCGGTTCAGCTGTGGACGGGCGGAAGGAATGCGTACGTCGATGCGAACCGACTCGGAAGCCTCAGGGTCGAGCAGGTAGAGGTCCGCTCCCGAGTGGTAGACGATTCTTCGCCCATCGGAGCTAGGGAATCTGGCGTAAAACTCGGTGTGATGCGTGTGCCGGGCCAGACCCCGACCGGTGGGTGTCACCGAGTAGATGTTTCCCACTCCTTCGTGGTCCGATACGAACCAGATCCTGCGCCCCAACCACATCGGCGAGGCCAGATTTCCGGGAAGAGATATGAGTTCTTCGAACTCGCCGGAACCGTGACGGTCTATCCAGATCGTTCCGGCCAGACCGCCGCGATACCGCTTCCACCGGGCGGGGTCGAGGCCGTGCCTGCTGATGACAACTCCCTTACCTGAGGGGGCGTGATCCATCGAGCTGGCCGGACCGAGACCGAGAGGAGTCGAGGGTCCTCCCGAGGCGGGCACCGACCAGAGGTGATGCCATCGAACAAACGGCTGACCGACGTCCGACGCCGCGATTACGTTGCCGCCGTCCGGCGTCCAGCCAGCAACGATGGAGCTCGTGCCAAAGAAACTGAGCCGGGAAGCCGACCCGCCTTCCGCGGACATGACAAACACCTCGCCGGCGCCTTCGTCGCGGCTCGTGAAAGCCAACTGCTTTCCGTCTGGGGAAAAGCGCGGGAACTGCTGACTACCGGGATTGGCAGTCAATCGACGGGCGTTGCCCCCCTCGACCTCGACGGTCCACAGGTCGTCTTCGGAGGCGAACACGATGGTGTCGCCGTGAATCGTCGGATGGCGGTAATACCCGCTTTGGCCCATTTGCTCTCCTCTCGCTGTCGATCTCAGCGCCAACTGGCGGCCAAGAAAGCCAGGATCCGCTGGTCGTATGCCGCCGGGTTCGCGTCTCGCGATGCCACGTGGTCGGCATCGACCACTTCAATCAACTCCACTAACTGCGGCCGGGCGTCGGCAATCGCCCGACTTACCTCGATGGGCACCGTGGCATCGGCAGTTCCGTGGAACACGAGGGTCGGCACCGAAAGCCCATCGATCCTGCGCAGGTAGTCGATCGACTCCCAATTCACCGAGATGCGCAAGGCCGTGAGTGTCTTGGCTATCTCGGTGATGGTGAAAGGAAGAGGGACGTTGCCGATCAGGTTTTCCTGGCTCGCCGCTAGATCGATCGTGGCTCCCATGTCGACATTCGGGGAGTCGAACACAAACGCCCGCAACGGAGCATCCGGGTTCTTGTAGTAGTAGCTGAGGACAATCGCTGCACCGGTTGAGTACCCGAAGACGGCGAGCTCGGTCGCCCCCTCGCCGACCGCCCAATCGATCGCGGCCTCGAGATCCATCCACTCGGTCACCCCGTACCGGTAGTAGCCGCTCGGGTCGGTTGGTTGGCCACTGTCGTTGCGATAGCCAATGATCAGCTGGTTGTAGCCGGCAGGAGCCAGCGCTTCGGCCGCCGGGATTGCCTCTTCCAGCGTGGCGCCTTTTCCATGTACGTGGATCACCCACTGGTTGCGAGCCCCGGCGATGTACCA
>JBGTKD010000061.1:0-52012 GCA_041744795.1 Acidimicrobiia bacterium
GGGAGCTCGGTGTGACCGGGCTGAGAGGGAGCCTGCCCAGGCTCCGACCGTTGAACCTGATCCGGGTAATGCCGGCGCAGGGACTCAGCTCATCCCCCCGTCCGCTCCCGACGACGCGACGGAGGAGACGGACCATGTCCAAACTGACAACATTCGCGATCGTCGGGCTGATCCTCACCGCCTGCGGAGGCGGCCAGGCCCCCGACGACCCGCCCACCACCACGAACCTGCTGACGGTGATGAGCCACGACTCGTTCGCCGCAGGAGTGACGGAGGAGACTTTCGCTCCGTTCACTGCAGCCACCGGGATCGAAGTCCGCGTGCTACCCGCAGGGGATGCAGGATCGATGGTCAACCAGGCCATCCTGACCGTGGACAATCCAATTGCCGACGTGCTCTTTGGAATTGATGACAGCTTTCTGTCGCGAGCCCTGGAAGCGGGCATCTTCGCCAGCTACCGGTCGCCCGGACTCGACGACGTACCCGACGAGTTGAAGTTGGACCCGGAAAGCCGGGTAACGCCGATCGACCGGGGTGATGTCTGTCTGAATTACGACGTTTCGTACTTTTCGGGCGATCTGAGGCCGCCCATCAACTTAGAGCAGCTCACCAACCCCGAGTACGCCGATCTGCTGGTGGTTCAACATCCCGGCACCTCGTCTCCAGGTCTGGCCTTTCTACTTTCGACCATCGCCACTTTCGGCGAAGACGGGTGGCAGGACTACTGGACGGCCCTCGTAGCGAACGGTGTGCGAGTCGTGCGGGACTGGGACACGGCCTACTACGGCGAGACCACCTGGTGGGGGGGCGACCGGCCGCTGGTCGTTTCCTATGCCTCGTCGCCGCCCGCTGAGGTCCTGTTTGCGGACCCGCCGGTCGACGAGGCCATCACAGGGGTGATAAGTGAGGGCTGTTACGGACAAATAGAGTTCGCCGGGGTGCTGGCGGGAACCGGCAACGAAGAAGCCGCCGGACTACTGATCGACTACCTCCTTTCGCCCGAGTTCCAGGTCCAGGTGCCTCTCGCATGGTTCGTGTTCCCTGCCAACCAGACGGTTGAGCTTCCGGACGAATTCGTCAAGTACGCGCTGGTTCCGGCGAGCCCGAACAGACTCGACCCGGCGTTGGTCGAAGAGAACCGCGAGCGGTGGATCAGGGAGTGGACGGAGCTTGTCCTCCCGTGAGACTTGGGATAGCCCGGGTAGCGCTGGCGGCGCTGCCGGTCCTCTTTCTCGGATACTTCTTCGTTTATCCGGTGCTGTCCATCCTTCATCGGGCATCGATCGGCGGTGGGGGCCTCGAGTTCCTGCTGACGCGCTCGACGACGAGCGCCATCTGGTTCACCCTCTGGCAAGCGACCCTTTCGACGATCCTCACCCTCGCCGCTGCCCTCCCGCTCACGTGGGCTCTTTCGACCTTCTCCTTTCCTGGCAGACGCTGGGTGATGGCGATCGTCACAGTTCCTTTCGTCCTGCCTTCGGTGGTGGTCGCCAGTGCTTTTATCGCCCTTGGTATGCGCGACTCGGTTGTAGCCATCCTCCTCGCACATGTCTTCTTCAACGTCTCGGTTGTCGTCCGAACGGTGACAACTGTTTGGGCGAGGCTCGACAGGACACCTATCGAGGCGGCGAGGACCCTCGGCGCCTCTTCGCTTCAGGCTTTTCGCAAAGTGACCTTCCCGATGATCGGACCGTCGGTGGCGGCCGCATCGTCAATCGTCTTTCTTCTGTGTTTCACGAGCTTCGGAGTGGTGCTCCTGTTGGGCGGGTTGGCCTATCGGACCATCGAAGTCGAGATCTATTCACGAGTGACGACGTTCCTGGACCTCCCTGCGGCTGGCGCCCTCGCCTTGCTCCAGTTGGTCTCCATAACCGGTGTCATGTTCGTCTACGCCAGGATCCAGGAGGGCAGGGCACGACACCTCCAACTCCGAGCCGAGGAACGTGTACTGCGCCCCGCGAGAGGTCGCGAGACGCCCATCCTGTGGTCGATCGTCATTTCAACTGTCGTTCTCGTACTGATCCCGCCGGCTGTGCTGGTCGCTCGCAGTTTTCGAGGAGGCGGGGCGGGATGGCGGTTTCTGGCTTCGCCAGCCCCTCTAGCCATCGACCCGACTGCCGCGATAACAAACTCTCTCCAGTCGGCACTGATTGCGGCACTGATCGCGGTGGCCGTCGGGGTTCCAGCCGCCCTGCTCGTGGTTCGTTCAACCCCTGGTTGGGGAAGGTGGGTCGATGTCGTGATCATGCTCCCGCTCGGTACCTCGGCTGTGACCATCGGGCTTGGCTTTCTCATCGCCCTGGATCGCCCGATCGACCTGCGAACCTCACCGTGGCTGGTGCCGATCGCCCATGCACTGGTAGCGATCCCGTTCGTGGTCAGGGCAATCGTTCCCACCATCCGCTCGATCAAGACCGTTCTGCGTGACGCAGCCGCCGTGCTCGGCGCTTCGCCGGCGCGGGTGTGGAGAAGCGTGGATTTGCCGCTCATGTCACGAGCGGTAGCGGTGGCGGCTGGATTCGCGGCAGCCGTTTCTCTCGGAGAGTTCGGGGCAACCGCCTTCATCGTCCGGCCTGGCACGACGACAATCCCCACAATGATCTATCAGCTTCTCGGCCGTCCAGGTGCGGTGACCTTCTCCGGTGCGATGGCGATGGCTGTCGTGCTGATGGTTCTTGTCGCAGGTCTGGTCCTGTCCCTCGACCGTGTCAGGGCTGGGGAGCTGGGATCCTTCTGATGCTGAGTGTGCGAGACGTACGGGTGTCGTTCGGGGACATAGTTGCGCTGGATGGCGTGGGCTTCGACATGGGAGAGGAACGAGTCGGCCTGCTCGGACCGTCCGGTTGCGGCAAGTCGACGCTCCTGCGGGTGATAGCGGGACTCCAGCGTCCCGACTCGGGCAGCGTCATCTTCGACGGCGACGACGTAACCGGACTGCCGGTGCATAAACGCGGTTTCGGACTGATGTTCCAGGACTACGCGTTGTTCCCGCATCGCGACGTCGGCGGCAACGTCGAATTTGGCCTGGAGATGCAGGGAATGGAGGACGAGCCTCGGCGGGAGCGAGTGGCCGAAGTGCTCGACCTGGTCGGGCTTCCTGGTTGGGAGAAACGCCCAGTCGACAACCTGTCGGGAGGCGAGGCCCAGCGGGTGGCTCTCGCTCGAACCCTCGCCCCCCGACCTCGGCTTGTGCTATTGGATGAGCCTCTTGGGGCCCTTGACCGAATGCTCCGCGAACGGCTCGTCACCGATATCCGAGAAATCCTGGTGAATGCCTCGACTCCGGCCATCTATGTGACTCACGACCATGACGAAGCCAGCACCGTTTCCGAGCGAATCTTGATCATGCGAGAAGGTCGGATCGTGCAGTCGGGCACCCTCGACCAGATACGGTCGGCACCCGCAGACGACTGGGTCGATGCGTTCGTGGGGCTGTGATGTTTCTCGGTAGCATCGGCGCATCGTCCCCCCAAAGGCGGGACGCTTCTAGAGAGGTAGGCATCATGAAACGTTCGCTTGTTGGACTGCTGACTTTGGCTTTGCTTCTCAGCGCCTGCCTGGGCGATGACGCAGGAACCACCGACCCGGATCTGGGTGATTCGTGTGCGATCGACGATCTAGCTCTCGTCACACCAGGCGTGTTCACAGCCGCCACCGGCGAGCCCGCCTACCCGCCCTACGTCGTCGATGACGATCCCACGAATAGGCAAGGTTTCGAGGCCGCCGTCGTCTACGCGGTCGCGTCTGAAATGGGCTTCACGGACGACCAAGTGACGTGGGTCAGGGTCGGGTTCAACCAAGCGATCGCCGTCGGTCCAAAGCCGTTCGATGTCAACATCCAGCAGTATTCGATCACCGAAGAGCGCGAAGAGGTGGTCGATTTCTCCGACCCGTATTACGAGACGAGCCAGGCGCTGGTCGCCTATTCCGATTCTGCGGTCGTTGGGGCCTCTTCGATCAATGACCTGAAGGGTCTGCGACTGGGCGCCCAAATCGGCACGACCAGCCTGGCCTACATCGAGGACGTCATCCAGCCAGATCAGCCCGCACTCGTCTTCGACGAGAACGTGGACGCCAAGGCGGCGCTGGATGCCCAGCAGGTTGATGCCCTGGTCTTCGACCTGCCGACTGCGTACTACATCACGGCGGTCGAGATCGAAGGGTCCGAAATTGTCGGTGTGCTCGACACGCCGGGCGGTTCGGCTGACAACTTCGGGTTGCTCATGCAGAACGACAGTCCGCTGCGGAATTGTGTGAATGCCGCGATGCAGCGTCTCCGTGATGCGGGAACCCTTGACGACCTCGCCGAAGAGTGGATGCAACTCGGGGGCGCAATCCCCACAATCAGCTCCTGAGAGTTACGCCGGGTCAGCCCGAAGTAAACGTGCGCAGTCCAGGTGTGTTCGGACCTGGACTGCGCAGCGGGCTCCGTGAGGACGGGGCACGCGGGGCGCTGGTCGCAGCCGGATCGACGGTCCTGGTCCTCGGTCTGCTGGTAGTGATCGTCGTCAACTCCGAGGCGTGGCCAGCGGTCCGCCAGCAGTTCTTCAACGGATACCACTTCCGTCAGTCTTTCCCCCTCGTTCTGCGCGGGTTTTGGCAGGACATTTGGATGTTCCTGGTCGCCGAGGTTGCCATCCTCGGTCTGTCGCTGGTCATCGCAGTGATCAGGGCCCTTCGCGGACCTGCCTTCTTCCCTCTACGGCTGATGGCCGTGACTTTCATCGACATCATTCGCGGGATCCCAATGATCCTGCTGATCCTCTTGATGGGTTTCGGCATCCCCGCCCTTCAACTGCGGGGTGTCACCAACAGCGGGTTGTTCTGGGGTCTCACCGCGATCGTGCTCGGCTACTCGGCCTACACCGCCGAGGTGTATCGGGCTGGCATCGAGTCGGTGCCCGAAAGCCAACGGATGTCTGCTCGATCCCTCGGTCTCAGCCAGATGCAGACTCTTCGATACGTGATCATTCCCCAAGCGGTGCGAAACGTCATCCCTGCCCTCCTCAACGGTTTCGTGAGCCTCCAAAAGGACGTCGCCCTCGTGTTCGTTCTCGGTGTGCGAGAAGGTGTGCGGGAGGCCCAGATCTATATCGGGAACACTTTCAACTACACGCCGTACCTGGCTGCCACGGCCCTGTTTCTCCTGGTGTCGATCCCGCTGGCCCGATACGCCGACTGGTACACCGAGCGCGACCGGCGCCGCAAGCAAGCGATGTCTACATGAAGCTTCGGGTAAAGGACGTCGCCAAGGCTTTCGACGACAAGCCCGTTCTCCGGGGGATCGACATCGAAGTCCAAACCCACGAGGTGGTGTGTTTGATCGGAGCTTCGGGCTCTGGCAAGTCGACCCTGCTCAAGTCCATCAACCTGCTCGTCCCGATCGACGCAGGTGAGATCTGGCTGGACGATCTGCAGATTTCTGATCCGCGCACCGACGCCGACGTAATCCGCTCCCGAATGGCCATCGTGTTCCAGTCCTTCAACCTCTTTCCACACCTCTCGGTCGTCGAGAACATCACCCTCGCCCCCGAGAAGGTGCTGGGCATCGGCCAAGCAGCTGCCCGAGACCGAGCTCGTGACCTTCTCTCCCGGTTCGGCTTGGAGGACAAGACGACCGAGTACCCGGAACGACTCTCGGGAGGTGAACAGCAACGGGTGGCCATCATCCGGGCGCTAGCGATGCAACCGGAAGTGCTGCTGCTCGACGAAGTGACAAGCGCTCTCGACCCTGTCCTGGTGGGCGAGGTCCTCTCGTTGCTGCGTGACTTGAAGGCCCAAGGGATGACGATGGTCATAGCGACCCACGAAATGGGATTCGCAAGGGAGACCGCAGATCGCGTCGCTTTCCTTCACGACGGCCGAGTAGCCGAACAGGGAAAACCGGCAGACATTTTCGGCAACCCGACCCAGCCCGAAACCCAGGATTTTCTGCGTCGAATCATCGACGCCGGCAGGCTGTAACCGGCGCGCCTAATCCGTCTGCGAGACCCCTGCTCCGTCTGCCAACCAGACCCCAACGGAGTCCGGCGCGAACACCTCATCGACCACCGACTCGGCCCATCCGGTCACATCAGCCAGATCAAGACTGCCGCTCAACTCCCCGGCCACCCGCGCCACAACCTGTGCAGAGTCATAACGAGAGCGGAAGAACCGCCGGTCAACAAAGGTCTGTACCCGCCGCGCCAACGGCAGAAACGCCACAGCGACGGCAAGAGTCGAGATAGCCACCCGCAGATCGCCTTCCACCGGCACGAAACTGCGCAGTACGACCACCGAGGTGGCGTAGAGAGCGGCGAGCGTGCCGATCGTCACGACGTAGGAGATCGTGCGGCTCACGAGACGATCGAGGTCATACAGCCGGTAACGGGTGATTCCGACCAACATCGCCACCGGAATGAGGGTCACACCGACTGACACGATGATGGAAAACATCGTGCCTTGGAAGCCGTCTACGGCCGAGGCGACCGTAGAGCTGACCACGAGCGCCACGAGTGTGAACGCAACGACGCCGATCTGGCGTCGGCGAACGGTGTCGGCTCGGAACGAGGCGACACCAGAGGAGATCATGATGCCGAAGCTGACGATCTGAAACATCATCCGAGGAAGCTCCGGCACCCAAGCGGGTAGCCCAGACCAATCCGCTTCCCACGGGCTTTGCACCGCCGGCACTCCGCCCCCGCTGTCGAAAGGCGGCAAGAACGGAGCCATAAGGACGGCAACGGCGATAACGACCCAGAGAACCGTCGTGGCTCGTCGCGCTCCCCGGAATGCCCAGTCGCCGTCAGGAAACCGAGCCAGGGCTGTCGTGAAGAGGCCCACCGCCACCATCCACCCAGCCGCCGAGACCATGGCCACCAGGAGGTTCCAACCAAAGACGCCGCCGAGGTGAAAGCTGACATCGACAAAGGCCGAGGATGCTCCCGCGGCCAACAAAAGCGTTCCGACGGGATGGCGGGGGATCGTCCGCACGATCAGGGTCCCAACGACCGCAAAGCCGAGGCCCCACGCAGCCACCGCCCCGGGGAATCCCCATCCGATTACGCCCAATCCGTCTGCGATTGCCACCGACCAGGCGCCCAGCACGGAAACGACGATCGCTACCAGGATCCATCTCGCACCAGTGATCGTCATGTCAGGACCTCCGTCCCCCTCCCCCTAGTTCCCGCTGGGCCCAGGACGGTAACCGAACACCGCAATGGCTTCCATGAATCCCTCGGGGGGCCGGCTGGGACGTCCGTCGAGGTCGGTGAACGCGCAACGAAGATCCAGCGACGTGACCAATGTGCCCTCACAATGAGCCTCCTGGTGCCAGTGCGAGGTAGCTCGTTTGATCGAATGGACGCTGGTGGTGATGTCGAGAACATCGTGCAGGTTCGAAGCGACCAGATACTTCGTAGTCAGTTCGACGAGCACAATCTGGCGTCCCGTCGCGGCCATGTCGAGGATGCCGTGGCCGATCTCGTCCAACAGTTCGATGCGGGCGGACTCGAAGTACGACAAATAGCGGGCGTGATTGACGTGACCCCACGGGTCGAGGTCCGAGAACCTGACCGTTATCGACGTTCTATGCGTGGTCATCTCACCGAAGGTAGCCACAGAGCTCTACTCTCGCCGCATGCGTGCCTGGCAACTTCACGACACGAACGGACCCGAGTCCTACCGGCTTGACGAAGTGGACACGCCCGAACCAGGTCCTGGCGAGGTACGGGTGGCGATGCGGATATCTGCTCTCAACCACCTCGACCTGTGGGTATCGCGTGGCCTTCCCGCCCCTCACCACTTCCCTCACATCGCCGGGGGCGACGGTGCCGGGGTGGTCGATTCGGTCGGCGAAGGCGTCGACTGGACGGCTGGCGACGAAGTGACCATCAACCCATCGGTCTCGTGTGGACGCTGTGCGGCCTGTCTCGCTGGGGACATCGTCTACTGCCGCTCGTTCGGGATCATCGGCGAACACCATTCGGGCACGCTGGCAGAACAAGTCGTCGTTCCCGCTCGTAACTTGATCCCCAAGCCGAACGTTGATTGGGAGGTGGCAGGCTCCTACGGCCTCGCCTTCGGCACCGCCTATCGGATGCTGAAGCGAGCCAGACTCACAGCAGGAGAGACGCTGCTCGTCGTGGGCATCGGCGGCGGAGTGGCATCCGCCGCCTTCCAACTTGGTCTCGCTTTCGGAGCAGACGTAATGGTTACCTCCCGCGATCAGGCCAAGCTGGAGTGGGCGATGTCCAACGGCGCGATCGCGGCGGTCAAGTCCGACGAAGCGTTCTCGAAGGAGTTGCCCAGGCGGGCAGACGTCGTCGTGGAGAGCGTCGGGCCAGCCACGTTCGACCAATCGGTTCGCAGCACCGCCGCCGGTGGTCGGATCGCGGTCTGCGGATCGACCTCCGGACCGAAGATCGAGCTGACTGTGCCAGTTCTCTTCTTCAAACAACTCGAGATAATCGGGTCCACGATGTTCACCCATGAGGAATTCCGTCAGGTGACAGCGCTCGTCAACTCCCACAAAGTCCGCCCCCAGGTCGATAATGCATTCGAATTCGAGCGATTGCCTGAGGCACTCGCCAGACTCGACGCAGGCGACCAGATGGGCAAGGTAGCCCTTCGGTTCTGAGGGAGGAAGCCATGAGCGGACCGATCGAAGAGCGGGACATCGTCGCAGTCGAGGACCACACGAGAAACGTGGACGCTCGCGAAGGCAGAAGGGCCACTGTCGGGGGTCTCGACATCGTCCGAGTCCTCCCGACTAAAGGTCGACGGACCGTTGGTGCATGGTGTTTCGTCGACTTGATGGCGCCCGATGACCTGATGGATCCGCCGCCGATGGAAGTAGGCCCCCATCCCCACATCGGGCTGTCAACCGTTACTTGGCTATTGAGCGGAGAGGCGCTGCACAGCGACTCGCTGGGGACAGAACAGATGATCCGACCCGGCCAGCTCAACCTCATGAACGCCGGTCACGGGATCGCCCACGCCGAACTCGGCGTTACTGGAGGTAGCGGCGTCCAGATGTGGGTGGCCCAACCAGAGGAGACCCGGCACGGCGAGGCTTCGTTCGAACACTTCGACGACCTACCCCTCTGGCAATTCTCTTCGGGCGAAGCCGCAGTGTTCATCGGGACACTCGATAACGTGACTTCGCCCGCCGCAGCCGCCACTCCCATCGTCGGAGCCGAGTTCCGGATGGGCCCCGGCAGGGTCGAGATACCGGCCGACAGTCGGTTCGAATATGCCTTGGTGCCACTCGAGAACCCGATGCGAATCGACGATCACGTCGTTGAACCCGGATGGATCGGCCTCGTCGAACCGGGGACGGCCGCGCTGCGAGTCGACGCTGGCGACTCAGGTGGCAGAGCGATGCTTTTGGGTGGTGTGCCCCTGGGAGAACCGATCCAGATGTGGTGGAACTTCGTGGCTCGGACCAAGGCCGAGATCTCGGAAGCGTGGCGAGCTTGGCGAGACCACGACACCGACCGGTTCGCAGACGTGGCGTCAAAGCTCGAACGTATGGACACCCCGACGCCGCCCTGGATCCGATCAGAGAACTGAGGATCAGCCGCGGGGTCAGGCCGCCGACAGGACTGGAACCTCTTCTCCGAGAGGAGGCGGACTCGGTGGCGTTCCTTCTCCAAACGGTCGCCCACCCAACTCTGACCGATTGTGGGCTCCCAGCCAGACGGAGGAATCCGGTCCCTTCGGAACTATCCCTGATGGGTTAATTCCCTTGTGAACCAGGTAGTAGTGATCCTTGATCTGGTCGAAGTCGATGGTGTCACCAAACCCCGGGGTTTGGAACAGATCCCTGGCATATGCCCAGAGGGCGGGCATCTCGGTGAGTTTGTTGCGATTGCACCGGAAGTGATTGTGATAAACGGCGTCAAAACGAGCGAGGGTCGGCCAGAGCCGAATGTCGACCTCGGTGATTGTGTCGCCTACGAGGTAACGGCGAGTCGTGAGTCGCTCCTCGAGCCAATCGAGGCGGGCGAACAGCGCGTCGAATGCCCTCTCATAGGACTCGGCACGACGGGCGAACCCGGCCTTGTACACCCCGTCGTTGACGTCGGTATAGATGACCCCGGAGATCTCGTTGATCTCGTCCCGCAGATGTTCGGGATACAGGTCGGGGGCGCCCGGCCGATGGTGGGCGGTCCATTCGGTCGAGAAATCGAGGGTGATCTGGGCAAAAGCGTTGGTGACCACCGAGAGGGTGGGGATGTCCACGATGGCGGGGACGGTGATCCCGTTGGAATAGCCGGGAATCCTCATTTCGTAGGCGTCGCGCAACCAAGCGATGCCGAGAACCGAATCGCGTCCGCCCTGGTCGAGGTCGAACTTCCAGCTCCGCTCGTCATGGGTGGGGCCGGGCATCGCCAGCGACATGGCGTCTTCGAGCCCGAGCAGCCTCCGCACGATGACGGTGCGATTGGCCCACGGACACGCCCGAGCGGCAACCAGGCGATAGCGACCGGCCTCAACCGGATATCCGTCACGACCGTCGGCCGTGATCCGAGTAGTGATGTAACTCGCCTCCCGCTCAAAGGCGCCCGGCTCGGCGGACTTGGTCTCAGCAGTCATGGAGTCACCGTATCGACGGCGAAAACCAACCGAACATCGGAAACATTGGGCGAGCGAGAAAGGGGCGAGGTCCGGGGCCCTCTCAAGCTCTACGATGCCGAGCGAAGCATAAGCCTCACCCGGCGCCGTTACTCAACCCTTATCGGCCTCGGCGGCTGAACCCATACCCGCCGAATACGACCAACAGGACAACGATCAGGATTATCCACATCGTCGTGCTCATGACTCCTCCTTTTTGTTCGAGAGTCAGGACCAAATCTAGTCGCAGGGATGGATCGGGCGCGACAGGTGGCTCAGATCTTGGAGTCAAGCGCGGGAATATTCTCCTGCGCATGCCTGAATCTTTGCGGCTCGGGGCGTCAATACACAGCGGCGTGAGGGACGGCGGTCCTCTCTGCCACGACCAATTCCATAGATCGATTCGGATTCGACCTGCTCACTGTCGGCTGACGGGGCATGGCACTGCGCCCGGCGGAGGCTCACGGGAATTGTCCGCATACTCGGGCGCCCATATACTGCCGAAGCCTTCGAGGGCGTTGCCTCTCGGAGTTCCAAGACCCGGGGGCGTGGTGAAGCCTGGAGTTCACGCCGGCCTGTCAAGCCGGAGGTCGCGGGTTCAAATCCCGTCGCTCCCGCAACAAATCATTGGGCAGTTCCGCTGTCCGACACGGTCAGGTAGCTCAGCTGGCAGAGCGCTGGTCTGAAAAACCAGAGGTCGGCGGTTCGACCCCGCCCCTGACCACCCTCAAAACCCCTGTGCCGCTCCGACACGGCCGCTTCCGCTGTCCTGTACTCATGTTTGGGTTTCACGCGCGCTGGGCACCACGACGGGCATGAGAACAGCAGAAGCGTCGGGATGGTGACACCGGACCAGGTCAGTCGTCTCGGACCAACGTTGACGATATGGGGAACCCTGCCGATCGTGGGAGCGCTCCTGTTCGGACTGTGGGGATTCATCGGAGGCCTTCTCCTCGCCTTGGTGATCCAGGCACCCGCTAACAAATAGGAGAGGCCCCCGGCTTCGACCCGCCCCTGACCACCTACCGCCAGGCGGCGAGGATCGCTCCCATCACGACGTAGCCGAGGATCATGTACGGCGCGTTCACCTTCAGGATTGCCGTCCCTCGGCCCTCGTACGTGGCGTTCACCACAAGTTGGGTGAGAATCAAGCCCACGCTCACGACAAGCCCGAGAACGATTCCGTCGAGCACGCTGTCTGCACCAACCGACACTGCGATCAGTCCCATGGCGACCGCCGCCACCATCCATCCCACGAAGTTGGTGACAAGCAACATCGGATCCGGTTGGGCCTGTACGGCGGGGTCCACTCCCAGGGCAGTTCGGTACTGGCGACCAAACAGGGCGTTTGTGTACCAGACCGCACCAAGTACGAAGTAGGCGAGACCGGCCACGATCACGGCTACCCAGTTCAGATCACCGAAAGCATCAGTAAGCATCTGACCTCCTGGTGCGAGAAGTTACATCTGCGTGTCGCCGCGAAGGGGGAATTGGTGACAAGACCCCTTGAATTTGCCACCATGCACCTCGATCCCAATAGAGGAGCGGTTGATGATTGGCATCCTTGTCTACATCCTGATCGGTTTGGTGGTTGGCGCACTGGCACGATTCAACACGTCGCAATTGTCGTCGATGGCCAGCAAGCTCGGAACAGGCGGAGCCGGAGGTTTGATAGGAGGCGTAGCCGCCAATCTGCTCTTCTCCGATGAGATCGACCTCGATATCTATGGGGTCGTCGGTAGCGCGATTCTCGCTTTGGTGGCCGTGCTGGTGGTGGGCGTTGCCACACGCGAGCGTGCCGCCAATACTGTAGAAACTCCGCCGGAAGGCTGACCTCACTCGCCGTCGAGGGTCTTGAGCAGGACGAACCGTCGGTCGTGAGCGAATACTGCGGCCCTCCGCACGGCGACGCGATATACGAATGAGGCGTAAACGACTGATCCGGCGGCGGCGACGGTCGCCCACAGGGGCTTGTCCAGGAACGCAAGCACCCCGACGGCGAGGAGCGGAGGCAGGGTGAGAAGACCAGACGCCGAGATACCGATCATCGTTGCCACAAACGCACCACCCGACACGTTCCGGGACCCGAACAGATTCGTCTCAGGCAACCGGAACGCTCCGAAGATCGAAGTGATGTTGCCGATACCAAGCCAGATGAGAGCAACGACCACGCTGGCGAACAGCGCCGCTGGCACATAGACCCACCGTCCGGAGGCGACCGCTCCGACGAGGGCAAGAAGGACGGCCAACGGCACACACACGACGGCCCAACCCAGGTTCTTGCCGCGGATCACCGTGCCGAGGTCCGGTGCCATCGTCAGGTACCCCCAGAACGATCCCCCGTCATATCCGAGTTGATTGGGCGTCACAGCGGTTACGAGGATGAAGACGGCCAGGACGCTCAGGAACGGCGCGAAGACCGTGCCAACCACCATCGATCCGCCCACCACGCCGAGCACCAAGATCGCCACTACCCCACCCAGAAGCTGACTTCGCATCCGCACATCACGCCGAATCGAAAGTAATTCCTTAGCGGCGACCGCCCCGACCGGGGTCGCGGGAAGTGGGATCCGCTTGGGGAACAGCCTCGACCCAGCCCGTCCCGTGCGGGCCACTACGTCGGAGGGGGCATTGAGCGACATCCGCCGCAGCGAACGGCCAAAGAGGGCCAGAACGGCGATCGTGGCCGCCAATCCGTAGGCGAGCCCGACTATCGCAATCGGCCAGTCTCCGGCCCCGATGGCCACAACCGACCGGCCGAGCGCCCCCCATGGGGTCCACTGGACAATCGACGCCAGTTGGCTCAGGGCGCCGGGGATGTCAGGGTCGACAGAGGCGGACTCGGCCAGCATCACCCCAAAGAGTGCAGGAAGCAAAGTGAGACCTACGACCACCATCAAAGCGATCTCCTGACCGCGTCGTCGTCGCAAAAGATCAGAGAGCGTGGCAGTCGCCCAACGAGCGGCGACGACACAGAGCATCACTGCGGTCAGGGCCACGACGACGACGGGCACCACCGTCGCCGCGCTGGCGAACGCCAGGATCGACCCGTAGCCGAGACCAAGCACGGTGGCAATGGTCCCCGGGCCAACCAAGCCGGCCACGACCAGGCCCCCGGCCAGTTGCCTCGGACTGAAGGGCAAGAGCTCGAATGTTCTGGCTTCAAGCGAGTCATCGATCGAAGCGATCACAACAGGCACGATGATCCACGCCAGCCCGACTGTGGCGAAAACAAGCACGGTGAACGGACCGATCAACTCCGGCGCGCGACGGGAAATAACACCAAGCACCAGCCCTCCTCCGAGCCCACCCGCGAGAGCCGCCAGCCACAAGATCACGAAGCCGATTCCCGAAAGGAATCCTCCTGTGGAGAGCCGGTTCTTGAGAATCCGGAGCTTCAGCCGGACGAAGACCCGAGCCATTCGAGATCTCCTTCGTCGGTGATATGTGCCCCGACCAGGTCGACGAAGACGTCCTGAAGACGCCGACCTCCTGTGAGCTCGCTGGTCTCGCCCGTAGTCACCACTTTTCCGTGGTCGATGACGAGGATCCGATCACACAGACGCTCCACAACATCCATGGCGTGGTCGCTAAACACCACCGTTCCGCCAGACGCCGTATGACGCGACAGAATCCGTTCCAGTGTCTGTCTGGCAACCGGGTCGATCCCGGCGAACGGTTCGTCAAGGAAGAGGACGGCAGGATTGTGGAGCAAGGCACAGGCGATGGCCGCCTTCTTGCGCATACCCAGGCTGTAGTCGGCAACGATCACGTCTGCCGCAGCCTGTAGATCAAGCAAGCGAAGCAAGGATCCTTGTCGAGTCTCGACGACTGCCGGATCCATACCCCGCAACCGACCGGTGAACTCGATCAGCTCCGCACCCGTCAGGCGTTCGAACATCCGCGGATTGTCGGGCACGACACCAAAACAGGTCTTGGCGGTCGCCGGATCGGACCAGACATCGAACCCGGCGACTTCGACCGAGCCGGAATCCGGTTGCAAGAGCCCGGTCGCCATTCGAAGCAACGTGGTCTTGCCAGCGCCGTTGGGTCCGACGATCCCGAAGAACGACCCTGAAGGAATGTCGAGCTCTACTTCATCGACTGCGACAGTCGGCCCAAAACGCTTTGTGAGGGCCTGAAACGACACGGCTGGAAGACTCATGACCGAGGACGGTACCGGCTTGCGGCTGACAGGCTTCGCCGATCGTGCGCATTGAGGGAACAATGGGCGCCACGATGGTCACAGTCAGCGGAACAGAGTCAGACTCCCCACCGGAGCATCCTCGATCTAGAGGCGCGATCCTGATGGTCGTCGGGGTCGCTGCTGGTCTGACGCTGGGAATTCTGTTCACAGGAGGCACGCCGACCGACGCACCGACGGAGTCGACGGTCGTGGCCAGCCCCGACGCCAATCCGCCCCCACCGACCACGACGACGACAAACGTGGCGCCGCCACTGCGGTTAGCGACCATGCTCCCGGGCATTCTCGATGCCTTTGTCGCCACGGTTATCGACCGGACAGGGGCATCGGTGGTCACAGTGTGGGCACCTTCGGGACGCGCGCCGGTTCCCGAGCCGCTGCCGTGGGCTCGATTGATCGCGGATGCTTCGGGCACGTGGCTGGCGGGGTCGACAGTAAATCGGTGGACCGAGCAGACGACTCTGTGGGTGGGCAACAAGGCCTTTATGGAGCCGGTGTCAGCCGTGAGGGGAGGCGACACCGTCTGGCACACGCGACTCCCAGGATGGCTCGCCTGGATCGAAGACGCGCCAAGGAATCCCGTTCTTACGATCGCCGAGTTCGTCCCGGGACGAGTAGCGAACCCCCAAGCCGTCGGCGAAGTAACGCCGGAAACGACGGTGGCATGGTGGAGCGACCTGGGAATCGTGACTGTCGAGTGGGCCGAGTCGGGGGGACAACTGCAACTACGTGGAGCGGCAGGGGAGGTCACTCATTCTCTCGAGATCGATTACGTGTTGGGGACGGGCAGAGAAGTGATCGCGGTGCAAGCTGACGGTGCCCAGGTGCTCCTCGATCAACAGCTCAACGTCATCGCCGGCGTGCCCTGGGCAAGCGACTGCACCCACGTCGAGTTCGGCCCGCACAACTTCAACGCCCTCCTGATGTGCGGGGGCGACGGCGCCCACCGAGTCGAATACTGGCTCGACGTCGTCACCGACTCAGAACCAATGTTTCAATTCCCCTCAACGAACTATGCCGGTGTCGGCTTCACGACGGACGGAATCCCGTACGCCTTCCGTGTCGACCCGATCCGGATAGCGACCACAATCGAATTCTCCAACCCCACTCAGACAGTCATCTACGAGGTGGCCCATCCGGGACGAGTGGTGTCAATGGAGGCTGTCCGGGGCTGAGATTTCAGCAGAAGGGGAGTTCAGCTGAAGGCTTGGATCCCGGTGATCGAGTTACCGAGGATCAGCGTATGGATCTCGTTGGTGCCTTCGTAGGTGTAGACCGTCTCAAGGTTGGCCATATGTCGGAATACCGGGTACTCAAGAGTGATGCCGTTCGCACCAAGGATCGACCGGGCGAGCCGGGCGTTGGCGAGAGCGTTGCGGACGTTGTCCATCTTCCCGAAGCTGATCTGTTCAGGCGTGATGCTGCCCTCGTCCTTGCGGCGACCCAGGTGAAGGGCAACAAGCATCGCCCGGTTGGTCGACACCATGATCTCGACGAGCTTCTGCTGGGTCAGCTGGAACGAAGCAAGAGGCTGTTCGAACTGGTGTCTTTCCAAGGAATAGTCGAGTGCGGCGTCGTAGACAGCCCGTGAAGCACCGACCGCCCCGAAGAGGATCCCGAACCTCGCCTCGTTGAGACACGAGAGCGGGCCTCGCAGGGACGCCACCCCAGGGAGGAGAAACTCGTCGGGGAGGCGGACGTCGGTGAACACCAACTCGGCGGTTACCGAGGCCCGCAGGCTCGCCTTCTTCTTGATGGTGTGAGCCTCGAAGCCGGGTGAGTCGGTCGGAACGATGAAACCCCGCAGGCCCCCATCGGTCTTCGCCCAGACGATGGCGATATCGGCGATGGTCCCGTTTGTGATCCACATCTTCGAACCGTTCAGAATCCAGTCAGACCCGTCCTGACGGGCGTTGGTCCGCATCGAAGAAGGATCCGAACCCGAGTCGGCCTCGGTCAAACCGAAACAGCCGATCACATCACCGGCCGCCATCTGAGGCAGCCAGGTCTCCTTCTGTTCCTCGGATCCGAACTTCCAGATCGGAAACATCGACAGTGAGCCCTGCACTGACATGAACGAACGCACGCCTGAATCGCCGTACTCGAGCTCGGTGCACGCCAATCCGTAAGCCACGTTGGAAGTGCCCGCGCAGCCGTATCCCTCAAGATGCATGCCGAACAATCCGAGACCGGCCATCTCCTTGGCAACCTCTCGCGGAAAGATCCCCTCGTCCCACCAGTCACCGATATCGGGAAGAATTCGGTCGGCTACGAAACGCCGGACGGTGTCTCGAACTAGGACCTCCTCATCGTTCAATAGCGAGTCGATGTCGAGAAAGTCCCGCGGATCGGGACGGACCATGGAGATGTCGGACATGGTCCGAAGTATGCCAGGGCGGGGCGCTCGTCAGTTCGACGAAGAGATCGCGAGACTCTCTGCCCAGCGCATCGCCACCCTGTGGTACTTACGGACCGCCGACAGGACGTTCCCCCGCTCGAGGGCGTTGAGGGCGTGACGCAAGTCCTCGGCGCTGTCGTCCATGACCAGGTCAGTTTCGGTGAACATGGAAGCCACCGTCCAGTAGTCGAGTTCGACCATCGAAGTCGTGGGGAACTCACCCAGCCACCTGCGTAACTCGCGAACTTCGTTGACCATGTGTTCCATCGGATCGGCACCTGAGAGACAGGTCACTGCCCAATCGAGATTGGCCATCGCCTCCCGCTGATCACAGCGATACCTGACCCTGACCGTCGCGGGACCTCCGACGACCTCTTTGGTGGCGGTGAGGAATGGAACGAACCATCTGATCGGTACGTGCCAGGCGGATGTGAGAATGTGGGCTCTCGCGGCAGGAGAAGCTTCGTAGAGGCGGTCGAGTTCAGCCCGGGCGGCATCGGCGACCCTTTCGGGAATAACACCCCCGCCGCCCAGGTGGGTGTAGGCATGACGTACCGCGAGCACCCCTTCGAGCATCCGCAACCTCGGAGTGCGCGGGCACAGATATCGCTTGCCGCGCCATTCAGCCACGAAAGCGTCATCGGACATCGGTACAGCGGCGATGGCGTACATGACGTCGCGAGGAGGCCCGACCATGATCGCATCCGCTTCAGGCATGGCCCCCAGGCGTTCGGAGGGCAGGTAGACCCTGAGGTGTGAGGTCTTGATCAAGGTCGCGACACTAGTGGTGGCGTGTCGCTCAAAGAGGGGCGCACAGTCGAGCCCGCGTTTCTAGAGTGGGCACGCACATCGGTTTCCGCCAGCCCCACCCGGGTTGGCGGCTGTTGATTCGCCCGGACGACCTGCGACCCAGGCGTGTGGCCCCGAACCGACCCGAGATTTGAGGAGACAATATGGAGTGGATGCGGCGAGAGCTACACCACCGCGATATGGGCCTGTCCGACGAGGACGTGGTGCGCATGTACCGAACGATGCGCCTGGCACGCAAAGTCGACGACCGCATGTTCGCCCTGAACCGCCAAGGCCGCGTCCCTTTTGTGGTCGGCTCCTCGGGCCACGAAGCCATCCAGGTTGCCTCCGCCATGGCATTAGATCCGGTCATCGACTGGGTGCTGCCGTACTACCGAGACATGGGTGTCGCCCTCGCCTGGGGAATCCCTCTGCTCGATATCTTCCTCGCCACTTTCGCTCGAGCCGACGACCCGATGTCGGGGGGCCGCCAGATCCCCAACCACTGGTCGGACGAGAAGGGTCACATCTTCACCCAGTCCTCGCCTATCGGAACGCAATATCTCCACGCGGTGGGCGTCGCGCACGGTCTCAGACAAACCCGTGAACCGGGTGTGGTCGTCGTCTACGGCGGCGAAGGTTCCACATCGGAAGGTGACTGGCACGAAGCCATGAACTGGGCGGGCATCCACCGCCTGCCTGTCATCTTCGTGATCGAGAACAACGGCTATGCAATCTCGGTCCCCATGTCAGAGCAGGTAGCCGGTTCTATCACCGATAGGGCACGTGGCTACGACATCGCCGGACGACTGATCGACGGCAACGACCCCCTCATGGTCTACCGGGCAATGTCCGACGCAGTCGAAAGGGCGAGAGGCGATGGGGGCCCGACCCTCATCGAGGCCGAGACATACCGCTACTACGCCCACACCTCCGACGACGACGACCGCCTGTATCGAACCAGGGAGGAAGTCGACGGGTGGCGCCGCAACGACCCTGTCGTGACGATCAAGCAGTACCTGATCGAAGAGCGGCTGCTCAGCGACACGTCCGAAATCCAGATTGAAACCGAACTCGACTCGGAATTGTCCGAGGCGGTGAAGATGGCGGAGGGCCAACCCCAGTCGACTGATCCCTACTCGCATGTCTATGCGAGGGTGATCGAGCCGTCCGAGCCCAAGACGGAAGTCGAACCGGTGCCGTCCGGCGAAGAGGTGAACCTCATTACGGCCGTAAACCGGGCTTTGCATGAAGTCATGGAGGCTTACTCCGACACGGTGGTGTTCGGCGAGGACGTCGCCGGTGAAAAGGGCGGCGTGTTCAAGGCGACAGTCGGGCTCACCGAACGGTTTGGCGAAGACCGCTGCTTCAACACTCCGCTCGCAGAGTCTTCGATCATCGGAACCGCGATCGGCATGGCTGCTGCGGGCCGCCGCCCGATTCCCGAGATTCAGTTCGCCGACTACATCCACCCTGCCTTCGATCAGATCGTCTCAGAGGCGGCGAGAATTCACTATCGATCCGACGGTCGGTGGACCTGTTCAATCACGATCCGGACCCCTTTCGGAGCCGGAATCCACGGGGCCTTGTATCACTCGCAGTCCGTTGAGGCTTTCTACGCCCACGTTCCCGGTTTGAAGGTCGTTGTCCCTTCGACGCCGGCAGACGTGAAGGGTCTGCTCTTCTCAGCGGTCGATGATCCCGACCCCGTTCTGTTCCTGGAACCGAAGAAGCTGTACAGGCTCGGCAAAGGCCCATACCCGGAGGGCGAGCACATCGTCCCACTGGGCTCGGCGGCACTCCGGACGGAAGGCTCGGATCTGACGATCCTGACCTACGGGGCGATGGCCCACTTCGCGATCGAAGCAGCCTCCATGCTGGCCGCCGACGGAATCTCCGCAGAGGTGATCGATCTCCGGTCGCTGAAGCCGCTCGACTGGCCAACCATCGAAGCGTCCGTTCAGAAGACCAGCAGAGTGCTCATCGTGCACGAGGACAACGAGTTCGTGGGGTACGGGGCAGAGTTGGCGGCCCAGATCGCCGATAAGGCTTTCATGTGGCTCGACGCTCCGATCAAGCGCTACGCATTGGGGGACGTCCCGGCGATGCCCTTTGCCCAGGCGCTGGAGGACATGCTCTATCCAAACCCGGAGGGCATCGTCGCACGGGCCAAGGAACTGGTGGAGTTCTAACCCCGTCTAGGTCCGGTCGGCTCCCTCCTATCCTCGCTGGGATGTCCCTTCTATCTGAGCTCACCCAGCTCTTCGGTCGAGCTTTCGAAGCTGCCGGACTAGATCCAGAGCTGGGCGAGGTCGTGCCTTCGCAACGCCCTGAACTAGCTCAGTACCAGTGCAACGGAGCGATGGCCGGGGCCAAGCAGGCGGGGAGGAGTCCACGCGATATCGCATCGGAAGTGGCAGAGGTGGCCGCCAAAGACCCGCGCATCGAACGGGTCGAGATCGCCGGGCCGGGCTTCCTCAACATCACCGTGACATACGAGACTCTGGCACAGATCATCGAGAGCATGCGCCTGGACGATCGACTCGGAGTGACACCACCGTCTGTGCCACACAAAGTGATTGTCGACCACGGCGGTCCCAACGTGGCCAAGAGCCTGCATGTAGGCCACCTTCGCCCGGCCATCATCGGTCAGGCGATTAAGCGGGTATTCACATTCGCCGGCTACGACGCCCTCGGCGATGTCCATCTCGGTGACTGGGGAACTCCCATGGGCCAACTCATCGCCGAACTCGAACTCCGAAACCCGGACTGGCCCTGCTTCGATCCCGACTTCACAGGCCCCTACGACGAGTCCTCACCCGTCACGGTCGACGAGTTGGAGGAGTTGTACCCGACGGCCTCTCAGAGAGCCAAGGACGATCCGGAGTTCGCCGAGAAGGCCCGGAACGCCACGTTCGAACTTCAGGAGGGACGTCCGGGTTATCGAGCGTTGTGGGCTCATTTCCGCCAGGTGTCGGTGGACGCAATGCGCGAGATCTACGACCAACTCGGTGTGACGTTCGACCTGTGGCTCGGCGAGGCATCAGTGCATGAGCGAATCGCACCAATGATCGACCGAATGAAGGCGAACGGGTCGGCCATCCCAAGCCAAGGTGCGTTGATCGTCGACGTGTCCAAGCCCGACGACAAAGCCGAGATCCCTCCTCTGATGCTCGCCAAGTCAGATGGCGCCTACACCTATGGGACGACGGATGTGGCGACCATCGAAGAACGAGTCGAAGGTGGTGCGAAGGAAGCCATCTATGTAGTCGACCTGCGTCAGTCGCTCCACTTCGAACAGGTCTTCAGGGCAGCGCGCAAAGGGGGTATCGCACCCGAGGAGATGATCCTCGATCACACGGGGTTCGGCACGGTCAACGGTCTCGATGGCAAGCCGATGAAGACCCGCGACGGGAACCTGCCCAGGCTGGGGGACCTCGTCGGTGATGTCGTGGAGCGGGCCAGCGAGCGGATGAAAGATCGGGGGCTGGCCAAGGACTACCCGGCTGATGAGCAGCAACGCATCGCATGGATGGTCGGGGTCTCGGCGCTCAAATTTGGCGACCTCTCCAACCACCGCGGCTCGAACTACATCTTCGACCTCGATCGGTTCACGTCGTTCGAAGGCAAAACCGGGCCTTACCTCCTTTACGCCTCGGTCCGGATCGGATCAATCCTGCGAAACGCGGGAGATGAGCAGATCGGTCCTGTGCAAGTCGTAGCGGGCGATCCTGATAGAGCTTTGATCCTCCATCTCGCACTGTTCCCCGAGATTCTCCAGCGCACCATCACCCTGCGCGCTCCGAACCATCTCGCCGAGTACGCCTACGAGCTGTCCCAGGTCTTCAACCGGTTCTATGAGGAGTGCCACATCCTGTCCGAGCCGGATCCGAGAGTGAAAGCAAGCTGGCTCGGAGTCGCAGAACTCACTCGTCGTACGCTGGTCACCAGCCTCGAGCTGCTGGGAATCGATGTACCGGACCGAATGTGAGCGACGTCACGATCCGGCCGGCTCGGGCCGCCGACCACGAGGCCATCGCCGCCTTCACCGCCGACACATTCTCATGGGGCGACTACGTCTCGGACGCTTTCGTAGATTGGCTGAACGACCCCGAATCCCATGTGGCGGTGGCAGTCGTTGACGACGCGCCGGTGGCGATTGCCCGGGCAGTGATGATGTCGGAGAACGAGGGATGGATGCATGGGGCCAGGGTTCATCCCGAGCACCGCAGAAAGGGCATCGCAACCCAACTCAATGACCATCTATGCCAATGGGCGAGCGACCAGGGGGC
This sequence comes from Acidimicrobiia bacterium, assembly GCA_041744795.1. Taxonomy (GTDB): domain Bacteria; phylum Actinomycetota; class Acidimicrobiia; order Spongiisociales; family ZC4RG35; genus DATHWB01. The sequence goes on from JBGTKD010000061.1 coordinate 22,280, forward strand.
GTTGATCGTCCGGCTGATGATCGAGTCGTGGAACGAACCAGCCCAGCGTCAAGTTGCGGCCGGGGGATACCGCCAGGTCTGTGAGTGGATGAACGCCGTCCGCCGACTCGGATCCGAGCCCGACCCCGTAACGAACGGCGGGCGGCGCGTGCGGGGAGACGAGCAGCTCACGGCAGGAACGCCAGCCGAGATAGAACCAGCCTGGGTCGCCTGGTCCTCATCGGAGTTGTCCCGTGTGGGTCGCACCCTGTACCCGCGTGGCTGGCTGATGCGACGGATGCGGCGCGAAGACCTCGACCGGGCGGTCGCTCAGCGACAGCTACTACATGGGCCGAGCGGGTGGATAGTGGCCGAGGACGAAGACGACGGTGCGACGATGTTCGTTCCGTTGGTCGTGTCTACCGAGGAAGACGCCTACCGGCTCGTAAAGGCTGTTGTGGACCGGGCAGACCGCAACACTTACCCGCGGATCCGCTGCCTGGTCCCGGCTCTGGCCTGGATGACCGACGCTCTGAGCCGGGCGGGATTCGACGTTTCGGGCGAACAGGTGTGGGCCAAGACAGTCGGCTGAAGTCTCAAGGCGCCGAGAAGGCGATCAGCGCCGCTACCAGCCAGATCAGGTACAGCGTCGGCATCTCGAGATTCGATCCCCAGCCGAGCCGGTCGAGCCCGCGTCTGATGCCCCACGCTCCCGGGACCCCGAGCAGCGCCGCAACAAGACCAGTCGACCCGACGGTTCGGACAACCTCCACTGCAACGGCGAACTGATACGGGAGGTCGGCGACAACGGAGTCGAGCCTTCCGGCAGTCCACAGCAACAAAAACGCCATGATCCCAATCGCCAGGATCCTGCCGACCGCGACCTCCAAGCTCGGGAAGCCGTCCACCGGACGGGCCGTGCCGTAGCGACCCTCCGAAGCGATACCCAAAGCGAAACCGCCACACACGCCAATGACCAGTGCCGCCCCGAGCGTGGCGCCGATGCCGCTGTCCAGAGCCAGATCGATGATCTCAAACCCGTGCAACAGGATCGCCGCGGCAAGTCCCAAGAGTCCAGTCCCCAGAACCAGCATTGCCAGGTCCAGGCCGGTTCGGAACGTGCCGAGACCCAGCGCCAAGTAGTACCGGAACGGCTGAGGATGGGGTCCGATGAGGTCAGAGCGTTCTAGGGATGTCATTGGGTCTTCGAAGCGTACCGGTCTCTGTCCGAAGCCGTCAGTCTCTCGTAGTACCACTCGATCGGGTGACCAATGCCCATCGCCGGGTCGAGATTGGCGCGCAACTGCATCTCGCATCCCGGGTTAGCACTGGCGACGCTTGCTACGCCCGTCGCGACGATCTGGGCGGCCTTGATCCGACCCAGTTCGGCTGAAGCCGCCGGCCGGAGGATCGTGTAAATCCCGGCGGCACCGCAACACATTCCGTCTGGGTCGATCTCGACCGGGTCGAGACCCGCTGCTCGCAGGATCTCGCGCGGTTGAGCGATCACCCGCTGGGCATGCCGCAGATGACATGGATCCTGGATCGCCACGCGCTCACCGGTTGGCTCGAGTCGGGGCAGAGAACCGTCGGCTATCAAATCCGCGACAACCTCTGTGACATCCCTGACTCGAGTGGAGAACTCCCCAGAGGCGAGATGGCCGTACTCCTTCAGGTGGGCGCTGCAGCCGGCCGCGTTCGCCACGATCAGATCGGCACCCGAGAAGGCTGCCACATTCTGGGCGGCGAGCCTTCTTGCGACGTCGAGATGACCATCGTGGGCCGCCAGTGCACCGCAACAGGTCTGGGCGGTGGGGACTTCCACCCGGTAGCCGGCGCGCTGAAGAAGGGCGACGGTGGCGTCGTGGACCTCGCCGAACCAACCGTCCATCACGCAACCGGCCAAGAGCATGGCGGTGCCGCGCGAGGCGCCAGGCGGGTCGACGGACCTCCCCACCCATGAGTCACGCGACAGGTCGAGGCGCCTCAGACCACGCAAGCTGCGTCGTAGGGGAGGCGGAAGGATCGCCGCTAGCCGCAGACGCTGGGCAATCGCGGCAAAGACTGTCCCGACACGGACGAGCGGTCGGCTAGCCAGGACTCTTCCAAGAGCCAGTCGGCGCAGCCGCCGTCCCATCGTGGGTCGCTGAACCACGAGTTCGGCCCTCGCTCCCTCCAACACGCGGCCATAGGGAACGAGCCCGGGGCACACCGGCTCACAGGCCCGACACCCGAGACAAAACGAGATCGCTTCGTCGAAGGCGTCGCCGATCTCTGCGGATCCTTCCAACACTGCTCGCATGGCCGCGAGTCTCCCCCTGGGGGAAGCCGACTCCTTCCCCGTCAAACGGAACGTCGGACAGGTTGGGAGACAGAGGCCACACTGGACACAGGCGGACAACTCTGAGCCGGTAGGCGCGTCAACAGTTCGATAGCCCATCAGATACCCCCCGGAAGGCGGCCACGATTGATCGTGCGCATGGGATCGAAGGCCGCGACGAGCCGGCGTTGCACCGCCACTGCGGGAGGGTCGTTGCCCCAGGGGTCGACGGCGGCATAGAAGTGTTCAGGGGCCCCCGTGATCGTCAGGCGCCCCTCGACTGATTCGGCCCACGACCTCAGACCAATCCAATCCGAGTCCTCGGATCCGCCCAGGTCAATTCGTCCCACGCCGTGTTGAGCCACAAAAGGTCCAATCGGCGCGACTCGTTCGACAGCCGTGGCCATCTCCGCAGGAGGGACCGTCACTGCGGCCGTAACCGTGCCATGGGGTGTTTCGGGCCAAACCAGACCATCGCGTCGCTGGCCTCCGAGTCGGGCAGCGTCAGCGTCCACCTGAGCGGCGGCGCCATCGAGGTAGACCATCGATCCGCTCTCGGTTTGGAGGATGGCCAAGGGCCGGTAGAGCTCTTGGGCGGCGCGCAAAGGCTCGTCCGTGGAAACCGTCGCCGCAGTCGATGACCGCGGCCAGAGCTTGAGGCAAACGGAAGTGATGATGCCCAGTGCACCGTGGGCGCCGAAGATGGAACGTTGGATGTCGTAGCCCGACACGTTCTTGACGACACGTCCGCCGGCCGTCACAACACGACCATCTCCGGTCACAACCGTCGCCTGCAACACGCGATCACGCGAAGGTCCGAACCGGAGTCGTCGGTAACCGGAGACTCCTGCCGCGATGGTCCCGCCCACGGTGGCGCCTGGTGCCTTGTCGGCGAGTGCGGCCGTTTGTTGCCGAGCGGCGAGATGGTTCTCGAGCACATCAACCGTCACGCCGGCTTCCACCACAACTGTCAGATCCTCGGGATCCCATGAGATGATCCGGTCGAGGTTGGCGGTAGATGCGACCACATCTGGAGCGACCCGGTACCCGAGTCCTTGGTGGACCCCACCGCCCCATGGCACAACAACGGCGCCGACATCGGAGGCTGCTGTCATCAACTCGGCCATCCGTTGAGGCGTCGAAGGAGCCACCTGATAGTCCGCAGGAGGCAGCGCCAGTTCGGAGGGGGCCGAGTCGAATTCGTCGAGGGTCGGCATCAGATCCAGGTGCCGGCAGGGATCGGTCGTCCGAAGTCGTAACAACGCGAGCCGCGAGGAAGAATCTTCTCCGGATTGAAGACACCGCCGGGGTCGAGCGCCTCTTTTACACGGGCCTGAGCGTCGAGGTCGACCTCGGAAAACATGAGTGGCATCAAGTCGCGCTTCTCCATACCGATGCCATGCTCGCCGGACAGCGCTCCCCCCATGTCGACGCTCAGCGCGACGATCTCAGACGAAGCGGCATGGACCCGGTCGAGAGCCCCTGGCTCTGTGGCGTCGAAAGTCATAAGCGGATGAAGGTTTCCGTCGCCCGCGTGAAAGACGTTCATCATGACGAGGCCGTGGCGCTCTCCGATTCGGTACACCTCTTCCATGGTCTCGACCAAGCGGGTGCGAGGAACGACCGTGTCGTGCAGGTAGTAGTTGGGAGCGGATTGGGCGACTGCGCCGAAGGCAGACTTGCGGGCCTTCCAGAGGATGGCCCGTTCGACGTCATCCGCGGCCGTGCTCACTGATCGGGCGCCGCTTTCGATCGCCACTGCCTCAATGATCGCCGCTTCAGCGTCGACAGCGGCTGTCTCACCCGTCACTTCGGCCAGCAGGATCGCTGCCGCGTCAACCGGGAACCCGGCATGCAGCCAGTTTTCGATGGCCACGGTCATCCGCTGGTCCATCATCTCCAAGGCGGCAGGAACGATTCCCGCCGCGATGATCCCTGAGACGGTGGCGGCGGAGGCCGAAACCGAGTCGAAAACGCAAAGCAGCGTCCTCACGTCGGGCGGGTTGGGCGTCAACCGGACGAGCACCTTGGTGACGATCCCCAGAGTGCCTTCAGAGCCAACGAGGATCGTGCGCAAGTCAACGCCCGGGGTGTCGGGGGCGGGGCCACCAACAGTGATCACAGTGCCACCGGAGAGGACCACCTCCATCCCCAAGACATGATCGGTGGTGGAACCGTCCGCGAGGCAATGCGGACCACCGGAGTTGTTGGCGACGTTTCCGCCGATCGTGCATGCCTGCTGGGACGAAGGGTCCGGGGCGAAATGCAGACCTAGCGGGGCGGTATGGCGTGAAAGGTCGAGATTGATGACGCCCGGACCGACCCAGGCGCAGCGATTGGCTGGGTCCACCGAATAGATCTGATTCATCCGGGTCGTGGAAACCACCACCGAGTCGATAGGAACTGCCCCACCGGCAAGCCCCGTTCCCGCTCCCCTGGCGACGATCGCCACTCCGTGCTTCTCGGCGACCCGCACCACCTCGGCCACCTGTCCGGTGCTGGCCGGCATCACAACGACCGTCGCCGTACCCCGAAATACTCCTGCGTCCTTGGAGTAAAGGAAGCGCTCGAGGTCGTCGGAAAGCACATGCTCGGCCCCGACGACGTCCGCAAGGTCTTCTACTAGTCCCATGCGGCGAGGCTAATCCGTCATGAGCCCCTCAACTCGGGTCGGTTGGGACTGCCTGGCCCCAGCCGCCGCCTCCCGGCGTCCGCACCCGCAGTCGATCACCCGGAGCGACTTCGATCGTGACCTTGCCTGGTAGCAACTCAACTGAGCCGCCGGACCGGATGAGCAGATCCTCGCCGGGTTGGCCCGATTCTCCACCGCCTAGCCCCCAAGGACGGTGACGGCGGCGTTCGCCCATGAGCGAGAGGGTCGCCTCCTCGAGAAACTCCACCTCACGTTCGATGCCGTCTCCTCCAGGATGAAGACCCGCTCCACCCGATCCCCGACGCAGCGTGTAGCGAGTGATGCGGAACGGATAGTGAGTGGACAGTGACTCGATCGGTGTGTTCCGGGTGTTAGTCATGCCGGTTTGGATTCCCGACTGACCCGCACCATTGGGCCGACCGCCCTGGCCCCCGCCCACCGTCTCGTAATAAGCGAAGCGGTCGTTGCCGACCAGGATGTTGTTCATGGTGCCCTGTGAGGCGGCCGGCACACGATGAGGAGCAGCCTGGGCGAGGGCGCCGAGCACGACGTCTGCGATGCGCTGCGATGTCTCGACGTTCCCGGCGGCCACCGCGGCGGGTGGCTGGGCGTTCACGAGCGAACCCTTTGGCGCGTAAAGGCTGATGCCTCTGTAGGCGCCGCCGTTGGCGGGGATCGAAGGGTCGGTTGCGACCCGCACTGCGTAATAGAGACACGACAGGGTGACTGCTTCGACGGCGTTGAAGTTGGCGGGAATCTGGTCGTCGGTCCCACTGAAATCCGCATGCAGACGACCTTCCTCGACATCCACCGCCACCCTGATGGTCACGTCACGATCGCCCCACTCCATCACGTCAGAGAACAAATAACGTCCGTCGGGAACGGCCTTTAGGGCTGCTTCCATGCGCCGCTCTCCGTAGCCGAGAAGTTCCGAGGAGAGCCGCCCGAACCCTTCGGCCCCCTCCAAACGGACCATCGCCTCAATCCGGTCGGCGGCGACTTCGTTGGCCCCCAATTGGGCGGCCAGGTCGCCGCGGCGCTCGACCGGAGTTCGCGTGGCGTCGAGGAACGGATCGAGAAAAGAAGCCAGCCACTCACGGTCCTTCACGGCCGCCATCGGAGGAACCCTGATGCCTTCCTGGTCGACAGTCGTGGCGTGGGCTGGCATCGATCCTGGGGCTTCGCCACCTACATCCGCGTGGTGCGCCCGATTCCCGACCCAGGCGATATGCACTCCATCGACGAACACCGGGCGGACAATCGTCAGGTCGTTGAGATGGGTCCCTCCGGCGAACGGGTCGTTCACGGCGTACTGGACTCCTGGTTCTGCCCCGAGTCTGTCGAGCACGGCCCTAACGGACGCGGGCATGGCCCCGAGGTGGACAGGTATGTGCTCGGCCTGAGCGAGCATCGTCCCATCGGGTGTGAACACCGCCGCAGAACAGTCAGCACGTTCTTTGATGTTCGGCGAGTAGGCGGTGCGCCGCAGCACCGTCCCCATCTCCTCGGCTACACCCGCCAGCCGGTTCCTGGCCACCTCGAGTGAAATGACATCACGCACGGTCGATCACCAGCGCGCCGGTGTCGTGGAGACGGGCCCTGGCCCCCCCAGGAATCCAGGTCGTCGCGACTTCATCGGCGACGACCGCCGGACCCGTGATCTCGGTGCCAGGGACGAGACCGGCCCGGCGGAGCACACGGGCCTCGACCGCTCCTTCGGGGGTAAGCACTGGCCGGGGCGCAATCTCTGCCACACCCGAGGGAATGTGGGAAGGAAGGTCGGCAATCGTCAACGACGGCCGCCCGACAGCCGAGGCCCTGACCGTAACCACCTGAGTCTCGTCTTCTGGCCGGCTGAAACCGTTCCTCCGATGATGAGCGGCGTGGAAGCGGCGGATCAGTTCTTGGGCGTCGTCGGAGACGTGATATTCGACACTCGTCTCGTGGGACTGGCCCACGTAGCGCATGTCGAGGACCAGGTCGACGGCCACCGGCGGTGAGCCAACCGCTTCAACGAAGTCCGCCTCGGCCTGTGCGGTCAGTTGTGAAGCGGCAAGCCGAAGAGCTTCGGTCGACGAGGGGGCCTTCAGAATGGTTCGCGCCCGGTCGACCCGTGGTGGTGACAGCAGTAGCCCGAGTGCGCTGAATACCCCGGCCTGCGGTGGGACCACTACCGATCCCATCCCGAGCCGGGCAGCGAGCGCCACCGCGTGAAGTCCCCCTGCCCCTCCGAAGGCCACCAAGGCCGCATCCCCAGGATCGAAACCCTCCTCAACCGAGACCCGGCGGACGGCCCGTTCCATGTGTGATTCGACTATCTCCACCATGCCGAGAGCTGCCTCGATTGCAGTGAGTCCGACCGGCTCGCCCACCGCGAACAGCGCCTCCCGGGCGAGGCGTTCATCGAGAGTGAGACCGTCAGCCAGCGCCACACCCGCCGATAGCCGCCCTACGACGAGATCGGCGTCGGTGACCGTGGCTTCTGTACCGCCTCGCCCGTAAGAGGCCGGGCCAGGCTGTGCTCCGGCGCTGCGCGGGCCGACGCGCAGGGACCCACCCGGATCGATCCAGCCCACCGAACCACCCCCGGCACCCACGGTGTGAACCGCGACGCTGGGCAGACGGCTGACATATCCATCGATTGTCCGCTCGTAGGACACTTCGGGCGAGCTCCCCTCGACCCGGCACACGTCAGTCGACGTGCCGCCCATGTCGAAGGACACAACAGCGTCATGACCGAGGATCGAGCCAAAGCTTGCGGCCGCCACAACTCCACCTGCCGGGCCCGAAAGGAGGATTGACGCTGCGTTGTCGCTCGCATGACCAGCCGCAACAAGCCCGCCGCTGGACTGCATCACAAGTAGGCGGTCAGCCACGGTGTCTTGAACACGCCGTTCGAGATTGTCGAGATATCGGTGCACAACCGGTCTGAGATACGCCGTGAGCACGGTCGTCGAAAGTCTTTCGTACTCGCGAAACTCCCCTGTCACGCGGCTCGATTCGACGACATCCAGACCTGGAAAAGCGATCGCCAGGCGTTCGGCAACTGCCCGCTCTGCTGAGGGGTCGGAGTACGAGTCGAGCAGGACGACTGCGACAATGTCGGCAGGCACACCCACGTCAGGGACACCGCCAAAGCGGAGGGGTCTGGGTACCAGAGGCTCTGGGCGCAGGATGTCGTGGTCGTACAGGCTCGGCCGGTCCTGGCGAGCGATCTCGATCAGATCCTCGAAGCCCTGGTCGGTTACGAGAGCGACGGTCGCGCCGCGACGTTCCAGCAGGGCGTTGGTCGCGACGGTGGTGCCGTGGACCAGGACCCGAGCGCGATGTCCTCCCATCAAGGCCCTCGATCCTTCCACGACGCCTTCGCTCTGATCCGGGGTGGAAGACGTTTTGCCCACATGGAGCCGTGAGCCGTCCCACCACACGATGTCGGTGAAAGTTCCACCCACGTCGACTGCGAGCGTGAGACCTTTCACTACGATCCGACCCCTCTCATGATCACTGCCGATTTCACGCCAAACCCGAACGCCAGGAAATTCACCGTCGGTCAGCCAGTCGACGGTCCGGTCACCTACATCGCCGGATCTGACACCGACGATCCGCTCGCCAGGGCCCTTCTCTCGGTGTCGGGTGTTGCCAGCGTATTCATGACCGCCGATTTCGTGACGGTGTCCAAGTCAGCCGACGGCGATTGGACTGTCATCGAGCCCCAAGCGATCGCCATCCTCACGGCACACTACGAGAGTTGAAGATCAGGGCGAGGGGGGCACTAGGAGTGTCCCGTTAGCTCCCAGTCGAATCGCCATCGGCCAGGTCGTCCCGCCAGGATCGGTCATCTCGACCACCACCCTGAGAGAGCCGTCTGCCAACAGTCCATAGGACACAGGCTCCGCCGTTACGACACCGAATGCGGACAGCGCCTCGGCCACCGTGTTGAGGACGGCGGGGTCGACGGCCACGGACGACACCTCAACGTCTTCGAACGGGGCGAGTGCAAGCTCAACCGGTGCGGGAAGATCCAGTGGCCGGAAGATCCCGTCAGTGACGCCGATGGTGATCGAAACCCCCCGCAGGGGACGGCGGACGAAAGCTTCTCCATCTCCCGCATCCAGGACCGAAACAGCGACGGTGACTTCAAACCGTCCTGCGCCGACGGGTGTCACAGTCAGTGCGCTGGCAAACTCGACAAACGTGGCCCGTCCGGGCGCGAGGGAAACACCCGCCCACACTCCCTGGCTATCACCAGTGAAGAATTCGACAACGGCGATCTCTGCCGCAACAGCCGCTGCCCGTTCAAGGGCAACCGGTTCGATAGCCATGAGATCAGCCTCGGTGACCGCTTCGGGCAGAGACGTCGTGGTGGGCATGTCGATTGCCACCGGTGACGGGTCGGGGTGAATTGGAATAGGGGTGGGGGTGGTCATCCCACGGAATACTGAGACGAGGATTCCGAGGGTCACGATTGCGCCAGCAGCGATATACCAGCGGCGGTTGTCGGTTGAACGGTCGCCGAGTGACTCCCACGGGATCGACTCGAAGCTCTCGCCGTCTTCGGTGGAGACCGGGATTTGTGTGTGCGTTGGAGGCATTGGCGCAACGTACGAACAGCCTCTCGATCAGACAAGACCCCTGTGAACACCGGAATTGCGAACGCGGGAACTAACGTTTCCCAAATGGCGGTCAATTCTGATCCTCGTCCTGGCAGGTGGCTTCTCCCCCTCGTCATTCTTGGGATGGTGCTGTTCACCTATGTCTTCGTGCAGGCCCTGCCTGCCGCCGACAGTGACGGCGACGACCTTTCGACGGGAGCCGAGACAACAACGACGACGGACCCGTCGCAAGACACCACTACGACCTCGACAACCGAGCCTGTGGAGCTCGACCCGTCGGTCCAGGCGTTCCTCGAGCTCGTGACCGGCCAGGAGATCGCTCTCACCGGCTTCCAGACCGAAATGGCAACGATTAACGGCCAGTGGGACGCCGATGAACGAACCGTCACTTACCCCGAGACTGAAGCCGCCCTGAGAGACCTCGCCGCCCGGGTCCGCGCATGGGCACAAGACGTGGCCGTCGTTGTCGCACCTCTCGGGCTGGAGGGGGTCCACACCGTTCTCAGTGCCGCCGCTGCCGAGGCGGCGAATGCCGCAGACGCCGTAGTCGCCGGACTGCAGTCGTCGGATACCGGAGAGGCGAGACGGGCTGCTCTCGATTCTTTCGATCAGGCGGTTAGGGCTTTCACGGCGGCCGCCGACGAAGCCGAGTTCCAGGCGAACCTCACCAGTTGACCGACATCCGCGCCCCACATCTCGACGATCTCAAACAGTTCGTCGAAGCAATGAGCGGACCGTTCGGATTCGACCTGCCGGACAGCGAAGACGAGGTCGGTGAGCTCCTCGCACAACTGGCCAAGGTCTTCGAGCCCGAGCGCGCGCTGGTCGCTTTCGACGGGGACCGGATCGTGGGCACCCTCGCAACGTTCTCGTTCGACATGACGGTGCCTGGCGGCTCACTACCTGTTGCGGGAACCTCGATGGTCACCGTCCAAGTCACCCACCGACGACAGGGTGTGCTGTCAGCCATGATGCGCGCCCACCTCGAAGAGGCGGTCACCAATGGAGACGCGGCTGCCGCCCTGTGGGCCAGCGACTCGGCGATTTACGGTCGGTTCGGGTATGGGATGGCCGCCTGGAGTACCGAGATCGAGATCGATCGCACCCACGTTGCTTTCCATCGCCTGGCCGTTGAGCCCGCCCCCGTCGAGTTGGTTGGCGTCGATGAGTTGCGCGGTCCTGCATCCGAGATATACGACAGGCTTCGGCTGGAAATACCGGGAATGGTCGCTCACAGCGACGGGTGGTGGGATCGGATCTTGCGAGATCTGCCTCACCACCGTGCGGGAGCCACAAAGGCTAGGCACGGTCTCGTGGTCGAGGCGGGGACGGCGACTGGGTGGGTGAGATACAGGCTCAAGGACGCCGAGGGCCAGGGACATCCTGCCCAGGACGTGATCGTCAGCCAGATGTACGCCACGACTCCGAGCGCCTGGTCGGGGCTGTGGACTCACGTTCTGTCACACGACTTCGGCCGCACTATCAAAGCCGACCTCCGGTCGGTAGACGACCCCATCCACACGCTGCTCCGCGGGATTCGTAGGGCTCGTACCTCGGTCAGCGACGGGCTTTGGTTCCGGATCCTCGACGTGAAGAAGACCTTGGAAGGGCGACATTTCGGTGTGGAGGGTCATCTGGGTCTCGATGTCAGGGATCAGCTGGGTTTCGCGAACGGCAGGTACCGCCTGGAAGTCGACGGTTCCGGAGCAACAGTGGGTACGACGGACGCCACGGAGATCGAGATCGACATCGAGGACCTGAGCGCTCTGACCTTGGGGGGCCGCTCAGCCGTACAACTGGCTATGGCCGGACGAATCCATGGATCCGACGAAGCAATCGAGAAACTCGACCGCATGTTCCGTGGCAGCCGCTCCCCTTGGAGCCCCGTCGTCTTCTGATTCGCTTTGCGCTGGTTGGCATCGGCCCACCAAACTGTCGCGATGAACCGACAGTCCGACTACGTACTGCGCACCGTCCAGGAGCGGGGCATCCGTTTTATCAGACTGTGGTTCACCGATGTCCAGGGCTTCCTCAAGTCAGTCTCGATCAATCCCCAGGAACTCGAGACTGCGTTTACCGAAGGCATGACCTTCGACGGATCCTCGATCGACGGCTACGCCCGCTTGCAGGAAGCCGACATGCTGGCCGTTCCCGACCCTGCCACCTTTCAGATCCTCCCTTGGCGTCAGGAGGAACAGGTCGCCCGGATGTTCTGTGACATCACCTCCCCTCAGGGTGAGCCCTTTCTCGGTGACCCGCGCACTGTCCTCAAGCGCAACCTCCAGAAGGCAACCGATATGGGCTACACGTTTTTCGTCGCCCCAGAGATCGAGTACTTCTACTTCGCAGATGCGGGACCCGAGCCAAAGGTGCTCGATCGGGGTGGCTACTTCGACCTGACCCCCCTCGACGTCGCCCAGGAGTACAGACGCAAGACCATCAACGCTCTTGAACGCATGGGGATCCCCATCGAACACTCCCACCATGAGGTGGCACCCAGCCAGCACGAAATCATCGTCCGCTACACCGACGCCCTGACCATGGCCGACAACATCATGAGCTTCCGGCTGACGGTCAAGGAAGTGGCGCTGGAACACGGTATCTATGCCACTTTCATGCCGAAACCACTGGAGGCCCATGACGGCTCCGGTATGCATTTCCACATGTCGCTGTTCGAAGACGATCAGAACGTCTTTGCCGGCGAGGACGGGCGTCGGCTCTCCGAAATCGGCCAGCAGTTCGTCGCTGGTCTCCTCACTCACGCCCGCGAGATCACCGCCGTCACGAACCAATGGGTCAACTCCTACAAACGTCTCGTGCGTGGGTTCGATGCTCCCATTTGGGTCTCCTGGGGTTACAACAATCAGTCGGCACTGGTGCGGGTTCCGACGGTGAAGGCCAACAAACCGTCGAGCGTGCGGGTCGAGTATCGGTCCCCTGATGCGGCCACCAATCCTTACCTCGCCCTGGCGGTGCTGCTGGCGGCGGGTCTACGAGGTATCGAGCGCGGCTACCAACTCCCCCCCGAAGTGCCAGGCAATGTCCTTGAGATGTCATCGTCGGAGAGGCGGGAGGCCGGAATCGAGCGACTTCCCGAGACCCTCTCAGAAGCCCTCGATGTGCTCGAGTCCTCCGAGCTGGTGCGCGAAGCACTCGGGGAGCATGTGTTCGGCTGGTTCTTGCGCAACAAGCGGGAAGAGTGGGAGCGTTATCAGCATCACGTCTCGCGTTTCGAGCTCGACACCTACCTACCCATCCTCTGACCGTGACTGTCGCCCTCTTCCCCGCCGACAGCTCCGAAGCAGTAGCGGTGGCACTGGCAATCGCCGGGATGACTCCCAAGCTGATCGAGTCAATCGCCGTACCAGACACCGGAGAAACCGGAGAGTGGTCGGTGCTCGTGGTCGAGTTGGCAGACGAGCCGATGCGGCGTCTCCGCCAGGTGGGCGAGCTCTATACGGCCACCGGTGTGCCGGTGCTAGTCATCGCCGATCCGGCCCAGTTTCCTCTGATCGAACAGGCATCCGGAGTAGCGGATTTCATCGCCACCCCACCGGACGCGGCCGAGCTCGGAGTGAGGGTCAGACGACTGATGAAGATCAGCTCCGAAGACGAGATCCTCAGTTACGACGACCTTGAGTTGAACCCGCTCACTTACCAGGCAACGCTGGCGAGTGCCCCTCTCGACCTCACGTTCATGGAGTACGAGTTGCTCCGATTCTTCGTAGAGCATCGGGGAAGGGTCTGGACCAGAGAACAGCTGCTCTCCAAGGTGTGGGGTTATGACTACTACGGGGGCGCCAGAACGGTGGACGTCCACGTGCGGCGTCTCCGCGCCAAGGTCGGCGAAGAACGGGCGGCATGGATCACCACCGTTCGGTCTGTCGGATACCGCTTCGGCTGAGCCGTCAGCCGAACTCGAGTCCCTGGGCCAGCGGAAGATCGTCACCCCAGTTGATGGTCGTCGTCTGACGACGCATGTACGCCTTCCATGCGTCAGATCCCGCCTCCCGGCCGCCTCCGGTGTCCTTCTCACCCCCGAAGGCACCTCCGATCTCGGCGCCCGACGTCCCAATGTTCACGTTGGCCAGGCCGCAATCCGATCCCATGTGTGAGAGGAATCGTTCTGCACTGCGGACCGAGTCCGTGAAGATCGCCGAGCTGAGACCCTGCCTGACTCCATTCTGAATTTCGATCGCTTCTTCGAGAGAATCGAACGCGATGACCCAGAGGACCGGGCCAAACGTCTCGTCCTGTGTGATCTGGGCCCCCTTCGGGACTCGCACAATCGCCGGTTCCATGAAGTGGCCCGGCCGGTCGATCCGCCTGCCCCCCGTGAGGAGTTCCCCGCCCTGGGACTGCGCCGTTTCGATCGCCGCCAGAGTGGCTGTGATCGCATGCTCGGAGATCACAGGTCCCATCAGGGTCCCCTCTTCGAGCGGGTCACCAATCGGTACCTGGGCATAGGCGGCTACCAGTCGTTCGACGATTTCGTCCATCACATCGGAGTGAACGATGAGACGCCGCAGGGAGGTGCACCGCTGGCCAGCCGTTCCGACCGCCGCGAACAGCGCGGCCCGTGTGACCAGGTCAAGGTCGGCATCGTCCATCACGATGATGGCGTTGTTGCCTCCCAACTCCAGGATGGAACGGCCCATGCGCGCTGCAACAGCGGGCCCAACGGTCTCGCCCATACGGGTCGATCCGGTTGCCGATATCAGAGGAACACGACGGTCCTCCACCATTCGCTGTCCGACCTCCGGTCCGGTGCCAACCGCCAGGTTGAACACCGCCTCAAAGCCCGAACCCGCCATCACTTCGGCGGCGATCTTCGTCACCGCAATAGCGGTAAGCGGAGTCCGCTCCGAGGGCTTCCAGATGACTGTGTCCCCGCAGACCGCGGCGATGGTCGAGTTCCAGGACCACACGGCGACGGGAAAGTTGAACGCCGAGATCACACCGACCGGCCCGAGCGGATGCCACTGCTCGTACATTCGGTGGCTGGGCCGTTCCGAGGCCATGGTTGACCCGTAGAGCTGTCGGGAGAGTCCAGTGGCGAAGTCACAGATATCGACCATCTCCTGGACTTCGCCGATGCCCTCAGGAAGAATTTTGCCCATCTCGAGACTGACAAGAGCTCCCAGATCTTCACGATGTGCCCGCAGGCCGTCTCCCAGCGCTCTCACGAACTCACCCCGACGAGGGGCGGGAAGCATCCGCCACCGCGAGAAGGTCTCGGTCGAAGACGTCACCACTCGCTCGTAGTCGTCGGACGAGGCGAGTGTGACGGAGGCAATCGTTTCCCCGGTAGACGGATTCTCGATCGCCAGGGTCTCGCCTCCCGCTTCCAACCATCCGCCTGCGTAGACACCGCTGTTGTGTGCCGAGAGTCCCAGGCGGTCCAACACGGCGTTCGGGTCGATACTCATCGTGCTGCGATGATTTCGATCTCAACCCTGTATTGAGGAGCGGGGAGAGCCCCAGCCTGAATCGCCGAGCGAGCAGGGGGTTCCGAGCTGAAATACTTGGCGTAGACCTCGTTGAAGCGGGCGAAGTCCCGGATGTCGGACAAGAAGACCGTCGCCTTCACCACATCGGCGTATCCGAGTCCGAGCTCAGAAAGTATCGATCCGATGTTCCGGAGCACGAGGTCGGTCTGGTCCTGAATGTCGGTAGGAGTCGGGCCACCGGACGGATCGATGGGAACCTGACCCGAGATGAACACGAAGCCGTTCGCCTCGGTGGCGATCGAATATGGGGCGACGGGCGCTGGTGCGTTTTCCAGCTTGGGGACAGTCTTCGGCACAAGGAACTCCTGTTCAACGATTGAAGCGGAGGCTAACGGTCAAAAAAGAACGCCCGCCTTGGAAGGCGGGCGTTCCAAACGATTACGGGGAACTCAGCTGAAGCTGTTCCCACATCCGCACGAACGGGTCACGTTCGGATTGTTGATGGCGAAGCCTGCGCCCATCAAGCCGTCCTTGTAGTCGAGGACCGATCCCCGAAGATGCTCCACGGACTGTGGATCGACAACTACTCGACCACCCTCGAACTGCTCGACGATGTCATCTGACTCGATCTCAGAATCGAAGAACATCTCATAGGAGAAACCCGAACAACCTCCTGGACGAACCGCCATGCGGAGGGCGAGGGTGGCGTCGCCTTCGCTCTCGAGCAGATCGCGGATCTTGCCAGCGGCGGCGTCGGTCACGTCGACGGCTTTTTGGGGCTTGTTCGACTTGATACTAAGCAACTGCGACATCGAAATTCCTTCTGGTGTGGCTTCCACAGGTTACAACGTCGGAGGCCACAAGGAATTCCTGCTTCCGAGCCGCCGTTCCATACTGTGAGAGAAGAGGTTTTCCATGCGGCCCACACAAGACCAGGTTTACGAGGCTCTGCGCGGTGTTGTCGACCCCGAACTCGGGGGAAACATCGTCGAACTGGGCATGGTCTCCGGTGTCGATGTCGACTCCGAAGGCGTCGTGACTGTCGGGATCGCCCTCACGATCGCCGAATGCCCTATGCGCAGCCAGATTGAGGGAGACACCGCCAGACGAATTCGCAGCATGGACGGGGTTACAGACGTGATCGTCCAGACGACTGCCATGACCAAGAAGCAGCGGGCAGAGCTGATGTCCGTGGTCCGCATGCGGGTCCGCGATCGGGCCGAACCCACCCAGGTTTCACCGACCACGCGGGTTATCGCCATCAGTTCCGGCAAGGGCGGAGTCGGAAAATCGTCTGCGAGCGTCAACCTGGCACTGGCGATCAGCCATCTCGGGTTCCAAGTCGGAGTCCTCGACGCCGACATCTGGGGTTTTTCAATCCCTCGAATGCTCGGAGCCACCGACCGGATGGAGGCTGACAGCGCAACCCGGCTAATCCAACCAGTTGAAGCACACGGGCTGAAAATGGTCTCCACGGGCCTCATCATCGAGACCGAAGAGACGGCCCTCATGTGGCGAGGGCTGATGCTCTCCAAAGCTCTGGAGCAGTTTCTGAATCAGGTGGCCTGGGGAGACCTGGATTATCTAGTCATCGACATGCCGCCCGGGACCGGAGACATCCAGATGGCGCTCACCCGGCTGCTCCCCCAGGCCGAGATGGTGGTGGTCACCACTCCCCAGAAGGCAGCCCAGAAGGTCGCTGTCCGTGTGGCGGACATGGCCCGCCGGTCATATATGCCGATAGTCGGCGTACTCGAGAACATGGCGGACTTCACCTGCGAACACGGAACGTCATATCACCTGTTCGGATCAGGGGGGGGAGACGAGCTTGCTTCGGCACTCAATGTGCCTCTTATCGGTCGCATCCCGCTCGATCCGGCGGTCGTGACGGGTGGTGACGAGGGCCAACCGGTCACGGTCGGCGATCCAACGAATCCGGCGGCAGTGGCATTTAGGGCAGCAGCCGAGCGGCTGGTCGAACTGGTTCCTCCGGCCGCCATGGAGACGTGTACCGGCCGAATCGCCAAGCTGATCGAAGAGGCTGGCGAAGCGCTGCCGGTATGACTCCTTCCCAAAACTGACTAGTCCCTTCGGGTGTGACTTCAACCACCATACGGTCGAGCTGGGTTGGCGCCGATGATGAGAGAGAACGTGCCTAGTCAGCGAGGGGCAACTTGCTGACGTGAACGCAACAGAGTCGAAGCTACTTCGACGCAGAGAGGGTCCGAACTCCCCCTTCGGGCCCTCTCTTCGCGTTCAGCCGCAGATCGACTTGACCAGCGGGTAGGGGTTGACCGCCGAACCGCCACCCGGGTGGTACTCGAAGTGGAGATGCGGGAGATAGTCAGGGGCGTTGCCGGTGGAGCCGTTGTAGCCAATCGTCTGACCCTCACTGACCCTGGTTCCACCTGAAATGCCTGCGGCGTAACTGTCGAGGTGGGCGTAGAAATACTCGTCGCCCGCGTCGCTCAACAGCCAGATGGTCAACCCTCCCAGCGTGCTGGATTGCGTGCGCAGGATCGTTCCCGGGTAAATGGCGGCGATCGGCGTTCCGCGGGCGGCGATCATGTCCACACCTTCGTGTGCCCGGCCGCCGGAACGGGGCGCCCCCCAGGAGTCAACGAAGGTGACTGGACCGTCCACCGGGCAGGCGCCGCCGCCCACTGCCGGTGGATCCAACTCGGGGAGGGTCGTGGTGGTGGTTGACGTCGTCGTGGTGGTGGTGGCTTCAGTCGTGGTAGTCGCCTCGGTCGTGGTCGTCACTGGCCCAGTAGTGGTGGTCGTTGTCTGGGCAAGCGTCGTGGTCGGAGCCGTCGTGGTTGTGGTTGACGTAGCTAGGAAAATCTCCTGGGCACGCAACTCCTCGAGTTCGCGCAATCGGGCTGCTTGGGCATCAAGGGCCTCGGTCACTTCAATAGACAGGTCGATCAGCGCGGCATCTACGTCTGCCTGGTTTGCCAGAGCGGCCTCGATCTCGGTTCGGTGACGATCCAGGTCCGCTGCCACGGCCGCCAGCCGATTCATGGCGTCTTCGGAGTCCTTTGCCACAGTGGAGAGGTACTGGAACGCGGCGGCATACATCTCGTCATTTGTGACCAGAACGGCCGAGAAACCTTCTCCGGAAGCCACGTCCATATAGAGACGCACAGCCGTGGTCTGCAGGTCACCGAGGGCAGTGGCGAATTCCAGTTCGACGAACGCCTGCTCCGCGACGAGGGCCGCCACCTGCAACTCGAGAGCGATCTGGCGCTCCCAGTTCTCTTCGATCCTGTGAGCGAGGGCCTCGGCTCTCCGTTGCAGGTCTGCGAGTTCAGCTTCTGCCCTGGCTATCTCATCTGCTGTGTCGGCAAAAGCAGACGGGGCCAGTCCGACGGCGAGTGCACAGGCCAACAGGACGACAGGGACCCGGAGCGCCCGAACTCGGAAATTGCTGCTCAACTGGCTCACGGGGAAGAAGTCTACGGACCGGCGGTCAGTGAGCCGGGCCTCCCAGCTGGAACCAGACCGGGTCGTCCCATTCCGAGCCGGAGAATCGCACTGAGCCTTCCTCTGCCAGCTTGCGGAGGTGAGCCGAAACGCTCCTCGCGGCAAGGGGATACAAATCGGGCGCCACGTCCGCGTAGACAATCTCGACCACCTCGCCGACTGTTGACGCACCCGTTCTGAGCGCCTCCACAATCTCCTGCTCGCGCTGGTGTCGGTGGGCGATGTACCAATCGATGACCTCGGACGGATTGTCTATCTCCGGACCGTGACCGGGATACAGGCGGTCGAAGGGAATGCCGCGCAGGCGTTCTAGCGATCTCAGATACGGTCCGAGGTCCTCGATCATGACAGAGGATCCACCCATGATGTGATCGCCAGTGAAAAGAACTGTTCCGAGGCGGAAGCAGAGATGGTCGTCGGAATGTCCCGGGGTATGTAAGACGTCGAGCGTCGATCCAGCGAAGGTCACCTGCGAGCCGTCGGTAAGAAGCTCATCGGGGTCGAACTCGGGACCGGGTGCGTAGCCCAGGGCCGGAACGACGAGTTCTCGAGCCAGCGGGTTCGCCAATGGGGCATGGTCGGGGTGGGTGTGGGTGACAATCACCGCAGCCACACTCCTACCGGCCAGCGTCGCCAGTATCGACGACTCGTGGGACGAATCGCGTGGCCCTGGATCAATCACGATCGCCTCGGCTTCGTCGCCCACCACCCAGGTGTTCGTGCCCTGGCCCGTATATGGACCGGGGTTTGGAGCCAAGACCCGCTCGATCTTCACGGTCCGAACCTCGGATCGTTGTCGACGATCAGTTCACCGAGCACCCCCCGCTCGAAGAGGCGCGGTTCGACTGCGGGGATCACGTCGAGTGACCGGGCCTCGGCGAACAACGCATCAACCTGCTCGAAGCGAGATATGTAGCGGAGATGGCTGAGCGTTGGAAAGATCATCGGGAATCCCCCCAAATCGTGGTCGGAGACAGCCCTGTGCGCTGGCACCCAGTCCACGTCGGCGAGTTCGTAGCTCGATCGCAGTTCTCCGTCAGCAATGGTCAGGAAGAACCGAGTGTCGTAACGCTTCGAGACCATGCGGGGCGTGACCCAGTTGGACAGATAGACCAGCCGCGAGGTTGCGAAACGGATCCCGGACGTCTTCATCCTGACGTGAACCGAACCAGGCCCGCTGGGAATCTCCATTCCCTCAGGATCGGTCAACGCCAGACCGACCTCCTCCCACGTTTCCCGCAAGGCGGCCAACCGCCAAGCAGTATCGGTATCGGGAGAGGCCTCGAAATCCTCGGTATCCACCGCCCCGCCAGGGAACACCCAGACATCACCGAAAGGTCCGCCAGGTGGGCGCTTCCCCATTACCACTTCGATGCCCTGGGATCCGTCACGGACCACCAGCAATGTGGCAGCGGCCCGCGCCTCGGTCACAAGACGACAACCCTCATCGTGTTGAAGAAACGGACCCGGATCAGCTCGCGAAACCACGGAACCATCAGCAACAGCCCAAAGACATCGGTCAGAACACCCGGTGTGACAAGGAACGCTCCCCCGACGAGCAGCATTGCCCCGTGGGCGAGCTCCACCCCCGGCATCTGACCGGCCTCAAGGCGGCGTCGTATCTCGCGCCAAACCATCCGACCCTGTGAGGCGACGAGCCTCGCCCCGAGGACACCCGTGACTATGACGAGCAAGGCGGTCCACCCGAACCCGATCGCGTCGCCGATCATGATCAGCAGAAAGAGCTCGATTAGAGGAGTCAGCACGAAAAGGACCAAGCGAATCATGGTCCCGACGTTAGGCGGAAATCCAGAGTCGACAGGAACGGAACTGAGCGCAGGTAATAGTCTCGCTCTCGTGGAACAGCCTCCCAGCGTCGACGCCCTCGCCCGCAGCCTGCCCGATTCGATGCCTGCAGCGTTGAGGACTTGGGTGGCCCGCAAGGCCGTGGAGCGGTCGCGCCAGGACTCTTCCATCGACGCGTCACTTGAAGCTATAGCGATGGCTGCCCAGCTCGAATCGACCCGCCAGGGCCCGGTGATCAACGCGACCGGCGTCATCCTTCACACGAACCTCGGACGAGCGCCGATCGGCGACGAAATCGGCGAGCGGGCCAAGGCGTCTGCGGTGCGGTACACCAACCTCGAACTCGACCTGAGTGATGGGTCTCGCGGCGGACGGACCTCCTACGTGACGACGCTGTTGAAGGCGGTCACAGGTGCCGAAGACGCTCTCGTGGTCAATAACAACGCAGCGGCGCTCTTCCTCACCCTCACCGCCATGTCATCGGGGCGCAGCGTTCCCGTGTCCCGTGGTGAGCTGATCGAGATCGGGGGGTCGTATCGGCTCCCGGACCTGATGGCCTCGACTGGCACGCGTCTCGTCGAAGTGGGAACTACGAACCGAACGAGGTTGGATGACTACCGGGTCGGAATCGATGAGACCACTGCCCTGATATTGAAGGTGCATCCGTCGAACTACCGGATCGAGGGGTTCTCGGAAGGAGCCGAACTGAGCGAACTGGTCAACCTGGCCCACGCCCACGGCCTGCCTGCAGTCTTCGACGCAGGTAGCGGGTTGCTCGATGACCGCACGCCGTGGCTGCGGGGGCCCTCTCCCGGGTGGCTGGCCGGGGAGCCGGGAATCGTGCAATCCCTCGATGTCGGTGCCGACCTGGTCATGTTCTCGGGCGACAAGTTGCTGGGGGGCCCACAGGCAGGAATC
Organism: Acidimicrobiia bacterium; assembly: GCA_041744795.1. Lineage (GTDB taxonomy): Bacteria > Actinomycetota > Acidimicrobiia > Spongiisociales > ZC4RG35 > DATHWB01. The sequence continues at coordinate 43,505 of JBGTKD010000061.1, forward strand.
ATCGTGGGGAACGCCAACTTGATCTCCGGGATGAAACGCCACCCGGTCACCCGGGCGATGCGGACCGACGGGGCCACCCTGTCCGCGCTGGAGGCGACACTGGAGAGCTACGCGGAGAAGAGGGCTGGCGAGCTGCCGTTGTGGCGAATGGCCACAGCCCCAGTCGAGGAGCTCCATGCGAGAAGCGAGGCTGTCGTGGCGTCTCTTGCGAAGGCCAGAATCGTCGACGGGGCTTCGACGATCGGAGCAGGAAGTGTGCCGGGAGCACGTATCCCGGGTCCGGTCATCGAAATTGCCGGTCTGGGCGAGGTGGGTTTTCCAGAACTTCTCGGTATGGAGCCGCCGATCGTGGCCCGCCGAGAAGCGGGGGATCTCGTGTTGGACTTGCGGACGGTCCGGGCCGACGAGGACAGCCAGGTCCGGGCGGGCCTGGAACGGGTATGCCGGTCGTAGGCACGGCAGGTCACGTCGATCACGGTAAGTCGACACTCACACAAGCCCTGAGCGGACGGGATCCCGACCGCTGGGCGGAAGAAAAGCTGCGAGGCCTGACGATCGACCTCGGTTTCGCCTGGACCGACCTGGGCGGTTCGGAGGTCTCGTTTGTCGACGTGCCAGGACACGAGCGCTACTCGAAGAACATGCTGGCGGGTGTCGAGGCCATCGACGTTGCCCTGGTCGTAGTTGCCGCGGACGAAGGTTGGATGCCTCAATCCGAAGAGCACCTGGCTGTTCTCGACCTGCTCGGAGTTTCCAACGGCGTGATCGCTCTCTCCAAGGTGGACCGAGTGGATTCGGATCTGGTGGAGCTGGCCGCGCTGGAGATCGAGGAACGCCTGGCAGGCACGACACTGGCGGGTGCACCCGTGGTCGGAGTGTCGGCGATCACAGGCGAGGGCATGGAGAATCTCAGAGCCGCCCTCGCCAACGCGGTTGAGCGGGTCGTTCCCCATCGGTCGAACCGACCGCGCCTATGGATCGACAGGGTGTTCTCAGCGACTGGGTCGGGAACTGTGGTCACTGGGACTCTCCTCGACGGACCTTTGAGCGTCGACGAACGCGTGATGATCTTCCCTCAAGGCATCACCAGCCGGATCCGGGGAATCCAGAGCCACGAGAAGACAATGGAACGGGTCGACCCGCAGCGTCGCGTAGCGCTCAACCTTGGTGGCACGCCCCACAACGTCCTCGAAAGAGGATCGATGGTCGGCCGGCCGGAGGACTGGAAACCGACTTCGCGGGTCGCAGTGTCACTACGGACGGCGCGCTATGTGACCGAGCTCACCAACCGAGGTGCCTATCACCTGCATCTGGGCAGCGGGGCCTGGCCAGTCCGCCTACGACAGATCGACGACGGTGTAGCGATCCTCGACCTCCCGCAGGCTCTGCCTCTGATGATGGGTGACCGATTCATTCTCCGGGACACGGGACGACGAATGGTGGTTGCCGGAGGCAGGATCCTCGACCCCGCTCCCCCCAGGCCCCGACAGGTCCGAGAACACTCACCCCGGCTGTTGTCCAGCCTCCGTGCCGACGCCAACAGCCGGGCCTCGGCCTTGCTCAAGGTGAGGGGAAAGGACACCGCCGCCAACTTGGCAGCTCACAGCGGGGGCGGGCAGGCTCTCGATGGCGTGGTCGCAGGCGACCTGGTGATGATCGCGGCGGTCGGTGACAGGCTCAGCTCCGATCTCGTGGCACTCGTCGAGGAGTACCACCGGGATCATCCACTCCGACCGGGCCTCCCCTCGGCGGAGGCTGGTTCACGGCTGGGAGTCGATCCGGACACACTGGCAGTGCTCGTCAGCCGTTCACAGCGGCTGGAGGTGGACGGTTCGGCGGTGCGCATGAAGTCTTTCACCGGAGTGCGCAGCGTTGCCCAACAGCAGGCCTGGAACAGCGCGAGGACTCGTCTAGCAGCGTCCGGGCCTGGAGCAGTTCCACGAATCGACGAGCTCGATGTGGGCATCGAAGTGATCCATGCTCTCGCAAGAGAAGGCGAACTCGTGCGGATATCCGATGAATTCGTGATGCTGCCAGAACAAGTCGATGGGCTGCTCGCGACATTGCGCTCGTTCGATGAGCCGTTCACGGTCTCAGAGTTCAGGGAACGTTCCGGTCTTTCACGCAAGTATGCGGTTCCGTTCCTCGAATGGTCGGACCGCAACGGACACTCAGTCAGAACCGGGGATACGCGCCGCTCCCGCTGAGCCCGCCACCCCTAGGCCGCCAACTCAGCGAGCGGCTGCTCCAGCGCTCACGGACTTGCGGTCTGCCTCGGTCATCCCTCCCCAGATACCGAACGGCTCGCGAATCGTGACGGCGTACTCGCTGCACGGGTCCTGGCTGGGACAGACATTGCAGATCGCCTTCGCCCGCATCTCGCGACGCTCACGATCATCCTTGCGCTCGAAAGTGCTGGGTGGAAAAAACAATTGAGCGTGATGACCACGACACAGGGCCTGCTCCTGCCATTCGTCCATCTTCGCCGACCTCCCTCTAGCGGACGGTGGCAAACCTAGAAACTACTTCCACAATTCACCAGGGAAAATATGGAAGGAGTAGAGATGTTTTTTCGCGACCTTTTCAGTCTTGGGGTGAAACCTCAAGGAACCATCCCTCGACCGCAACCACCACAACCGAATCCGCCGTGCGGATCCCAGCCTCCCTGTGAGAGCTAGCCCGCCACCGGGCACCGTCGACCTCCACGATGCCATCCGGCACGAAATCCGAGACCGCCACACCTGTTCTTCCCACAAGGTGCTCTCGTCCGATCGTCTGAGTCGAGAACCGACTGCGGGCAACAGTCGGCATGGCCAGAAGAAAGAAGAACCCCGCCGACCCGATAGTCAGCAAGACCCCAGGAGCGGAAGGCGAGAACTGGGGTGCCGCGTCCGTGAACCCAAAACCGGCGACAGTCAGGCCAGCCAATCCCAAGAGGTTCAGGAAGAGCACGCTTCCCTTCTGATAGGCCACAGCCAGGATCCAGGCCGAGAAGAGAACGAGACCGACGGCCCACCATCGAACAGGCAGAACCGCGATCCCGTAGGCGGCAAGGAACAGGGACACAGCGGCGACGCCGGAGGCGATGCCAGGGCCTATCGCATAGAACTCGAAAGCGGCGATCGTGAGAGCCGCTACTAGAAGAAAGAAAGCCGCTTCCGGCGTCGACGCCAGCCGCAAGAACCCGTCCCACCATCCGGGCCCGCGGATGATCGTGTCGACCGTTATGCCGCCTTCCACCGCAACGAGGGTTGAGAGAACGACATCGCCACCACCAAAGCTCACCGTTCGTCCGTTCAGAATCTGTACGAGCTGGCGGGGAGCCGCGGTATCGGACGAGACCTCGATCAGGGGTTCCTCACCGACTTCAACTGACTCGTACAGCAGATGTGCCGGGCCAAGTGATACGTCGCCTCCCGCTACGGCAGGCGCGAGGAACCCGATCTCGGATCCCGGCGCGGCGAAGGTGGTGTGGGGTGCCAGCGCTATAAGCCCTGCGCCGCCAAAAGCCACCGCCGGAGCTGGTCCGATCCAGGAGACCACCGGCAATGGTGGCTGGCTCAGAAGTTCGATCAGTTCAAAGAGCCTCTCTTCGCTGCCAACGACGCCAGGGCTGTCGATCTGGAGGACGATCAGCTCGGTATCACCCCTGGCTGCCGCCTGCTCGATCGAATTGATGGCAAACGCCAGCAACCTGTCGTCGAGAATCCCCGACAGGTCAACGAACTCGACGACTCGATCTTGGGCCTGTCCTGCGGCAGGCAGAGCGAGCGCGACCAAAGCGGCGACAACAAGCGTGAGACGGGCGATGCGCACGGCGGGAATCTTAGGAGGGGCGGTCGCCAGAGAATCCGACAGGTCCGACAGGGCTATCGTGCCGTGAGCATGCCTTCCATCCTTCTGGTGGCCGACGCCGAGTGGGTCCACAACGACGTAGAAGCGGCCCTCACCGAACCCGGCACGGCGCTCACGGTCGAACCAGATCCCCGCGCCGCAGCCAAACTCGTTGCCTCCGAAAAGTTCGACTGGGCGCTCGTCGACATGCAGGTTGGCTCGATGGGCGGGATGGCCATCGTGCGGATGCTCAGGACTGCCATCGCGTCAGGTTCGACAGACGACATGGGCATCATCCTGTTGTTGGATCGGTCAGCCGATGAGTTTCTCGCAGGGAGAGCAGGAGCAGACGCCGCTCTTCTCAAGCCGTTCACGGCCCAGGAACTGCGGGCACGGATGGCCGCAGTTTCCGACTGACGACCTGTGACCGGCGTCCAGATAACCCTGTTGACGATTCTGGTGGTCTGCATCGGTCTGTCCGGGTTCTTCTCCGGATCAGAGACCGCCATGGTGGCTCTGCCTCGCGAGCGGTCTGCTCGCCTGGCGGAGAGGGGTAGCCGCGGAGCTCGACTGGCTGCGCTCGTCGACGACCTTGAAGGCACCCTCGGGACGCTGCTGGTCGCAAACAACTTCGTGAACATCCTCGGCGCGTCAGTTGCGGCCGCCCTCACGATCGATCTACTCGGCGTGTTTGTCAGCGGCGACAGCGCAGAGACCTTTGGTCCCTGGGTTTCCACGCTCATCGTCACCGCCGTGGTCCTGGTGGTCGGCGAGATCACTCCCAAAACCCTGGCGGCTCGCAGACCGGAGCAGTTTGGGATGTTCGTCGCCCCCACCATCTTCTGGTTGGGGAAGGTGATCCGACCTGTCACAAGGGCGTTCGTGGGTGTGAGCCGCTCCATCCTCCGATGGTTCGGCGTACACGCCGACGACAGTTCCGCTGTCACTGAAGCCGACATCAAGGCACTGGCCGTTCTCAGCGAAGAGGCTGGTCATATTCACCCCGCCGAACGCGAGATCCTCGAATCGCTCTTTGGGATGGCCGACCGGCCGGTTCGTGATGTCATGACACCCCGACTGGAGGTGGCCGCCCTCACTGTGGGCGACACCGAGGACGACGCTCGACAGGCAATCAACGCTTCGGCCCACTCGCGATTTCCGGTTGTTTCCCAAAGCGGCACCCTCGATGACATCGTTGGGATCCTCTACGCCAAGGATCTTTTCCGCACCACCCCGACAGGCGGCACGATCGACAAGTTCCTGCGCGAACCTGTCTACATACCTGAGTCGACCTCGATCCTCGCCGCCCTCCAACAGCTTCGCCGTCAGAGAATTTCGTTCGGAGTAGTCCTCGACGAACACGGCGGCGTAGACGGCATCGTCACCGTCAAGGACCTGATCGCAGAGCTCGTCGGCGAGATCCAGGACGAATACGACCCGCGCGAACCCACGACCTTCCGGCTCGGAGAACGTATTTGGATGGTCGAGGGACGGGTGCCAGTCGAAGAGCTGTCCGGTCAAATCGGGGTGACGTTGCCCGAAGGCCCCTTCTCCAGCGTTGGAGGGCTCTATCTGTGGGCAGCGGGGTCGATCCCGCTGCCAGGCGACTCGGTCCTGGTCGGAGATGTCGTCTTGACTGTCATGCGCATGGACCGCAAACGGATCGATCGCATCCGGGTAGAGATACCGGGGTCGGAGAGCTGAGCGTCAGCCGGTACCGAAACGGAAGTTGCCCTCACCTAAGTCTCGGCGAAGCGATTCGACCCGCTCGCGGATCTTGGTCTCCACCTCAGCGAGTGACATGCTGGTGCCGTCGTCAAAAGTGATCACCGGATCGAGTGGCTCGGGGGCCGCTTCGGCCAGCTTCTCGCGTGCCTCACGTGTCTTGCCGAGGGCGAAAGCTGCTTTCTGCAGCCAGCGCGATTCGGTTTCGCGTAGGCGGTCGATCTTGCGCTGAGTTTGGCGATCAAGGGTGGTCATGTCGCTTCCTTATTTGTGGGCAAATCATGTAACTACCCGGTCAGCGCAAAGTGAAACGGGCGGACGTCAGTCGTCGATCGTCTGGCTGAGAACGACTCGAAATACGGTGCGGCCCGGGTCTGACTCGATCGATATGTCCCCATGGTGGGAATCCACCACAATTCCGTAACTGATGCTCAAGCCCAGACCTGTCCCGGAGCCGGGAGGCTTGGTCGTGAAAAAAGAGTCGAAGGCGCGCGGAAGATCCTCCGGAACAAAGCCGGGTCCGTCGTCCTCGATCTCAACCACCACCTGGTCTCCGTCGGGAAAGGCCCGAATGGTCAGAGTCCCGCCTGTGCCCGAAGCCGAAAGGGAGTAGGCGGCGTTATCGATGATGTTCGTCCACACCTGATTGAGCTCACCACCCCTGGCGTGGATTTCGGGCAGCTCGGGATGGAACTCGGTGACGACATCTATACCCGCGAGTTTGGGACCGAGCATGAGCAGCGTGTCTTCGATGCCTGTGACGAGATCGACCTGCTGGACCGTCCCTCGATCAAGGTACGAATACGACATGAGGGCGCGCACTATGGCCGACATCCTGCGCGTTCCCTCCTCGACCTCATGGAGTAGCGACCGCACCTCGTGGTCGGCGAGCAGGACAGAGATCACGGCTTCGGACTCGGAGTGGGAGATGATCTCGTCGAGGAACTCGGTCAGGCCGGCGTCCACCACCATCGGTGCCACCGTCCAAGGTTCGCCGATACCGAAGTCTGTGAGGCGATCCTCGACCTCGGACTCCAGATCTGCACGGCCAATGGCGTCGAGTCGCTCACCGGCCGGTCGGGTGGCTATCCGACGGCGCAGTTCCTCAATCTCAGTCGAATGATCCACCTCTGCTTCCGTCTCGAGAAGCCTGTCGATGGCCGCCCGCAACTGTCCGGCCGAACGATTCACGGCAGCTGCCGGGTTGTTCAACTCGTGCGCGAGCCCCGCCGTGAGAGTTCCAAGTTGGGCCATTCGTTCGCTCTGGGCGAGCAACACCTGGGTCGACTGCCAACGTTCCAACAACACGTTGAAGAGCGCCCTCACCGCCTCCGAGCTCGTGGAGACAAGTTCGTCGATCTCTGCGCGGGGAATCGAGATCAGCTCGGTCTCAACCGCTGCTCGCGCCGTCGCCGACCGGGGAGCGTCTTGGAGGAGCGCCATCTCGCCTATCACTTCGCCAACCTTGCGGGTGGCCAGATGGACATCGCGGTCGCCGCTGCGTTTCGTGATCTCGACGCTGCCCTTGACGATCACGAAGGCCGTATCTCCGTGGTCGCCTTCGGTGAACAGGCAATCGTCGGGATCGAGAACGACGAGGGTGGAGCGCTGCGCCAGTCGTTCGAGATCCGCCTCGCCGAGTTCGACGAAAAGCGGCACAGCACGAAGGGCGGAGACGTCTATCACACGGTCTCGAGGTACTGATGCACGAGGCTGACGGCGATCGCTCCCTGGCCCACAGCAGACGCTACCCGTCTCACGACGCCCTCTCGCACGTCTCCTGCGGCGAAAACCCCTGGCACGCTGGTCTCCATCGGCAAAGGGTCGCGGTCCAGTGGCCAAGTTGAGGGCCAGGAGCCGTCGACACGCAGATCAGGGCCTGTGAGCACAAACCCTCTTGGGTTGCGCATCACGACATCTTCGAGGAAGTCCGAGTGGGGAACGGCCCCGATGAACAGGAAGAGTCCACCAGTCTCCGCCCTCTCGGTTTGGTCCGTCTCACGGTTCCGAAGCACCAGCCATTCCAGCCGACCACTTCCTCCGGCGTCGACAACCTCGGACGAGAGCAGGATCTCGATGTTCTCCGTCGCTCGAATCTGATCGATGAGGTAGCTCGACATCCCCGCTTCGATCGAGGGGCCGCGAACAACGATCGTCACCCGACCGGCGAACTTGGAGAGCATCATCGCGGCCTGACCTGCCGAGTTGGCTCCGCCTATGACAAACACGTGCTCGTCCACGTAGGAAGCAGCCTCGGAAGGAGCAGCACCGTAGAAGACGCCAGAGCCGACGAAAGCCTCGACAGGGTCGACACCCAGTCGGCGAATCGTCATCCCGGAAGCAATGATCAGCGCATGACAGCCGATCCGCTGACCGTCCGACAGCACGACAGTCTTGACGGGATCGACCACCTCGACGCCGATTACCTCGGGCCCGGTGAGGACTTCGGCGCCGAACTTGAGGGCCTGAGTGGTTGCTCTCGTGGCGAGATCCCCTCCGCTGATCCCCGCCGGGAAACCCAGGTAATTCTCGATGCGTGAACTGGTCCCAGCTTGTCCCCCGGTGGCGGCGCGCTCAATCAGGGCGGTGCGGAGCCCCTCCGATGCGGCGTAAACCGCTGCACCGAGACCCGACGGTCCGGCGCCGACAATGACCAAGTCATAGAACGGGCTCTTCGCCACGGTCTGGAGGCCCACCGCCGATGCCAGTGTTTGGATGTCGGGCTCGGAAAGGCGTGTCCCGTCGGGCAGGACCACCAACGGCATGGCGCCGCCGTCCGCGTCCACGAGGTCGCGGGCGTCAGGGTCGAGTTCGACGTCGAAGAACCGGTACGGAACGCGGTTGCGGGCTAGGAAGTCCTTCACGACGTGGGCCGTTGGCGACCAGCGGGTGGCATAGACCCTGACACCGTCGTAGGGAGCGGGATGGGCCGCAGTCCACTCGTCGATC